>NZ_LVDR01000008.1:0-237514 GCF_007636515.1 Shewanella sp. MSW
TGCCACTAAAGAGCCCCGTCCAACGCTCAACGACTTCAAATGGCGACAACGATTGTTGCGCAGCAAGGTCGATTTTAAGCACCAAATGGTAGTGATTACTCATAACCGCATAAGCGCAAACGTCGATGCAGAATATTGACGACAACTGCCTGATTTTATCCACTATCCAGCCACGTCTATGCTCGTAACTGCGCCCCGACAGTGCATCTTCACCACACAAAAATGCCCTTCTCACGCAACGGTTAATCACGTGGTAAAAGGGCGTACTTTCAGCATCTATCAACTGGCGACGGGCAGTGGTCATAACCAACCTCGACTGAGCTTTGATGGGTATTTCAAAGCCTAGTCAAAGCTGGGCGAAACATCAAAAAGATATGGCTGTCCTATCTTTTTGCCTTTACATGTTCGAGTTCACTGTATTTTCGCTTATATAACTTAGCCTTTGATATAAATGAATTCGAAAGTCTTATGATTGATTCTCGATTCATTTCTCCAAAACGCATATTTTGAAGTTCATCAGCGGAGCGGAAATACTCCCACTCTGCGGTTTTCCCTTGGCTGTTGTTTGCTGTTGTTGCCTCAACAATAAGACTAATATTGTCTCTCTTGATGTGGAAATCTGGTGAAGCTGAATCCCAGTTAAATTCAAACCCAAATTCCTTAAACAAGGCGTAAAGGTAAATTTCCCAAAAACAAGAGTTAAAAGAAGTCTGAAACTCTCGGGCAAACTTACCGTCTCGATCTGGAAATCCATCAGCCCAACGTTGAAGTTCAGCTCGCTCCAAAGTCCTAGACTCTCTCATGATTGAACGAAAATTTTTGTGAAGTTTTGCGTCTTCAACAATCGGCTCAAACAGGTTCATAGAGTTATGGCTCCAATAAAGAGATAACGCCCGCTTAAGTGGTGAGCAACGCAATACGATGTTCCTGCACACCACCTAAATCACTAAATTCAACGCATAGTAAAAATGCCACGCGTTGCGAATCCGTCTTGAAGCGTTTGTTAAGCAACAATTTCCTCTGCATTATAAAATCTACCAGAATCTTTCGTTTGTTGAAGCCAATCTGCAACTTTTACCTTAAAGCCTTGTTTGGCAAATAGAGTACCAGCAGCTTTCAAATAGTCTTTATTGGCGCCAAATTGAGCCAGACTTAGCACTTCTTTACCTATTGTGGTAACTAAGTAAACTGGCTTACTAGCGACTTTTTGAGCGTTCTCGTGCTCCAAAATTAGACAATGATTATATGAAATTAAACCTTTAATAAAACGGGTCTGTTGTGAACTTTTCCATTTGGTTTGTAGCCCGACAGCCTCTACTCCTGATAATATCCCCAGCTCTTGTAAATACATCAAGATACCAAAGTTAATTCCTGCCTTTTCAAGAATTTCATCATGCTCTCGAAAAATAACACCTTCGACAACAAATTGTGCAGCTATTGCAATAACCTCAGCGTCAGCCTTTGACAAAGTTTTTAAGAAATCTAATGTTCTGTATGAATATGACCCTGGACTTTTAATCTCGCCAGCTAGAATTTTGCCCCAAAGCTGCTGCAAGTCCTCGGAGGACACACGACCAGCATATTCTTGCCAATTGAACAACCAGTCATCTTCAATCTTAGATTCATTTACGGGGGTGGCGTCATCAGCCAATAAATCCTCTGCGATCAGTATTGATTTCGCAACATTTGCTTCCTTACGAATATTTTCACTGACACTTTTTCCAAAAGAGTTTCTCACTGCATATTCAACCCCAAGAGTCGGCTCAATTCTTCCCTGCCTATTCTCAAGAAAATTTTCTAACTGAGGACTCTCAAATTGAATATTACCGTTTCTAATATCTTCCGCTAGCCTTTCTGCTTCAGCAATTTTTAGAATTTCTTGGCGCTTAAGATCTAATCGGCTTTCACCGACTCGTCGCTCTTGCCACGGTTGAAGAATACTACCAATACCCTTGTCAACAAGAGAATCCCACATCTTAATTATTAAATTTTCACCTGGAATATTCATATTTACCCTTTGTTGCTTAACAGCTGTATAGTGCGCATGCGCGTTTTAGTCCTCGGAGGAGTGTAAACACGCATCGCTATCTATTTGTATTCGCTGGATATAATAGAGTTTAGTCCTAATATCCCTTGCAGCTAAACGCGCATGCGTGGTTTCCAAACCTATTATCTACCAGCTGTATTTTTTAACATTATGAATTTGATGCTATTTTCTAAAATGTTACAGAAATAACGCGCAAACTTAGCTACAAATTCCCGGCATTTTTCCTGGAACGGCAATAATACTGTATAGAAAATCAGTTATTAGGCGCTTGTCATAAGCGCTCCAAGCCCTGCAACTAAGGGCCTTAAAACCAAGAGCCCTACAACCCAGGCCTTACAAAAAAACGTTAAGTAAAGCCATGGCTACCGCACGGGTCCAAACTCTGTTTGTCCCTACATTCCGCTGAAAACGGAAAAGTGCTACTGCTTTCGGCCTTAAGCTTAAGGAAGTGCTAAAGCTAAGCGTTTGAATTGGTTATACAATACCCAGTACTGAATGTGAAAACAATTAGCCAAAGGTCAAGTTTTGACAAAGGCAACAAAACCCTAATTTGGGTTGTTTTTGAAGCAGAACTGACTGAGTTTAAACCCAAAACGATACGACTTTAAGCCGCTGGAACAGCGGCTATCATAGCTTCCAGCCAAAAGTTCCTAAGTTAGTACTGGCCGAGCTTCCGGCCACGGTGTAGCCAATCACCTGCGGTGCGCCTTTCGCACAGGCGATCCTGTGACGCGCTGTGAACCCATCCCTGGGCGCTCGACGAAAACGTCCCTGTTTTCGACGGTCACAGTTCCGCCTGTGCCTGGAAATGAGGTGTATGTCTGCAGATCTTTCAAATATTTCAAGCTACTCAGCGCTAACAGAATTGCACCAATGCCCCCTTCGGAGCCGCCGCTGGCGTTATTGCAAATTGGCGTAGCCGAGACAGGGATGTCGAGACTCGAAGGTCGAGCAAGGATGCGAGTCCTGAGTGTAGCCAATTTGTTTCATAAGCCAGCGGGGATTTCGGCTACGTCGGGGTGTCCTTGGGGATGCAAGGGGCTTTGGACAAGCAAAGCCCCTTGCCCGGTGTGGTGTGGAACACCACGACTTTAGGCCGCTGCCACAGCGGCTAGCATGGCTTTCAGCCCCAAATAGCCAAATAACGTTGATTGAGCTTCCAGCGACGGACGTCTCCCATTGCCTGCCGCAGGCTTATGCACAGGCGATCCTGTGACTCGCTGCGAGTACTTCCCTGTAAGCTCTGCCTCGGCATCCATGCCTCGGAAGGTCACAGTTCCGCCTGTGCCTAGAATTAGGCGTATATCTGCAGATCTCTCAAATATTTCAAACTACTCCATTGTCACAGAATTGCACCGGCTCCCGCTCGAAGCGGCCGCAGGGCGTTGATGACAATCGCGTAGCGAGGCATGGATGCCGAAGCAGCGCCAGTCGAATCAGGGATGAGCGTCTGGCGCGATAGCGAATTGACATCATAAGCACAAGGGGTTGTCCGCTGCGTCGCGGGTCGCAGGGGGTTTGGAAAGGGGGCGAGTCGGTACAGCCCCCTTTCCTCGGGTGTGGGGCGAAGCTCCACGACTTTAGGCCGCTGGCACAGCGGCTATCATAGCTTCTAGCTAAAAGTTACTAATTAGTATTGGCAGGGCCTCCGGCAACGTATGTTTCTCATTGCCTGCCGCAGGCTTATGCACAGGCCTGTGACTCGGCGAGAGTTGCGCAGCAACATGCTTTCGACCGCGAACCAGGGATGGTGAGCTGGCCGTTAAACAGGAAAGTTGTTGTGAATACGTCCATGTAGCCTCGACGAAAACATCTGACCTACAGAGACGTAGGAAATGCCGAATTTGTCTGGAACAAGATTCGGCCCTGTTTTCGACGGTCACAGTTCCGCAAGCGCCTGGAAAATAGGCATATATCTGCAGCTTAAAACAACTCTGTGTGGAAAGAATTGCACCGACTTTCCTTCAAAGCCGCCGCTAGGCGTTGTTTGCATATTAGCGTAGCCGAGGCCGGCTTGGAAAATTGAAAACGAATTTTCCGAGGCTATGCCTGATAAGAAGAAGCTATACCTGATAAGAAGTTATGCCTGATAAGAAAATGCCCTCCGATGGAGGGCATTCATTGATGAGTACAACTGGGCTTAAGCGTTTCTCGGTTGTTCAGGCTTATCTATATCCAAAGTCACTTCATAGGCCACATTGTTTTGGCTAACAGGCTTTATCGTCTCCACTTTGGGCTCGGCACTGGCCTTGGTATCCCGGGCGATTTGCAACGCTTCATGGGTGAGCATGTTGTTGCCGCTCAGCAGATCATTCAGCCCGCCCTTTTCGGCATCTACCAGCCCCAACTCTCTGAGCATGGCATCGACCACAGGCGCATTGGCACGGTAGTTGAGCGCCGCACTGGTAACCTGCTCGGCAATGCCGCCCTTGACACCGGCACCATCGGAAGCTGTCCCCAGTTGGCCGGTTACGCCGCTGCCATAGCCTTGAAGGATCTTGATGCCTTCGATGTTTTCCAGCGGTTTAACCGCATTGGCGACGATTTCCGGCAGAACTTTGAGGATCGCCAGTGAGCGCTGCAGGGCAACTTGCTCGTCACGCAACACGTTCTCAGCTTCGTGCAGTGCCTGTTTACCGGCCGCTTCCACTGCATACACCTTCTCATCGGCCTCGGCCTTGAGCATCTTGGCATCGGCACTGGCGCGGGCTTCGGTCAGTATCGCTATGGATCTATCTTCGGCGGCGCGTTTCTCGGCTTCAGCCTGAACTGTAACGCCAACGGCTTCCCGCTCTGCCTCTTTACGGGCGTCGATAACTTCAATCTCTTTGCGACGATTAGCCTCAGCCACCTGACGCACTGTGATTACCGCTTCCTCTTTTTCAACCTTGAGCTTTTCGGCCTCGGCGGCGCGGGCTCTGGCGGCAGATTCTTCTTCCGACTTGGCGGCAACCGCAATCTGTTTTTCCTGCTCGGAGACTTCGATATCTCGCAGCTGTTGAATTCTGGCCTGCTCAATTTGCTTACGCTTTTCAATCTCGCGGGTTTCTATGTCTTTGGTCTTTTCAATTTCCGCCGACTCGATGGCGCGTTCCTTGGCGATTTCCGCCTCCCGCTCCTCACGCTGCTTTTGCTCTTTCTGCTTGATGATCTCGGCCTTTTGCTCGGCGCGCTTGAACTCCAGTGCCTGCTGCTGGATCAGACGCGCTTCCTCTTCGGCCTTTTCGATATTCAGCGACTCTTTTTCGGCTTCCAGGTTACGCAGCTCAATCTGGATCCGGTTATCCTGCTGAATATCGTTGGTTTCTTTGCGCTTTTCTTCGATGATCTTGGCGAGTCTGGCACGACCTTCGGCGTCGAAGGCGTTGTTCTCATTGAAGAACTCCAGCTCTGTTTGGTCAAAACCTGTCAGAGAAACCGACTCCAGTTCCAGACCGTTTTTCTCAAGATCGTTGGCAACGTTGTTCTGCACCCGCTGTACAAAGTCGGCCCGCTGTTCGTGCATCTCTGTCATGTTCATTTCGGCTGCCACGGCGCGCAGCACGTCAACAAACTTGGACTCCATCAGCTTCTTGAGCTCTTCCACCCTATTGGTGCGACCGCCCAATGTTTGGGCCGCCATGGAGATACCTTCGGCATTGGGGGCCACCCGCAAGTAAAAGTCGGCCTTGACGTCCACCCGCATTCTGTCTTTAGTGATCAGGGCATCTTTTTGAGTCTTGCCCACTTCAATGCGCAGGGTATTCATATTGACGTGAATAATTTCATGCAGTACCGGCAGGACAATGGCGCCGCCATCTTTGACTACCTTTTCACCACCGAAACCCGTGCGCACAAAGGCCATCTCTTTGGTGGCGCGGCAATAGAGCTTGGCAAAAATAAACCCTATCACCAACAGGCAGAGCACTACTGCGCCTGCGGTAAACAGCAACATACTGGTGCCGCTGGTATTTAAACCCGGGATGGTTTCCATTCCTGTTGTTTCCTTTTTTGGTTGGATTATTGTTCAAAACGGGTGGCAGACCACACGCGGCCGCTGCGTCTGAGCAGCACCACTTGCACCCCTGCCGGGAATTCGGTGTCTTCGTCCTCGGGCTCGACCAGGACATAGTGTTTTTGACGGTATTGATCCTGAACCACGGCCTCGCTGGGATTACCCTTGATGGCACAGCCGAGCGTTACTGTGCCGACGCTGCCGCTGAGATCTTCGATTGAGACGGCGCTGGATTCATTTTTGGGAAGGATTCTGGCCAACTGCCCACCGAGGAAATGGCAGGCAACCGCCGCCAGCGGCAAGGCCAGCAACAAGGAAAACACTTGCGGTAACAGGGCCGAGGTGAGCAGCCAGGAAAAATAGTTAAGCAGGTAGCCCGTAATACTGAAACATCCCAGTGCCAGTACAAACCAGATGAGCACAGGCAGCCTATCCAGGCAGAGCCAACCGGCCAGCGCTGTCAGTCCCCCCTGAGGCAGGTCAGTATCAAGATCGGCATCGGGAAGCCAGTCATCCATAGCGGCCATCAGGCTGATACCCGCGATTAGTGTGAGTCCCTCTATCACTCCAAGCAGTGCCACTATCGCCAAGGCTACAGCATAGGGCAAATTGGACTGGGCCAGAAAAAAGTCCAGCACAGGATTCCTCCTTGTAGACGACTGTACCTGTCGTCAATATTCCATTTAAGCCTGTTTATTTCAGGTCGTTACTGAGTGTACCCCTTGGCAAGCTTGGACTCCAATAGCTTTTATCTGCATTTAACGTCAGAAATCTGCAGCGGCTCACATTAATGTTAGCCACTCCATACTGAGGCTATCTTTGCTTGGGTTAGTGTTGCAACAAACCACAAGGTTTACGCCAGCAACGCCCAGACAAAACCGAATTTTAAACTTTGTTTTTTATTACAAGGCATTAATTTAATTACATTTCGCAAGAACAAAAACTGCCGAAAAACACTTGAGAACGATCCCTTGGCTTGGTTAGCATAAGAACTGTTCCCTCTGATGCATGCCATTATTTTAGAGCAAACCATGACTGCCAAAACCGAATACCAACATATTTGCCAGCACTTTCGCACCATCAGCCACTTCGAGCATTTCAGTGCCCTGGGGGACTGGGATCAAGCCACCATGATGCCTATGGGCGGCAGCGAGGCCCGCTCCGAGGCGATGGCCGAGTTGGCATTACACATTCACAGTTTAAAAACCTCGCCCCGGCTTGCCGAATGGTTGGATGGCGCCGAAGCCAAGGCCGCCGAACTCAGTATCGAACAGAGGGCCAATCTCAGGGAGATGCGCTGGCACTACGCCCAAGCCTTCGCCGTGCCAGGGGACTTGGTGCAGGCCAAGACGCTGGCGGGTTATCGCTGTGAAAACCAATGGCGCGAACAGCGGCATAACAACGATTGGCAAGGGTTTCGCCCCAATCTCGAGGCGGTAATCGCCTTGGTGCGAGAAGAAGCCCAGGCTCGCTCGGCGCACACAGGCAAGGCAGGTTACGATGCCCTGCTGGACAGATTTGAACCCGGCATGACATGTGAGCGGCTGGAGACCACTCTCGGAGCAGTGCGGGACTGGTTGCCCGAGCTTATCCAAAAAGTGAAGCACAAACAGCTGCACCAGAGTTACAAGAGCAGCGCCGGCGACTACCCGATAGCAAACCAAAAGCTGCTGGGACGGGAGGTGATGCAATACCTGGGATTTGATTTCAACCAAGGGCGTTTGGATGTCAGCTCGCACCCATTTTGCGGTGGCGTGCCCGGTGATATCCGCCTCACCAGTCGCTACACGGAAAACGACTTTATCACTGCCCTCACCTCCACTATTCACGAAACGGGTCATGCCCGTTACGAGCAGGCGCTGCCAAAGGATTGGCGAGGGCAACCCGCCGGAATGTCTCGCTCCATGGGGATCCACGAGAGTCAGAGCCTGTTTTTTGAGATGCAACTCGGTAGCAGCCGCGCCTTTATCAGCAAGCTCTATCCGAGAATTCGCCGACATCTCGACTGCCCGGTATCGGCCCATGAACTGGTCGACAATATCACCCGGGTCAAGCCGGGTCTTATCCGGGTCGATGCCGATGAAGTCACCTATCCGGCGCATATACTGCTGCGATTTGAAGCCGAGCAGGCCTTTATCGACGGCAGCCTGGAGGTGAAAGACCTACCCGATTTCTGGGATCAAAAGATGCAGCAATATCTGGGGCTGAGTACTGCCGGCAATTATAAAGATGGCTGCATGCAGGATATTCACTGGACCTTGGGCGAACTGGGATATTTCCCCAGCTACACCTTGGGCGCCATGTACGCCGCCCAGCTGAGATTTGCCATGGAAGCCGAATTGGGCCCCATTGAAGCCCTGCTGAGCCAGGATAAGCTGGGGCAGATTTGCGACTGGCTGGATGAAAAAATCTGGTCCAAGGGGTGCCTGCTGGAAACCGATGAACTGATCCGCAGCGCTACAGGGCAGAGTCTGGATCCCAACTTCCTGCAGCGCCATCTGCAACAGCGCTATCTGGATTAATTTATCTGCAAAAATGGTATAATGGCGCGTTTCTACGAAGTAACTGCAAAGAGAAAGTGAATTCAGATGTTGATACGCGCCATTAGCCAGGATGACTGGCAAGCCATAGGCGAAATTCAAGCAGAGTGCTACCACGCGCTGGCCCCCGAACCTTTACATGTACTCAAGAGCAAGTGGCAGGCATCACCGCAAACCTGTTATGTCCTTGAAAAGAGTGACCAGGTGGTAGGCTATTGTCTGGCTCATCCCTGGACCGAAGACACCCCTCCGCCACTGTACAAGGCGATTACCACACTGCCAAAGGCCGACACCCTTTATCTGCATGATATTGCCATCAGCAACAGGGCTCAGGGATTCGGCGCCGGACGCAAACTGTTTGATACCCTCAAACTGCAGGCGGAAAAACTGCGCCTGGGTTCCTTGTCACTGGTTGCAGTACAGGGCGCCTGTGGTTACTGGGAAAAGCTTGGCTTTAACCACAAGCGTATCGAAAAATCGTTGGCCACCTATACAGATGACGCCAGTTATATGGTCTATCCGGTAGCCCGCTGACAGATGCAACCCACACTCATCACCATAGGCTTATTGTGCCTGAGCAATATCTTTATGACCTTTGCCTGGTACGGCCACCTCAAGTCCCTTTCAGGTAAACCCTGGATAATTGCCGCTTTGGTCAGTTGGGGCATAGCCCTGTTCGAATATCTTTTGCAGGTACCGGCCAACCGTATTGGTTATAGTGTGATGAATGTGGGCCAACTCAAGATACTTCAGGAAGTCATCACCCTGAGTCTGTTTGTTCCTTTTTCATTCTATTACCTTAAAGAACCGCTGAAACTGGACTATCTCTGGGCCGGGTTGTGTATGCTCGGCGCCGTTTATTTTATATTTCGCAGTAAGTTCGCTTGAGCCCACTGCTTTAATGAGGACACAAGATGGCACGTCAGGTCGCCTATGAATACAAGGGGGTCGCGAAAGTGATCAACTTTGCCTATGACAAATACCACGACATGTACGAGGCTGTTGCCGCCGCCGAGGGAATAGATCTCAGCCGTTTTCTGGCGATGGAGCAGCAAGTCGCCATGACAGCCAAAGGCGGCGGCGCCCTGAAGAGCTATCGCACCAGTGAATTCGCCCGTATGGGATTTCGTCATATCCACTTTGTCAAAGAAGAAGAGCAGGGTTAATACCTGCCCAAAAGAGGGTTAAGCCATGATAAATCCAGAGCACGCCAATTTTCCCCGAGCCGGCTTTTTCAAGCGCCTCGGTGCCGCCGTTTATGATCTGTTGCTGGCGGTAGCCGTCTACATGTTTGCCGGTGCCATAGGGTTTGGGATCTTTGCCGGCCTGACCGCCTCCGGCCTCATTCCCATGGGGAACTATGAACATGTTTCGGATCTGCTCAATGGCAACAGCCTCTATCACGGCCTCTATCAGCTGTGGCTGGCCTGCTGTGTGGCCGGTTTCTACGCTCTCTTTTGGTCCAAGGGCGGCCAGACTCTGGGCATGCGCGCCTGGCGCCTCAAGGTACAGCATCCCAACGGCCAAAACCTGAGTTTTATTACCGCGCTGGCACGGGTGGTTTGGTCCTTGCTGGGGATAGGCAACCTGTGGATCCTGTTCAGCGGTGACAAACTGGCACTGCAGGACAGCATGACCCGCTCCGAAGTGGTGCTTCTCAGTAAAGAAGCCAACTCACTGCGCAACTGGCACTGATTCTGAGGTAATGGCCTGAAATACCCAGGTAGCGGTAGCATTAAAATAGAGCTTTTTAGATACTAATACGCAAACCACAGCAAAAAGCCCTGTCAGTGACAGGGCTTTTTCATAGGGTTAATCAACAAGGGAGGCTTTAAACCGCAGCGGCTTTACTCTCAAGCCCTCAATCCTCAGCGTCCTCAGCGGCGGATATAGTAGATAGCCGCGCCGGTAAACAGCACACTCGGCATCATGGCCCCCATCAAGGCCGGCAGCTCATAGACTATGCTCATGGGGCCGAAGATCTCATTACAGATATAGAAGGTAAAGCCGGCTATCACCCCGAGTAATACCCTGGCCCCCATGGTGACGGTTCTAAGCGGCCCGAACACAAAAGAGAGCGCCACCAGCATCATCACAGCCACTGTGATGGGTTGCATCACCTTACGCCACAGCGCCAACTCATAGCGACTGGCATCCTGATTATTGTTCTTCAGATAGTCGAGATAACCGACCAAACCGCGGATAGACAGGGCATCGGGTTTAACCGACACCACACTCAGCTTGTCCGGTGTCAAACTGGAGGGCCATCTGTCTTCCTTGAGGTTATCCAGCACCACTTGCTCATTTTTGAACACAGTGCGGCGAACCTCCAATAAACGCCAATATTCCTTGGTGTAAATAGCCTGCTCGGCGTGCACCACACTGGCCAGCTTCTGCTCAGAGTCAAACTCATAAAGGGTAATATTGCCAAGACGAGTCACATCCTCAATCTCGCCAATATTGACGAACAGGTTTCCATCTCTGGCCCAAATCCCGCGGTGAGACTTAATCAGGTTGCCGCCGGAGATCTTATTGGTCTTCAGCTCATAGGCCTTCTGCTCCGCCACCGGTGCGCCCCACTCCCCCAGTACCATTACCATCAGCATCAAAGGAACCGCCGTCTTCATCGCCGACAGGGTGATCTGCAGCCGCGACATGCCGGAGGCCTGCATCACTATCAGTTCAGAGTTGGAGGCCAGCATGCCCATGCCGATGAGCGCCCCGAGCAACACGGCCATGGGGAAAAACATCTCCACATCTCTTGGGATCAAAAACAGCACATAGACGGCGGCATCCATCATGGTGTAGCTGCCCCGCCCTACCAAACGCAGCTGATCGACCCATTTGATGATCCCGGAAAGCCCGGTCAAAATCAGCAGACACAGGGCAGAAGTGCTGAGCAATACTCTGGCAATATACCAGTCCAGTATCTTCATGCTGCGGCCCCCCGGCGTTTGAACAGACCGGTCAGGCGAGTGCCCAAAGGTCTGCCCTTACCTATCAGCAAGATGCCCATCACCAATGCCGAGGCATGGATCCACCACATTCCCAGCCAGGCCGGGATCACCTCATCCTGCAGCGCCTTGCGCCCGGCGACCATCAAGCCGAAATAACCAAGATAGAGCAATACCGCCGGGAATACCTTGGCAAACTTGCCCTGGCGCACATTGACCCGCGCCAGCGGCACAGCAATCAGCGTCATCAAAGGGATAGCCAGCGGAATCGCCAGTCGCCAGTGGAATTCGGCTACGGCTTCCGGCCCCGGCGTATTGAGCAGCTCCTTGAAAGGCACGGCAGATAACTTGCGATCCCTCTCATCCACTTCCTGCTCTTTGAGCTGCATCTGATAACCGCCGAACTCAATCACCTGGTAATCCACCCGGTTCGGTGCTCCCTGATAACGCACGCCGTCATCGAGCTTGAGCCGCTGGCCACCTGTTGCGTCTTCCACCACCCGGCCACCATGGGCCACGAC
This sequence comes from Shewanella sp. MSW, assembly GCF_007636515.1. Classification (NCBI taxonomy): domain Bacteria; kingdom Pseudomonadati; phylum Pseudomonadota; class Gammaproteobacteria; order Alteromonadales; family Shewanellaceae; genus Shewanella; species Shewanella sp. MSW. Next base: position 12,057 of record NZ_LVDR01000008.1, read on the forward strand.
CAGGTTGGTAACGCCGCTCTCATCTTCCGCATCGGGAAGCTGGGCCACAAAGACTTTTTCCAATTCATTGTCTTTACTGATTTTTTCAACAAAGAGCACTGCCCGGCCATTGGCACTGGTTTGAAAGCGCCCCTGAACCAGGGCGGCTAACCCAGCCTCTGACTGGGCCTTCTCCAAAACCGCGTGCTGTTTGTCCTGGGCCCAAGGCGCAACATAAAGCGCCAGATAACCGGTAAACAAGCTGTTGAGCAACGCCAGGATCAAGGTTACCCGGGTAACATACCATTCGCTGATACCGACCCCGTGAAAGACCACCATCTCGTTTTCTGCATACATGCGGCCGTGGGCGAGCAAGATCCCCAGAAACAGACTCAGAGGCAGGATAAGCACCGTCAATTCGGGCAGATTAAGGCCTATCAGAGTCAGCACCAGGGAGGCGGGAAATTCGCCGTCGGAGGCATCGGCCAGGATGCGAACAAATTGCTGGCTGATAAAAATAGCTAATAAGACTGAAAGCACCGCTATTTGTGCCTTCAAAACTTCGCGGATCAAGTATCTAAATACAATCACAGGCTGAATCCGGTATCCAAACTTATCTTTTTGCTGGTGTCAGTGTTACTTTCATGTAGACTGTCTACTTTTGATAGTTTTCTGACCATAACAGGCGGCATTTTGGTTGTTTCAGGCGTATGATTCTTGTCAGCCAAACCAGCCCCCTGCTGCAGGAAATTTTCCGCCTTTAGGCGGCACAAGCAGACATTATCCAATAAATAAAAAAGTTTGTCTTTAAAAGAATCTAGGAGAGCTCATGGAGTTTAGCGTAAAGAGCGGCAGCCCCGAAAAACAGCGCTCGGCCTGCATAGTTGTAGGCGTTTACGAACCCCGTCGCCTGTCCGGCATCGCCGAACAACTGGACAAAATCAGTGAAGGTTACATCAGCAACCTGTTGCGTCGCGGTGATCTGGAAGGTAAGCCCGGGCAGATGTTGCTCCTGCATCATGTACCCAATGTGCTGAGTGAGCGGGTTCTGCTGGTAGGTTGCGGAAAAGAACGAGAACTAGACGAGCGCCAATACAAGCAGATCATCACCAAGACGATCAACACCCTCAACGATACCGGCTCAATGGAAGCCGTGTGCTTCCTGACCGAACTGCACGTTAAAGGCCGCGACACTTATTGGAAAGTGCGCCAGGCCGTGGAAACCACCAGCTCTACCCTCTACAGCTTCGATGGACTCAAGACCCGTAAGGGCGAGACCCGTCGCCCGCTGCGCAAACTGGTATTCAATGTCCCAACCCGCCGTGAACTGACGGTTGGCGAGCGCGCCATCGAGCACGGTGTTGGCGTTTCCGCCGGTATGCAGTTGTGCCGCGACGTGGCCAATATGCCACCCAACATCTGCAACCCGGCTTATCTGGCCTCACAGGCCCGGCAATTGGCCGAAGTGCATGAGAACCTGAAGGTCAGCACTATTGGTGAAGAGCAGATGGCCAAGCTTGGCATGAACGCCTACCTGGCCGTGGGCCGTGGCAGTGCCAACGAGTCCATCATGACAGTGATGGAATATCAAGGCGCCGTCGACACGACCGCCAAGCCGATAGTGCTTGTGGGTAAGGGCCTCACTTTTGACTCAGGTGGTATCTCACTCAAGCCGGGTGAAGCCATGGATGAAATGAAATACGACATGGGCGGCGCTGCCGGGGTACTGGGTACCATGAAGGCCATCTGTGAAATGAAGCTGCCCATCAATGTGGTTGGGGTACTGGCCGGCTGTGAAAACATGCCTTCCGGCAACGCCTATCGCCCAGGTGATATTCTCACCACCATGAGCGGTCAAACCGTGGAAGTGCTCAACACAGACGCCGAAGGCCGTCTGGTGCTTTGTGATGTACTCACCTATGTGGAGCGCTTCGACCCTGAACTGGTGGTCGATACCGCCACTCTGACAGGTGCCTGTGTTATCGCGCTCGGTAAACACGCCTCAGGTCTGTTCTCTGCCCATAACCCACTGGCGAGTGAGCTACTCAATGCCGGTGAGCAGAGTGGTGACCGCGCCTGGCGCCTGCCAATATGGGATGAGTACCAGGAGATGCTGGACAGCCCATTTGCCGATATGACCAACCTGGGCGGACGCCCTGCCGGTTCTATCACGGCGGCCTGTTTCCTGTCGCGCTTTACCAAAAAGTACCACTGGGCTCACTTGGATGTAGCGGGTACAGCCTGGAACAGCGGCGCCAACAAGGGCTCAACCGGTCGTCCGGTTCCTATGCTGGCGCAGTTCCTGCTCAACCGCGCCGGGGTCGAGCAAGGCGAATAAGCGCCTGACTCCCTGCTAATAAAAAGCGAAGCCCAGTGCTTCGCTTTTTCTTTTTGTGGGCTATTTTATAAAGCCAAGCTTCCCTTTGTCCAGCTCCTTCCCCGTCTTTTGATTATCGCCCCCGCCTTTTGATTATCGCCGAAAGCGTCGGCGCTTGGGCAAAATAGTATTCATCCACGGTTCAAACCACAGAGCGAAGCCACAGAGCTAAGCCACAATAAACCGCCCTGTTGAAAGGCAGTGGCTCAAAACAGCCCCCATAAAACTCGGCTTCAGACTAAGTTTGCACAGCTGAGTTTGCCAATACAGTTCCAGCCGACATGACTCCGTTTACTTTAACTCTGAACGCTTTAATTCATTGCTTTTCATCCAGTTACTTCCTGTCACTTTTTTTTGTCACTTGGTATTGCCGTTGAGATTCCAAGCCAAACAACTGCTGTTCAAATAAAATACTAGACGACTGGTCTAATGGTGATTATACTGGCCGCCATGAACACACAGACACAAAGCACACGCCAACACATACTGGACACGGGTTACCAGCTCGTCGTAACCAAAGGCTTTTCCAATGTTGGCCTGTCACAACTGCTGCAACATGCAGAAGTCCCCAAGGGCTCCTTCTACCACTACTTCAAATCCAAGGAGCAGTTCGGCGAAGCCCTGATAAAGGACTATTTCAACGATTATCAGAATAAGCTGCAGGCACTTTTGGGCCATGAACGCACTCCGGCGCTGCAGCGGCTGCAAAGCTACTGGCAACTCTGGCTGGATTGCGACGCCGATGTCTGCGGCGCACAAAAATGCTTGGTGGTGAAGCTGAGCGCCGAAGTAGCCGATCTCTCTGAACCTATGCGTATGGCGCTGCTGCAAGGCGCCAAGCGGATCATTGCCACCATTGCCGAATGCATCGAAGCCGGAAACCGGGATGGCTCTGTCAAGGTCGGCAACAGTGAACAGACGGCGCAGCTACTTTACAACCTCTGGCTGGGAGCCAGCCTGATGAGCAAGCTGACCCAGGATAAAAACGCCCTCAACCTGGTGATGCAAACCACTGACAGCATACTCGCAGGCAGGCTGGACAACAGCGGCCAATAACAGATACTCCCCGCCACACAGGTGGCGGGATTTTTTTAACCGAGCACTAGACGACCGGTCTAATCAAGCAATAAAACCCAATGGAGCCTATTATGACTGCCAATCAAACCCCACATCAGCGCATTGTGCTGGCCTCTCGCCCGAGCGGCGCTCCCAACGCAGAAAACTTCCGTCTGGAAAGCAGCAGCAAGCCGGTGGCAAACGACGGCCAGGTGTTGCTGCGCACCATCTACCTGTCGCTGGATCCATACATGCGCGGCCGCATGAGTGATGCAGAATCCTATGCCGAGCCGGTAGCCGTGAACGATATCATGGTCGGCGGCACAGTTTGCCAGGTAGAAGAGTCCCGTCATCCTGACTTTGAAGTCGGTGAGTGGGTGCTCGCCTACACCGGCTGGCAAAACTATGCCCTTTCAGACGGTGAAGGATTGTTGAAACTCGGCAAAGCGCCTGCTGCCCCTTCATACGCCCTCGGAGTCTTGGGTATGCCGGGTTTCACCGCCTATATGGGACTGCTGGATATTGGCCAGCCCAAAGCGGGAGAAACTCTGGTGGTTGCCGCCGCGACCGGACCGGTTGGCGCAACCGTAGGTCAGATAGGCAAACTCAAGGGCTGCCGGGTCATAGGTATTGCCGGCGGCGCTGAGAAATGTCGCCACGCCAAAGAAGTACTGGGTTTCGATGAGTGTCTGGATCACAAGGCAGAGGACTTCGCCGAGCAGTTGGCCCGAGTCTGCGACCAGGGAATAGACATCTATTTCGAGAACGTCGGCGGCAAGGTGTTTGATGCCGTATTGCCCCTGCTGAATACCAGCGCCAGAGTCCCCGTATGTGGTTTGGTGTCTCAATATAACGCCACTGAGTTGCCGGCCGGTCCGGATCGCCTGTCACTGCTGATGAGCACCATTCTGGTGAAGCGGATCAAGATGCAGGGCTTTATCATTATTGACGATTATGGCCACAGATATGAAGAGTTCGCCAAGGATATGGATGCCTGGGTATCTCAGGGCAAAATTCAATACAAGGAGCAACTGGTCGAAGGGCTGGAGCAGGCCCCACAAGCCTTTATCGGCCTGCTTGAAGGTAAAAACTTCGGCAAGCTGGTGATCAAGGTTGCCGAGCCGCTGTGATAAAAACTGATGGCTGCACTAGATTGATTGCTGCGGCCATTCGGTAACCAGCAAAGCAAGACCTGCGGCCCTCTTAAGCATAAACGCCAAGAGGGCCGCCAATTTTAACGGCTTAATTCAGGCTATTCACGCCATCTTTAACAAAGCCTTGGCTCCAGCTTAAACCGGGATTCAAAGACAATCCGGGCACTTCCTTTAATTTGAATCTTGCATTCAGGCCTGTAGGCCGACGCAGAGCACACATGGGACTTGTTAGCGCCTTCCTTAGGTTTCCTTAAAATCACCTCACGCTTAACATCAAACAGCAGCTCAATATGGTTGGCAGCAAGACAACGCCAAACTGAATCTTGATCCATTTTATGCACGTATGACTTATTAGCTAATAGCTCAAGAGCCTTATCGGGATGGCGCTGACCATTTCAACCTTTGGCCAAAAGGTGTAAAATCCTCCTCTTATGTCAAATGGCTACCAGTGTTCTGTGCAGGGGTGAGATGCAGGCGATGAGCAAGGCAACTTTTTATCTGCTGCCAAATGCAGCACAGCAACCAAGCGCCGAGCAGTTGCAACTGCTTGCCTGTCAGTTGGCCGGGCAGCATTATGCCAAGGGTGAATGGCTCTATATTCACTGTGAGGATCAGGCGCAGGCCCATGGGATTGATGAACTGCTTTGGCAGTTTGAACCCAGTGCTTTCGTGCCCCATAACCTTAAAGGGGAAGGCCCTGCCGCCGGTGCACCGGTTGAAATCGGCTTTGACAAGCTGGGGCCCAACCAACGCCGCCCGATACTGATCAATCTGGCCACAGAAGCCCCGGCATTTGCGGTAAACTTTGGCAGGATCATAGATTTTGTTGCCGGTGATGAGCAACACAAGGCCCTGGCCAGGGACAGATACCGCCAGTATCGTAATCTGGGAGTCACGCTCAGCACCCAGGATTTGGCAACACAACCACTTAATTTTGTTTGAGAAACGACAGTTCCCATGGAAAAAACATACAATCCGCAGTCTATTGAACAAGCGCTCTACCGTGTATGGGAAGAGAAAGGTTACTTCAAGCCCCACGGTGACGAGTCCCAGGGCAACTATTGCATCATGATCCCGCCGCCGAATGTCACCGGCAGCCTGCATATGGGACACGCCTTTCAGGATACCATTATGGACACCCTGATCCGTTACCAGCGGATGAAAGGCAAGAATACCCTCTGGCAAGTGGGTACCGACCATGCCGGTATCGCCACCCAGATGTTGGTGGAGCGCAAAGTCGCCGCCGAAGAAGGCAAGAGCCGCCACGACCTGGGCCGTGAAGCCTTTATGGACAAGGTATGGGAATGGAAGAACCAGTCCGGTGGCACCATTACCCGCCAGATGCGTCGCCTGGGCGCCTCGGTAGACTGGGACCGTGAGCGTTTCACCATGGACGAAGGCCTGTCGGAAGCCGTGCAGGAAGTGTTTGTTCGCCTCTATGAAGATGACCTCATCTATCGCGGTAAGCGCCTGGTTAACTGGGATCCCAAGCTGCACACTGCAATTTCCGATCTGGAAGTGGAAAACAAGGAAAAGCAGGGCCACATGTGGCATTTCCGCTATCCACTCGCCGATGGCGCCCTGACCGCCGACGGTAAAGACTATCTGATTGTCGCCACCACACGTCCGGAAACCATGCTGGGTGACAGTGCCGTTGCCGTGCACCCTGACGATGAGCGTTATCAATCCCTGATTGGCAAAGAGATCATTCTGCCAATCGTTAACCGCCGTATTCCTGTGGTGGCCGATGACTATGTAGATATGGAGTTCGGTACCGGCTGCGTGAAGATCACTCCGGCCCACGACTTCAATGACTATGAAGTCGGCAAGCGTCACAATCTGCCTATGTTCAACATCCTTACCCAGGATGCCGCCATCCGCACTGTGGCCGAAGTAGTGAATGTCGACGGTAGCCTCAACACCGAATTGGACGCCTCTTTGCCAAGCCGTTATGCCGGTATGGACAGATTCAAGGCCCGCGATGCCGTTGTCGCCGAATTCGAGACCCTGGGTCTTTTGGAAAAAATCGAGCCCCACGGCCTGAAAGTGCCTTATGGCGACCGCAGCGGCGTGGTGATTGAACCGCTGCTGACCGACCAATGGTATGTGTCTGTCAAACCACTGGCCAAGACAGCCATAGAAGCGGTGGAAAACGGCGATATCAAGTTTGTACCTCAGCAATACGAGAACATGTACTTCTCCTGGATGCGTGACATTCAGGACTGGTGTATTTCGCGCCAGCTGTGGTGGGGTCACCGCATTCCGGCCTGGTATGACAACAGCGGTAAGGTCTATGTCGGCCGTAACGAAGCCGAAGTACGCGCCAAGCACAACTTGGCAAGCGATATTGCTCTGCGTCAGGACGATGATGTACTGGATACCTGGTTCTCCTCTGCCCTGTGGACCTTCTCAACCCTGGGCTGGCCACAGCAGACTCCTGAGCTGAAAACCTTCCACCCCACAGACGTGCTGGTGACAGGTTTCGACATCATCTTCTTCTGGGTAGCCCGGATGATCATGATGACCATGCACTTCATCAAGGATGAAGACGGCACACCTCAGGTACCCTTCAAGACTGTCTATGTGACCGGGCTTATCCGTGATGAGCAAGGCAACAAGATGTCCAAGTCCAAGGGCAATGTGCTGGATCCTCTGGATATGATCGATGGCATAGATCTCGAGTCTCTGGTTGGCAAGCGCACCGGCAACATGATGCAGCCGCAACTGGCCGCCAAGATTGAAAAGAGCACCCGCAAGGAGTTTGCCGACGGCATCGAAGCCCACGGTACCGATGCGCTACGCTTTACCCTGGCTGCCATGGCATCCACCGGCCGTGACATCAACTGGGACATGAAGCGCCTGGACGGTTACCGCAGCTTCTGTAACAAGCTGTGGAATGCTTCCCGCTATGTACTGATGAACACCGAAGATCAGGATTGCGGCCCCAACTCACCTAACGGCAAGGCCGGCGGTGAGATGCAGCTGTCGCTGGCGGATCGCTGGATCACAGGTCTGTTCAACCAAACGGTCAAGACCTTCGAAGAGCATATGGGCGCCTATCGTTTCGACCTGGCCGCCAATACCCTGTACGAATTCACCTGGAACCAGTTCTGTGACTGGTATCTTGAGCTGACCAAGCCTGTGCTGCAAAACGGCTCTGAAGCCGAGCAGCGTGGCACCCGTCATACTCTGGTGACTGTACTCGAGCAGCTGTTGCGCCTGATGCACCCATTGATGCCATACATCACTGAAACCATCTGGCACCGTGTCAAACCACTTGCCGGTGTAGAAGGTGAAACCTTGATGCTGGCCGCCTTCCCTGAGTATCAGGCCGACAAAGTCGATACCGAGGCCATGGCCGACTTGGAATGGGTCAAGCAAGTGATTGTTGCCGTGCGTAACATCCGCGCCGAGCTGAACATAGCTCCGTCCAAGCCGCTCAACGCCTTGCTGCGCAGTGTCAGTGTTCGCGACAAGGCCCGTGTAGAGGCCAACCAAACCTTCTTCACTACCCTGGCTAAGCTGGAAAGCATGACGATTTTGGCCGATGGCGACAACGCGCCCATGTCCACCACCCAACTGGTAGGCGAGATGGAACTGTTGATCCCTATGGCAGGGCTTATCGACGTAGCGGCCGAAATGGCCCGTATCGACAAACAGCTGGAGAAGCTGAGTGGCGAAGTGGCCCGCATTGAAGGCAAGCTGTCCAATGAAGGCTTTGTCGCCAAAGCCCCGGCAGCCGTTATCGACAAAGAGCGCAGCAAGATGGCTGATCTCAAGCGCGATATGGACAAGCTCAAAGAGCAACAAGCCGAGCTGGCCAAACTGGAAGCCTAACGGTTAACCCAAGAGCCATAAAACCCAAGGGCAGTCAATCGACTGCCCTTTTTTACTATTCGCTTGCCCTCGACTCCAAATGGCCCCCGAATTCAGATAATTTCATCAGCTAAGTCTGGCTATCGGAACAACATATTGTTAGATTGAAGAATATTCCAAGGGGAGTAACTTCTCGCCGGCTTGTCGTCATTACGGTGTTTGCGCACCCGGCAACCGGGCAAAGCCACTGAGCTGTGCTTTGTAAGTGAGACCTTGCCGACAGGCAAGATCCGCGCTCCTTCAGCTGGCCTGCCGTCGGTGGCAGGCTTTGTTGTATTTGGAGAAAATGAAATGGGTACCTGGTGGTTATGGAGCGGATTTCTGGTAATAGTACTGGGGATCCTTTGGATAGACCTTAAGTTTGTCGGCGGTGGTCACAGCCATAAAGTCTCTATCAAAGAGGCGGGGATCTGGACCCTGGTATGGATAAGCGTCGCCATGCTGTTCAACTTAGGGATTTGGTTCTACCTGAAACAGACCGCAGGTCTCGAAGTCGCCAATCAACAAGGGCTGGAGTTTCTCACCGCCTACCTCATCGAGAAAGCCCTGGCCGTGGACAATGTGTTTGTCTGGCTGATGCTGTTTAGCTATTTCGCTATCCCCGCCGAACTGCAAAGACGGGTGCTGCTCTACGGAGTACTGGGCGCCATAGTGATGCGTACCGCCATGGTATTTGGCGGCACCTGGCTGATTAATCAGTTCCATTGGGTGCTGTATCTTTTCGGGGCATTTCTGCTGTTTACCGGCGTCAAGATGCTGTTTACCAAGGAAGATAATGAAACCGACCTCTCCAACAACAAGCTGCTCGGCTGGCTCAGAAAACACCTGAGGGTGGTGAAAAATCTTCAAGGTGAGCATTTTGTGGTGCGTCGCCACGGCGTATTATTTGCCACCCCCCTGCTGCTGGCGTTGATCGCTGTGGAGATCAGCGACATCATCTTCGCGGTGGACAGTATCCCGGCCATCTTCGCGGTCACCACAGATCCCTTTATCGTACTGACGTCCAACATCTTCGCCATCATGGGCCTCAGGGCCATGTACTTTCTGTTGGCGGGCGCCGCCGAACGTTTTGTACTGCTCAAATATGGCCTGGCGCTGATCCTGATGTTTATCGGTATCAAGATGCTTCTACTGGATATCTATCATCTACCTATCATGCTGGCACTGGCGGTCATCGCGATTATTCTACTGGTCAGCATACTGGGCAGTCTGTGGCTGACCCGGGATAAGGGGAAGCAGCCACAGGCATAATACCTGTCTTTTGTCCGTCACTCGAAGGGGGCACAAGATAATGAAAAATGATCCTGAGTGTAGTGGTCGCACCCATGCGCTGCACGGGGCGACTCACCTGGTGTTGTTTGTGGTCTATCTGTTCTTGATGTTTGAGTAATCATTCGCGGATGTTGGCCATGAAAAACACATCCACATACTCGCCATCGCGAAAAGCATAGTCCCGCGCCTCGCCCTCAATCACAAAGCCATGGCGTTTGTAGAGCGTTATAGCGGCGTGATTGTCGGTATAAACCGTCAGCTCAAGGCGTCTCACCGCCAACCAGTTATGGGCCAAATCCACTGCGGCCGCCAGCAGCGCAGAACCCACGCCGATACCGCGGCACTCTTCACTCACCGCCATCCCCAGGTCGGCCACATGCTTACGTCTGGGGTTGGTTTGCACCTGCAAGGAGAGCTGACCTGCCACCTCCCCTTGCCACTCTGCAACCAGCGAATAATAACCATCCGGCAGTTCGCCCAGGCGCTTATACCACTTTTCGAGTGACGGAAAGGGCTGCTGCAAGGTGCCGGCATAACAGCTGGGCTGAGTAAATAGCGCCCGTATTGCCGGAATATCCGTGTGCTCGCTGTGGCGCACCACTACCTCTTGTTGTGACTGACTCACCTTGGGTTCAAACTCTGTTACCTGCACTCTGTTGTTCTCCTTAACTAAAAGCCGCCAAGCCTGTCTGGGCCCGTCCCAGGATCAAGGCATGAATATCATGGGTCCCCTCATAGGTATTGACCGCTTCCAGGTTCATCAGATGCCGGATGACATGAAACTCGTCACTGATACCATTACCACCATGAATGTCCCTGGCCTGGCGAGCAATTTCCAGCGCCTTGCCGCAGGAGTTACGCTTGATTAGCGAGATGGCCTCGATAGCCAAACTGTCCTGATCCAGCAAGCGACCGGCCTGCAAGCAGGCAAACAGCGCCGTGGTGATATCTGTTTGCATATCCACCAGCTTTTTCTGGATTAGCTGATTGGCCGCCAATGGTCTGCCGAACTGGACTCGGTCCAGACTGTATTGCCGCGCGGCGTGCCAGCAAAACTCGGCCGCGCCCAAGGCGCCCCAGGCGATGCCGTATCTGGCCTTGTTGAGACAACCAAAGGGCCCCTTGAGCCCCTCGACATTGGGCAGCAGAGCATCGACACCCACTTCAACTCCGTCCAGCACGATTTCGCCGGTTATCGAAGCCCTGAGAGAAAACTTGCCCTCTATCTTGGGCGCCGACAGCCCAGGGGTGCCCTTTTCCACTAAAAAGCCACGAATGACCCCATCAAGCTTGGCCCAAACCAGGAAGAGATCGGCAATCGGTGAATTGGTGATCCACATCTTGTTGCCATGGAGCCGATACCCTCCGGGGATGGCTTCGGCGCGAGTCTTCATACCGCCGGGATCTGAACCTACATCCGGCTCGGTCAGCCCAAAACAGCCAATCAGTTCACCCCGGGCCAGCCTTGGCAGATATTTCTGTTTCTGCTCTTCACTGCCGTAGGCAAAAATCGGATGCATCACCAAAGAGGACTGCACACTCATGGCGGAACGATAACCACTGTCGACCCGCTCTATCTCACGGGCAATCAGGCCATAGCTGACATAGTTGACCCCGGCGCCGCCATATTCAGTCGGCAGAGTCGCCCCGAGTAACCCCAGAGCACCGAGCTCTGTCATGATCTCGGGATCAAAGTATTGCTCGCGATTTGCCTGCAGGATCCTGGGTTGCAATTTGCTTTGGGCATATTCATGCACAGTATCGCGGATCATCCTTTCTTCCGGCAGCAACAGGCTGTCAAACTGCAAGGGATCTTGCCAATCGAAGGGGTTACGGGCCATAGCTTTGTCCTTTTTTTCAGCTGATTTTCATCATGCTAACTCAGTCCCGGATTTCTGCCCAGCGCTGAAACCTCCGCCAAACAAAGATTACGTCTGTATCAAATTGCTACTTTCATGAAAGAAATCTCTGAATTTGCGCCGCACAAATGTTAGTCTTCAGCACTATTCTTGGTCATAGCTTTTAGTAATATTTTCGGTATTCAATGTCTGTACGGCTCTGCTTATTCATAATCGGCCTCTTGTCTCTCAATGCCTGGGCACATCCCTATTGCAAAGAGACAGAATGCATCCCTATTGATAAATGGGATCTAGGACTGGCCTTGGGTTACGGTCAAAAAACCAACCCCTTACGCCAGCAGGACGATATTCCCCTCTATGTCATTCCCAGTATTGCCTACTATGGTAAAAACTGGTTTTTTGATAACGGTAATCTGGGACTAACCCTGGCCGAGTCGGAAAACTACACCATTAATCTGGTGACGGCCTACAGCAAAGAGCGGGCTTTTTTCTATCGCTGGGACCCCAGTAATGTATTTACTTTCGGTGGCAGCTCTCAGATCTCCAAGGCCACCGAGAGTCGCGCGGCACCCATGATGTTAATGCAAGCCAATGAACCACCAAAAGTATTTAATGAATTGGAAGACAGACACTTTACATTTCTTGGCGGAGCCGAGGCTTTTTTTTACACTCAATACGGTATACTGAATCTTTCGCTTACTCATGATATGTTCAATGTTCACCAGGGCACTGAGGCCAAAGCCAGGTGGTTGTATCAGCTGAATTTGGAACGCTGGAAACTTGAGTTCGCCCTGAATATAGAGTGGAAGAGTAAAGAAATAGTCGATTATTACTTTGGCGTAAGACCAAGCGAGAATGCCTATTGGAGTCAGGCTTACCAGGGGAGTTCAGGCTTTAACCGCGGGCTGGAGTTTACCGGCCGTTATAGCCTCAACGAGGACTGGGATCTTATATTGGGACTGCGTTATACCAAACTTGCCGATGAAATAGCCAAGAGCCCTCTGCTGGATGAAGATGATGTCAGGGCTTTTTTCATTGGTGCTGCCTATAGGTTTTAAACAAGGTGCGCATAGCAAACAGCTGGCGTTGGCTGTTCCTGCTGCTGATGTTGTCAATGATATTTGCAACCAAGGTGCAGGCTGACCCAGATAATAACAATCAAGAAATCAAGCTGGCTATCACACCTCAGCTCTGTATTCTCAAGAGTGAAGAGGACACCTGTTCGCTTGATGTCAGTTTAAGCTGGACTAATACAAATGGTGCGGTTTGTATCCTTTCTGATTATGAAGGGTTACAACGTTGGTGCAGTGAAACTGAAGATGTGCACAGCCTCACATTCCGGCTCACAACCAGTGAGGACATTCATTTTGTCATGGTAGATAAAGACACATGGCAAACCTTAGCCGGCGTTTACTTTAGAACGACCCCCGTATCTGACACCAATGTCAGGCGCAGATATCGCAACCCTTGGAGTTTATTCTGATGACCTCAGCGCAATCGACTCACCGAGTTTTATTGGTAGAAGACGACATTCGTCTTGCCAACCTTATTGTGGATTATCTCAAGTCCCATGGCATGCATGTAGAAGTTGAGCGCCGCGGTGACACAGTTTTGACCCGACTGCTCAACTACAAACCTGATATTATCTTGCTGGACATCATGCTACCAGGCATGGATGGACTGTCGCTGTGCGAAAAACTGCCGGATTACTTTGCCGGCCCTATCCTGCTGATGAGCGCACTTGGCTCCAATGAAGATCAAATCAAAGGCCTGGAACTGGGAGCCGATGACTATGTGGTTAAACCGGTTGACCCGGCACTCCTGGTCGCGCGGATCAACAATCTGCTGAGACGTCATACCAAGCCACCTATGGCAGAATCTCACTGCCTGAGCTTTGGCAAGCTGAGCATAGATCCTCACACCCAGGCAATTCGTCTGGGCGATAAAGAGGTGGATCTCACCAGTCACGAATTTGAACTCCTGTGGCTGCTGGCATCCCAGGCCGGCCAAGTACTGAGCCGCCAATATATCTATCAGTGCCTGCTGAATATCGACTTCGATGGCAAGGATCGTAAGATAGACGTACGTATCTCCCGCCTGCGTAAAAAACTGGGCGATAACATAGAAACGCCATTCAGGATCAAGACGGTTTGGGGCCAGGGATATCTATTTGCCCCCGAAGCCTGGAACAGCTAATCCCCAAATAGGTTACCGCGTGAAACGCCTCTTCATCAGTTTGTATCTACTGATCAGCCTGAGCTTTCTCGGGCTGGGATGGACCCTAGACGCCCTTTGGCAGCAACACGATGACGAGGCGGAACTCTTGGCCGATGCGCCACTTATGGCCATGGCAGCCATCTTGAAGCCCATGAGCCCAGAACAGCGGCAACAGGCGATCGCCACCGCCAATGTCAATGCCACCTATCCATTGCGTCTGTTCAGTGCCGACAAGATCACCCTGGCCGATGATGGCGAGTTAGCTCCCGGTGAAGTCTTCACTACCCTGACCAACTCAGGTAGACAGATGCAGTTTATCCGCCTGGACCAACAGGTGCTGATGACAGGCCCGATAGACACAGATCCCAGAGCCAGACTGCGTGGCCTATTCACCCTGTTTTTCTATCTGTCGCTGGCCGGTGTGGCCTTGGTTTGGGTCTGGCCGCTATCGAGAGATCTTAAAGTGCTCAAACAAGCAACTGAAGCCCTCGGACAAGCCAAATGGGATACCCGTATCAAGCTGTCGCCCCGCTCTCAGGTAAAGCCCCTGGCGCACACTTTCAATGAGATGGCACGGCATATCGGTGCTCTTATCGACAACCAACGACACCTGGCCAATGCTGTATCCCACGAGATCCGCACGCCGCTGGCCAGGCTCAAGTTTGCCCTGGCGCTGATCCCCAACTATTGCCGTAAAGGAGCCGATGAAACCGCCAGAGCCGACTTTATTGCCGGCATGACAGAAGATGTCAAAGAGATGGAATCCTTGCTGCAGGAGATGCTCACCTACGCCAGCCTGGAGTCGGCCCAAACAGGGCTGAGACAGGAGAGCTGCGATCTCACCGCCCTCTGCCGCCAGGTGATAGACAGACTGCAGAGCCTGAGCCCGATTCCAATAACCCTGGATAGTTCCGTCGCCAAACTGCCCTTCACCTGTGAACCGGCCTTGATTGAAAGAGCACTGCAAAACCTGCTCACCAATGCCCAGCGCTTTGCCGAAAGCCAAATTCAGGTGACTCTGAGTGATGAAAAAGACAGGGTGACTATTGAGGTTAAAGACGATGGTGAAGGGATCCCCGAAGAGGAACAACGCAAGATATTCGAGCCCTTTGTCCGCAGCGATACCTCACGCAACAACAATAAAGGCTTTGGGCTGGGGCTGGCAATAATCAAGCGTATAGCCGAACGCCATCATGGGGAAATCCTGCTATTCAGCCGCCCCGGGGAAACCCGTTTTTGCATCAGCCTGCCCAAGCGTGAACTCAATCGAGACTGAAATCACTGAAGTCCAGAGGCTCGTCTGCGTCGTCTTTGGCATCAAAGTCCAGGCTGTGATTCAACTGCAGCTCTTCCACCTTTAGCTGCGCCCTGCGCGCCTTTATTTGCGCCAGTTGCCAACGCCGTTTACGCGCCTTGCACAGGCGAATAACATCCAACTTGCGGGCGTTGGAAAAATTGAGCCAATCAAACCTCTCTTCACGGTTACGGAAACAACCTTTGCAATAGCCCTTGGCATCTGTCTGGCAGACACCGATACAGGGGCTGGGGATATCAAAAAAGACCAGTTGTTCCATAGGGGCGTAAATGCAGGCTCTATCTGATGGGTAAACCTTAGGTATATCATCTCATTCTTAAAAAGGCGATTTTTTATCCGCTTCTTGCACTAACGGCCGCTTTGGCACAAAGTCACAGGGTAAGGTATATCCTTTCACGGAGGACAAGCGATGACATTCAGGACACTTTTGCTGCTGTTACCCCTGCTGCTGACGGCCTGCGCCCAGCAGCCGAAACAGGACTACGACCCAGGATACAGCTTCGCCAAGCTACAAAAGTTCACCCCCCTGCCGATTTCCAGCAGTGATGATCCCCTGAGCGCCGAGCGGATCAATCAGGCAATTGTCGACACGCTGAAAAGCAAACAATTTACTGAAGTCACTGAGTCAGCGGACTTCAAGGTTTCCTTTGCCTTTCGCACTACAGATAAGCCGAAAGACTCAGGCCTCTCCATCGGCCTTGGCAGCGGCACCTGGGGCTCTGGCGGCGGCATTGGCGTAGGCACCAGTGTGGGTGTGCCCTTGGGCGCCGATGCCAAACTCCAAACCATACAAATCGATATCATAGAAGCGAGTAGCAACCGCCTCATCTGGCGCGGCAGCGATCAGTTCAGCTTCAGCGATGGCGGTGAAGGTAAGGCAGAGGCAACTCGGGAAACCGTGATGCGGATCCTGAGCCAGTTTCCGCCTCAACCGTGAGCCATCACAGTGCGGCCGTTGGCCCATTGACGCAAAGCGTTGAGCTTTTCGGCCATCACCACAGATAAGGGGCGGGTCCGACTCAGGGCATCGAGCAGCCAGGCCTGATTGGCCTCCTGCCCCGCAGCCCTCGCAGCATAACGGGCGGAAATAACCGCCTGCTCTATCTCGGCGCCGGAGAAACCTTCACTGGCGCTTGCCAGACTCGCCAATTCCAGCGCGGCCGGATCGATATTACGCTTGCGGCAGTGAATGCGGAAGATCTCCTCCCGGGTGGAGCTGTCCGGCAAGTCGACAAAAAATATCTCATCCAGGCGTCCCTTACGCAGCAGCTCGGGAGGCAGCGCGCTGATATCATTGGCGGTCGCCACCATAAAGACTTCGGACTTGCGCTCTGCCATCCAGGTCAGCAGGGTGCCGAGGATCCGCTTCGAGGTGCCTTCATCGCTGTTACTGCTGCCCAGCCCCTTTTCAATTTCATCTATCCAGAGTACGCAGGGCGCCATCAATTCCGCCATCTCCAGCGCTTTCTTGAGGTTACGCTCCGTCTCGCCTATGTACTTATTGTAGAGTCCGGCCATATCCAGGCGCAGCAAAGGCCGCTGCCAGATACCGGCCACCGCCTTGGCCGCCAGGCTCTTGCCGCTGCCCTGCACCCCAAGCAGCATCACGCCCTTGGGCGTATCGAATGCTTGCGCATCGCTGCCAAGGCGCCTGTGGCTCAGCCACTCCTTGAGTCTGGACAGCCCGGCAACATCGGCAAAGTCACAGGTGTCGTACTCAAATTGCAGCACACCTTCCATATCCAAAAGCGCAAACTTGGCCTTGTTGACCACGGGAATATCCGAGTGACACAAGGCGCCATCATCCCAGATGGCCTTACGGGCAAGACGGCGGGCATCGGCATGGCTCAGACCGCGAAGATTACCGGCAAGCAGTGGGATCACGGCTTCATCGAGACGATTCAAGGCCCCTTTGGCTCGGGCCAGGCGCGCTTCCTCTATGATGAGGTTTTCCAGCTGGGCCTGCCCTGGCATGGAAAGGGAGAAATGAGCGCAGTAACGGCTAAGCTCAGGGGGCACATCAAAAGCGTGGCTGACCATCACCAGGGTGTGCTGCAAGGTTTCGTGCTCAAGGGCAATCTCCTTGATCATTCTCACGTTACGCGGCGCATCGACCACATAGGGGTGAAAGTCACAGAGCACATAGATCCCCTGCTGCTGGCTGGCCTTGATATGCGCCAGAATATCGGTCGGTTCGGCATTGAATTTCTGCACCCCAACTTCCCTGTCCAGCCGCTTGAGCCCCTGGGTAACACTCCAGCCATACAGGGGCCGCATCAGCACACCGGCCACTCGTTTGAGCAGTTCCAATACCCTGGGCTCCTCATACGTTTCAATTATCACCAAGGGCGTACCGCCCCTGAGCACCCCGGTTAAGTCTTTGACATCCTGCATTCTGGCTTCCCGCACGATAATAACGGACTTAAGAATAACAACATTCCAACATTCGCCACAGCAACGCAAGCAGTGATCCAGCGCACAATTTATCAAGCCTTCCGCCCAAGTCGATTACCAAAGGGTAAACTAGCAAAAAAATCCGCTGCCACAGGCAGCTACAATAACCAAAGGTACCCACACTATGTTAGGCACTCCCCTTAGCCAAGGCGCCGTGCGCGCCATGCTGCTCGGCTGCGGCGAACTGGGCAAAGAAGTTGCGATTGAACTGCAGCGCCTGGGCGTCGAAGTCATCGGCGTCGACCGCTACCCCAATGCCCCGGCCATGCAGGTCAGCCATCGTTTTCATGTGGTCAACATGCTCGATCCCGAGGCGCTGCGCGCCGTCATCGAGCTGGAAAAACCCCATCTGGTCATTCCGGAAATCGAAGCCATAGCCACAGCAACCCTGGCAAAGATGGAGGCCGAAGGCCTGAAGGTGGTACCCACCGCCAGAGCCACCCAGTTGACCATGGACAGAGAAGGCATTCGCCGTCTGGCGGCAGAGACGTTGGGGATCCCCACCTCGCCCTACGTCTTTTGTGACACTGAGGCAGAATTCAATCAGGCGGTGGCCAAAATAGGTTTGCCCTGCGTGGTCAAGCCTGTGATGAGCTCATCGGGCAAGGGCCAGAGCGTGATCCGCGAGCAAGCTCAGATAGCCGCAGCCTGGGAGTATGCTCAGCAAGGTGGCCGCGCCGGGCAAGGCCGGGTGATAGTCGAAGGCTTTGTGCCTTTCGACTACGAAATCACCCTGCTCACCATAAGTGCAGTCAACGGCATTCATTTCTGTGCGCCTATAGGCCACAGGCAGGAAGACGGTGACTACCGCGAATCCTGGCAGCCACAGGCCATGAGCCAAGTGGCCCTGGAAAAGGCGCAACAGATAGGCGCCAAAGTGGTTGAGGCGCTCGGCGGCCATGGTTTGTTTGGGGTAGAACTCTTTATCAAGGGCGATGAAGTCTACTTCTCTGAAGTCTCGCCCCGGCCCCACGACACCGGCATGGTGACCCTGATAAGCCAGGATCTGTCCGAGTTTGCCCTGCACGTGCGTGCCATTCTTGGATTGCCGATCGCCAATATCCGCCAGCACGGCCCCAGCGCTTCGGCTGTGGTGCTCAAAGAAGGCGACTCAAACAACCTGCGCTACACGGGCCTTGCAGCAGCGCTGAGCGAAGCCGACACCCAGCTGCGACTGTTCGGCAAGCCGGAGATCCATGGTCGCCGCCGTCTGGGAGTTGCCCTGGCAAGGGATCTAGATATTCAAAGCGCCATAGACAAGGCGCTACGCAGCGCCGCCAAAGTGGAAGTGATTTTTTAAAAGAAGCCGCCATGAGCCAGCATTTTCAGGGTAAGTATGAAGTGGAACTCAAGTTCCGTCTGAATGAATCTTGCAGCAAACAACAACTGCTTGAGCGCCTCAATGCCATGGAGCATGAGTGCATGTTTGCCGATAATCAGGAGGACGACTGCTACTTCGATACCCCGGATGGTCAACTGGCCGCGGCGGACAAGTCTCTGTGCATCCGGGAGATGCAGCCATCCAACAATCTGCTGTGGATCCTCAAGGGCCCAGGAGCGGATTGCTGTGAGGCGGTCAATATCTCGGATGCCGCCAGGGCCCGCAGCATGCTCAGCGCCATGGGCTATGTGCCGGTGCAGCGGCTGCAAAAATGCCGCAGCATCTACTTTATCGGCAAGTGGCATATGACGCTGGACAGCCTGGCGGGGCTCGGCGATTTTGCCGAGCTGGCGATCATGACCGACGATAGCGATAAGCTGGAGCAGCTTCGCAGCGAGCTTTGGCAACTGGCGGCCCGGTTCGGGCTGACCCAAGCCATGTTGGAGCCCTGCTCCTATCGGCAACTGTGCCGCACTATACCTTATTGAGTTAAACCTGGTTAACTGAGTCTCCGCCAATAAAGGCGCGCAGATTGTCCACGGCAATATCCAACAGCTTCTGCCTGGCTTCTATTGTCGCCCAGGCATTGTGCGGACTTATGCTGACTCCTTTGGCATTGAGTAAGGGGTTGTCAGGCATTGGAGGCTCACTGGAGAGCACATCCACTCCGGCCCGCAACTTGCCCTGATTGAGTGCTGTGGCAAGCGCAATTTCATCCACCAGCCCACCACGGGCGGTATTGATCAAAATCACCCCGGGCTTTAACAGCTGTAGCGAGTCTTGATTGATCATCTTCTCGGTCGCCGCGGTCAGCGGGCAGTGCAGCGAGATCACATCGGCTTCACTATACAACTGCTCCAGTGGCGCCCAGTTGATGCCTTCGGCCAGGTCATGGCGCTCGGTTCGGGTATGCAGCAGCACCCGCATCCCCAGCGCCCTGGCAATATTCGCCACTCGCGAGCCTATATCACCATAACCGACTATTCCCATCACCTTGCCCGCGAGTGACATCAGCGGTGACAGCGTAAAACAGAAGTCGGCGCACTGGCTCCAGGCCCCCGCCGCCACAGCCTGGTGGTGCTGCGCCACTTGTTGGGTGTGATACAAGAGATGGGCAAAGACCATCTGCGCCACCGCATCCGGACCATAGCCAGGCACATTGGTGACTGTGATGCCAAGGTCGCCGGCGGCCTGTAAGTCGACCACATTGGTGCCCGTGGCAAGAATGCCTACGTACTTGAGCCCGGGCAGCGCCGCCAGTTGCTGCGCCCCGAGCACTGTCTTGTTTGTGAGCAGAATATCGGCGCCTTGGGCGCGCTGCAGCACAAGCTCAGCCGGGGTTCTGTCATAGACGCTAAGCTCCCCAAGCGCCTTGAGTGGCGACCAATCGAGATCGCCGGGATTGAGACAAAAGCCATCCAGAACCACTATTTTAAAGCTCATACTCACCTCTTTGTTACCCCACTCAGAAACGGTATCTTAACCCCAGATTGACCTGTCCCTGCCACAGGGTATCGCCCTTGATATGCCATAAGCACTGATTGGCATCGCAAAACAGGCTGCTGTCACTGTTTATCAGGGTCGCATAACCGCGCACATCGGCAAACAGGGATAGCTGCTCCAGCAGTTGGTAATCCAGCCCCAGCCCAAGTCCCATGGAAAAACGGGTCTCATTACTGCCATACTCGGGACGCAGTTGCGTCAAACCGGCACTGGCGGTGACATAGGGCCGCAGCTTGCCTTTAGGGAAATAGAGCGTGCCCCCCAGATGCAGATAATCAACGCTGAGGTCCATCAGCTTGTCAGCGCCCGGAAAACCATTGCCACTGAGCTCAGTGCCCTGATGGGAGTAAAGCAGATACATGTCACCCGGATCTGACGTCGTCAGCCCCAACATAAAGCCAAAATGACCGGCCTCGGTAATATCCGCACTATTGTTGTCATTAACTGCGCTTTCGCTGGGTCTGTAGTCAAGATCATTGCCGCCAAAGCTGTAACCGCCGAACGGCGCAACAAACACTTCGGCCTGAGCCTGACCGCTCAGGGCCAAAAGCAAGGGAATTGAATAAGCAAGTTTCATGGCGCTCTCCTTGGGTGAACCCTCTTTAACAGTATGAGCCGCCCCCCAAGGGCTAGGCTCAGCGCATTCCTCTACTGCTCTTGACCCTGTCGTAAGCCGCCTGAATATCCTGAGCCTTACGCTTGGCCAACTCCATCATCTCTTCCGGTAAGCCCTTGGCTACCAATTTATCCGGATGATGTTCATTCATCAATTTACGATAGGCGCGTTTGACATCCTGATCGCTGGCAGACTCTGAAAGCCCCAAGACTTCATAGGCATCGGCAACCGATGGTCTATGATCGCCGGGCGCTTGCTGAAAGCGAAACTCTGCCTGCCAACGCTTGAGCAGCTCATCGAGCTGAAAGCTGCTGAATCCCAGCTCTCTGGCAATCACCTGCAGTATTGCATATTCCTTGTCCTGCAGCTCACCGTCAGACAGGGCTGTCTGGATTTGAATTTCCAGAAACATCTGCTGTACTTCCCGGCGACCAAAGGTGATGCGCCGAAAACGGCGCAGGCTGGCTTCCAGTTCAAAGTCCGGCTCCTTGCCCTCGCGAAACGCCTGCTGGGCATCTTTTCGCGCCGCGCCGCTGAGGCGCAACATATCCATCAGACTGGTGGCCATGCGGATATCATTTTCAGTCACCCGTCCAGAAGCCTTGGCGATATGCCCCATAACGGCAAAAGTGGTGTTGAAAAACTCAGCCTGCCGACTGCCGGCACTTTCCCCCTGAGCAGCTGCCATCCGCTTGTCATATAGATGTCCAAGCCAGATACCCAGTAAGGCACCGAAGAAACGCCCGAACATAAAGCCGATGACACCGCCGAAAAATTTACCCCAAATACGCATCTGTTATCCCATAGTGTGCCCGCACTTGGCCGGGCCAATATTCAATCTTGAACTGTCTTATCTTGTGTCTGCTTGCGGGGTCGTGGTTAAACAGCCCCTTTGGCCTGCCTCAGCTCCAGCTGTTGCAACCTGTCCAGTGTGCCGACATCACACCAATAACCGGTGAAATGACTGCCGCTGATAAGCCCCTGCGCCATCTTTTGCCGCAGCAGCGGCGCCAAGGCAAAATGTGTTTGGGTTACCCCATCGAATAATTCGGGGCGATATATTCCCACCCCGGAGAAAGTGTACCTGGGCGCGCCCCTGTCACTGACCCGCGAATAGCCGAATGTTTGCGGCAGCAAGGCGAAGTCTCCCTCGGGATGCTGCGCCGGGTTATCCACCAGAAACAGGTGCGCCAGAGTATCGGCAGCCAAATTGGGCAGCTCAGGCATGGCATCGATAAACACATCGCCGTTAATCACCAAAAAAGGTGCATTACCCAGCAGTGGCAGGGCTTTCTTGATCCCGCCGCCGGTTTCCAGCGCTTCAATCTCACGGCTGTAATGAATCGTCACGCCAAAACGGCTGCCGTCTCCCAGGTGTTCAATCAGTTTGTCTGCCTGCCAGGCGCAGTTGATCACCAATTCTGTCACGCCCATGGCGGCCAAACGTTCAATGTGATACTCAATCAAGGGCTTACCGGCCACGGGCACCAGGGGTTTAGGTAGCTTATCGGTCAAAGGGCGCAGACGCTCCCCTCGACCGGCAGCCAGAATCATCGCCTTCATTTTTGCTCCTGTGCCTCTGCTTGTGGTCTGGACTGTAATTGAGACTGGGTTTGAGCCTGTTGCTGAGTCAGCGGCAATAACTTCAGTCTTACCCAGGAGGAAAGCGCCTGCAACTGAGGATAACGCTCACAGATATCTGCCACATAGCCGAGTGTAAGCGGTATATCCTTGAGATAACCTGACTTGCCATCTCTGTGGTGCAAGCGGGCAAAGATACCCGCCGCCTTCAGGTGTCGCTGCACTCCCATAAGATCGAACCAGCGACAGAAGGTGGCATAATCAACATCTTTGCCAACCAACCCCAGCTCGCGACACTGTTCAAAGAAGGCTTTGAGCAGCGGCTCGACTATCGCATCCGGCCAACGTATATAGCAATCTCTCAGCAGCGAGACTGCATCATAGGTCACAGGTCCCAATACGGCATCCTGAAAATCTATTACCCAAAGCTTACCTTCTTTAAGCATCAGATTACGGCTGTGAAAATCCCTGTGCATACCGACTTGGGGTTGCGCAAGCGCGCTGGCAGTCAGAATAGCAAAGCTTTCGGCCAACATAGTATGCTCAGCGGCTGTCAGGGAGACTTGCCAGTGTTTTTCCAGTAGCCATTCGCTGAAAATCGCCAGCTCGCGCTCGACAAAGGCCGCATCATAGTCGGGCAAGGGACCAAGCTCACTTTCCCGCACCGCTGCGATATCCGGCAAAATCGCCAGCGCCTTGAGATACCAAGCACTCACATTGGTTTCAGTCAACTCGGGCAACAACAAGTTATCGCCAAGATCCTGCTGCAGGATAAAGCCCTCCGCCTCATTGAACTCAAGCACCTTGGGCACTCGGATACCCGCTTGATGGTATGCCCGCGCCAAAGCAATAAAGGGTTTGTTATCCAATAAGTTGGGCGGAGAGTCTGTGACTATGTAATCACGACCATCCACATTGAGGCGAAAATAACGCCGGAAGCTGGCGTCACCGGAAATCAGCTTGGCTTGCAAGGGCTTACCGAAAAGTTGCTGCAACCAGCACGACATGGAAAGAAATCTGGGGTCAGACAAGGTCATCTCATGGCTCTTGACGAAAAATTGCTTTATTATACCGAGGTAAAAAACAGGAAACAGCCAATAAATACAGAGTTTTTTATGGCTGCGTTGCCCGAGGCAGGATGCAACTTTTCCCTCCGAATACTTGTCCAGACAAAGAAATCTAAATAATTGACCTAAGATGCAGATCCGATATTTTCTGGCACTGAGCCTTTTACCCCCCCTGACGCTGGCTGAACCCCTTTCTCAGGAGGGCGGCAACAACGCTCAATGTGTTATCTTGCCTCCGGTTCCCTACCATCAGGTTGGGGAAAGCAGCGGCCCTTTGGCCGATCAAAAAATACAGATCCATTCGGATGCCTCTTCGGCACAATTGGGGCTCGAGGCCAGCTTTGAAGGCAATGTGACCTTTTCTCAGGCCGGGCGCAGAATTTCCGCTGAAAGAGCCACGGTCAACCAGCAGGAGCAACAATTAACCGCTCAGGGCAATCTGGTGTTTCAAGACCCGCTGTTTACCGTGACCGCCGACTCGCTGATGGCGCAGATGCGTTCCAATAACGCTACCCTTGAAGGGGCACAGTACTGGCTCCACGGTCAGCAGGTTCACGGTGATGCCCAGAAACTGGAAATCACCCAAAACAACAACCTGATCCTGAACAACACCAACTTCACCACTTGCCCACCGGATAATGTCTCCTGGCTGCTGGAAGCCGAGAAGATCAAAATCGACAGCAAAGAAGAGTGGGGGGAAATCTGGGACGCCAAACTCAGAATAGGCGGGGTGCCGGTATTCTATATTCCTTACATGACAGTGCCGGTTTCGGAGAAACGCAAGACAGGTTTCCTGTTCCCCAGTTTCAGTTCCAGCACCACCAACGGGGTGGAATTTGCCGCGCCGTTTTATTGGAACATAGCCCCCGAGTACGATCTGACCTTCACCCCACACTATATGTCGTCGCGGGGCTTGTTTACCAAGACAGAATTCCGCTATTTGTTGGGTGATGCAGGTAATCGACAAACGCCTACAGGCCAGTTCAACCTGGAATACCTGGGCAGCGATAACATGCTTGATGGCAGCCCCAACCGCTATATGTATCACTGGGAACACAGCGACGCTCTGGATGAAAACTGGCGGGTGTTAGCCAACTATACCGATGTCTCGGACAACAACTACTTCAACGATCTCAACTCTGATGTCAATCGTGCCACGGACAACCAGTTGTCCCGGGTTGGTGAAATCGCCTATTTCACCGACAACTGGGACTTCAGTGCCAGAGTGCAGGACATCAAAGTATTGGGCAAGGAAGAACGGCCCTATCAGGTGATGCCGCAGCTGAACTTCAACTACCGCACTCCGGGAATGTGGCAAGGCTTGGATTTCAACTTCGCCTCAGAGATAACCAACTTCCGTCACAAAGAAGATATCTACACCACGGCAACACGGGTACATATGGAGCCCAGTATCCTTCTGCCTATTCACGGCCCGGCAGGCTCACTGACCAGTGAAGTCAAGCTGATGCAAACCAACTACTGGCAGCACAATATTCAGCAGTCCGAGCAGGAGAGTAGTATAAGCCGTACCTTGCCTCAGGTGAGAATTCACGGTCAGATAAACTTCGAGCGCTATACCGACTACTTTAACCAGAACTATCGCCAGACATTGGAACCTCAATTCCAGTATCTGTATGTCGGCTATGAAGACCAGTCCAAAATCGGTCTTTATGACACGGGTGAACTGCAACAGGACTATTTCGGCCTGTTCCGCGACCGCCGCTTTTCGGGGCTGGACCGCATCGCCGATGCCAACCAGTTAACCCTGGGTCTGACCACCCGCCTGTTTGATGAGCGTAACCTGGAACAACTGAAGTTCAGCCTGGGCCAGATCATCTATTTCGATGACAGCAAGGTCAGCCTCTATGAAGATGACCTCACGGAGCAACCATCAACTTCGGTACTGGCCGCTGAGCTGGATGCCCGAGTCTACAAAGACTGGTTTGTCAGTGGTGCTATTCAATACGATACCCGTAACAGCTCCAACAAGAAGAGCGAAGCATCTCTGGACTACCGCCCCGGCCCCAACAAGCTGCTACAGTTCAGCTATCGTTATGTGCCGGATCTGCTCAACAGTAACACCAACGACAGAGTGGATATCTCCCAGGCAGGTTTCCGTACTACCTGGCCTATTACCGATGAACTCTATTTTGTCGGTAACTGGTATTACGACCTTAAAGAGGAACGCTCGGTGGAAAGCTATACCGGCTTCCAGTACGAGTCATGCTGCTGGGCAGTGCGTTTGAGCTACCACTACCGTATCAAGACCAACTATGAGGACGACCTCAGGACTGCCGCCCCCAACGAGCGCGAAATGTTCGAAACCGGCGTCTACCTCAACTTTGTGATCAAAGGTCTCGGTGGCTCAGGTCCTCTGGGGGTCAACGACATGTTGGATGAAGGTCTGTTCAACTACCGCAAACCACTTTATCTAAGGAATTAATCAAGATTTGTGGTAGATTGCTGAACCTCGGACAGGACAGAGAGTCCAATCTGGACAACCCGGGCCGCTGCCATCGGCGGCCAACGAAACGAAAATGTGGCAAGGATTTTGTGGATGAAACCCTGTAAGAAACTGATTTTTGGATTTTTTGCTCTAGTCATGAGCCAGGCTTCCCTGGCGGCACCACAACTGCTGGATCGCGTTGCGGTGCAAATCAACGACGGCATAGTGCTGGAAAGTGAAGTCCAGAACATGGTCGACACAGTCAAGGCCAACGCCAAGGCCGCCGGCCAAAGCCTGCCTTCAGATCAGGCACTGCGCACCCAGGTTATTGAGCGTTTGATCCTGACCCGTCTGCAACTGCAGATGGCCGACCGTATCGGCCTGCATATCGGGGATCTGCAGCTGGACCAAACAATAGAGAATATCGCCAAGCAACAGAACATGACGGTCGCCCAGATGCGCGCCGA
Organism: Shewanella sp. MSW; assembly: GCF_007636515.1. Lineage (NCBI taxonomy): Bacteria > Pseudomonadati > Pseudomonadota > Gammaproteobacteria > Alteromonadales > Shewanellaceae > Shewanella > Shewanella sp. MSW. The sequence continues at coordinate 38,677 of NZ_LVDR01000008.1, forward strand.
AATTGAAGCCGATGGCAACAGCTTCAGTCAATACCGCGAGCAACTGCGTGAAGAAGTGACTCTGGGTGAAATCCAGCGCATTCAAGTACAACGCCGAATCCAGGTTTCGCCCCAGGAGATCAACAGCCTGGTGAAACTGATCAAGGAACAGGGCCTGAAAGACGTCGAATATCAGGTTGGCCACATACTGATCGAAGTGCCTTCCAACCCCAGCTCAGAGCAATTGGAAGCGGCCAGTAAACGTGCTAATGCCGTATTGGAACGTCTGAAATCCGGTGCAGACTTCCGTGAAACTGCCATTGCTTCCTCCGCAGGCCCCAAGGCGCTGGAAGGCGGTATCTGGGACTACATGAACATCAATGAGATGCCGACCCTGTTTGCCGAAGTCATTACTGATGCCAAAACAGGCGACATCATAGGCCCCATTAAGAGTGGTGCCGGTTTCCATATCATCAAAATTATGGACGCCCGCGGCCTACAGACCCAGGAAGTTGAGGAAGTCAGAGCCCGCCATATTCTGCTCAAGCCATCACCAATTCTGTCTGAAGATAGAGCTAAGGCGATGTTGCAGCAGTTCCTCAAACAGATCCGCAGCGGTGAAGCCAAGTTTGAAGATCTGGCGCGCCAGTATTCGGAAGATCCCGGCAGCGCCACCAAAGGCGGTGAGCTGGGATGGGCTGCCCCAAGCATTTATGTGCCCGAGTTTGCCCAAACACTCAACAGCCTGAAGCAAGGTGAAATCAGTGAGCCCTTCCGTTCAACCCACGGCTGGCACATCACTCAGCTGGAAGAGAGACGCAAAACCGATGCCACGGATCAGTTCAATACCAACCGTGCGCATCAGTTGATCTTCCGCCGCAAATTCAACGAAGAGTTACAAAACTGGCTGGACGAAATGCGGGCCGACGCATACATTGAACTCTTCGACCCAGAAACTGACAGAGGTTAAGTCGCTTGGATATTAAACGTATTGCCATTACCCCCGGAGAGCCTGCCGGCATAGGTCCGGATCTGGTAGTACAGCTGGCGCAGCGCGACTGGCCGGCCGAGCTGGTTGTGTGCGCGGATCCTGCCTTATTGCAGGCGCGCGCCAAGATGCTGGGGCTCAGTCTCCAGCTCAAGCCTTATCAACCAAGCCAAGCGGCCAAGCCACAGCAAGCCGGTAGTTTGACCATAGTGCCCTTTCCCATGGCCTGTGAGCCGCGCTGCGGCGTGCTCAATGAGCAAAACAGCGCCTATGTGGTCGACACCCTGCGTTATGCGGGTGAAAAGAACATGAACGGCGAGTTTGACGCTGTAGTGACAGGTCCGGTTCACAAGGGCATTATCAATCAGGCCGGGATCCCTTTTTCCGGCCATACCGAGTTTTTTGCCCATCAGGCCGGTTGCCAGGATGTGGTGATGATGCTCGCCTGCCCAGGTCTGCAGGTAGCCTTGGTGACCACTCACATTCCACTGGCTTACGTTTCCAAGGCGATCACCCGGGAACGCCTGCATCAGATCATCAGGATACTGCACCAGGACTTGGTGAATAAGTTTGCCCTGGACAACCCCAAGATTTATGTCTGTGGCCTCAATCCCCATGCCGGTGAAGATGGTCATCTGGGTCGGGAAGAGCTGGATGTGATCATCCCGGCGCTGAACGAGCTCAGAGAGCAGGAGCAGATGCGCATTATAGGCCCTCTGCCTGCCGATACCCTGTTCCAACCCAAATATCTGCAAGACGCCGATGTGGTGCTGGCCATGTACCACGACCAAGGCCTGCCCGTGCTCAAGTCACAAGGCTTTGGCAAATCGGTCAACATTACGCTGGGCCTGCCCTATATCCGCACTTCGGTGGATCACGGCACGGCGCTGGAACTCGCAGGCACAGGCAAGGCCGATATCGGCAGCTTCGTCTGTGCACTCAACAAGGCCATAGAACTGGCCGGTAAAAACTGATCCAACTGAGTATCAATGAGCAATAAAGTACACTTAGGCCATACCGCCAGAAAACGTTTCGGACAAAACTTCCTGACCGACGACAATGTGATCAACCGTATTGTGGCGGCTATCGCCCCGGATAATGAGCATGTCATGGTCGAAATCGGCCCGGGTCTTGCGGCCCTGACCGAACCTGTGGCCAGTGCCATAGACAAGCTGACCGTGGTCGAGCTGGATAGAGATCTGGTGGAACGTCTGAAGCAGCACCCGGTATTGAAAGACAAGCTGGAAATCCATCAGGGTGATGCCCTGCAGTTTGACTTCAACAAACTCATGGTCGAGGGCAAGAAGCTCAAGGTCTTCGGTAACCTGCCATACAATATCTCCACGCCGCTGATGTTCCATCTGTTTGAATATGCCGAGCAGATCACCAACATGCACTTCATGTTGCAAAAAGAGGTGGTACTGCGGCTTTCAGCCAGCCCGGGCAGCAAGGCCTATGGCCGCCTCACCGTCATGGCCCAATACTATTGCCAGGTAGTGCCGGTACTGGAAGTGCCTCCGGGCAGCTTCACGCCGCCACCTAAAGTAGATTCCGCCGTAGTGCGTCTGGTGCCCTATGAAACCAAACCCTGGCCGGCCAAAGACGTTGCCATGCTCAGCAAGGTAACCAGCACCGCCTTCAATATGCGCCGCAAGACCCTGAGAAATAACCTCAAGGGGCTGCTTGATGATGCCGATTATGAGACCCTGGGAATCGATCCCGGCCTCAGACCCGAGCAGATCAGCGTCGAGCAATATGTCGCCATCGCCAACTTACTGAGCGACCGCCAGGCATAACATCCGGACGCCGGTCGGCGTCCTTCCTTTCCATCAGAGATTTTGGCCAGGAACTTAAGATGAACCCCCAGAAAAGCCGTATCAGAGTCGAGGTGCAGACCCAGTATATAGAACACCAGTCTGCGCCGGATGAAGACAAGTATCTTTTCAGCTACACCATCACAATTATCAACCTGGGTGATGAGGCGGTGACCCTCAAGAGTCGCCACTGGGTGATAACAGATGGCAATGGTCAACAAAGCGAAGTTCAGGGTGCTGGTGTCGTCGGCGAAACTCCGAGGATCAAGCCCAATACCGCCTACCAATACAGCAGCGGCACAGTGCTGGAAACGCCGCTGGGCTTTATGGAAGGCAGCTACCTGATGGAAACCGATTCGGGCGAGAGTTTCTACGCCCAGATCCCTCCTTTCCGCCTGGCTGTACCCGGCCAGGTGCACTAATGGGCAGATAACTGTGGCTCACTATTTTGTCGGCGATATTCAAGGCTGTTTCAACGAGTTGCAACGCCTGTTGGAGAAAGTCGATTTTAATCCCTCCAAGGACGAGCTGTGGGCGGTCGGCGATCTGGTCGCCCGCGGTCCGGATTCTCTCTCGACCTTGAGATTCTTCCGCGATCTCGGCGACTCGGCCAAGTCTGTGCTGGGTAATCATGACCTGCATTTACTGGCCGTCAAGGCCGGGCTCAAACGCGCCAAACCCAGCGACAAGCTACAACCGCTACTGGACGCTACAGATATAGACAGTCTCATCGACTGGATTAGAAACCAGCCTTTGATGCGTGAGTTGCCCGAACACAAACTCATCATGACCCACGCAGGCGTGCCGCCCCAGTGGGACATCCAAACCTTGCGACAGGAAGCGGACGCCGTCAGCCAGGCATTGCAAAGAGCCGACTATTTAGACAGTCTCATCGCCCGGATGTACACAGAAGAGCCGGAAGACTGGTCCAGTGCGCTCAGTGGCCTGCCCAGACTCAGGTACTGTATCAACGCCCTGACCCGAATGCGTTACCTCTATCTCGACGGCGCTCTGGACTTCAGCTGCAAGGTGCCGCCGGCCAAATGCGAAGATCCCAATCTCAAACCCTGGTTTTTATTCCCATCAAACACAGCTGACTACACCCGGGTCTTTGGTCATTGGGCCGCCCTGATGGGCAAGGTCGATGGCGAAAGACTGCAGGCGCTGGATACCGGCTGCTGTTGGGGAGAACACCTAACACTCTGGCACCTGGAAACCGATCAAAAAATTACCCAATCCAGGTTAAAAAAAGGTTAAGCTTAGCTGACATACGCCGATAACCATTTGGTAACGTGCCTATGAAAACTAAAAGATTTTTCCAAGAGAAAAACCACAACCTTATCCGGAGTAGCCTATGAAGTTGAATGTAGCAACCCGGGTCATAGCAGGATTTGCCGTAGTCACCCTGCTATTGATCCTGCTTGGTGCTGTTTCCTGGTTCACCAACAATGAACTGAAAAACACGACAGAAGTTCTACAACAACTGAGTATTCCGGCACTGAAATCAACCGGCGAGCTGAGTGAGACCCTCAGCGAGCAGCAAAGGTTGGTTCTGGTGGGTTACCATGTCCCCAAGGCCAATAAGCTGCCGCCGATCCAACAACTGTTTGGTAGTCAAAAGCAAAGCTTCAAGGCGCAATTTGCCAGTCTGTCGAAACTGGTACAGCACGAACCCGGACTCAAAGAGATCCTGCCCCAAGTAGAGCGCAATTATCAGGCCTTTATCAACACCAGCGAACGCATGATGGCCGACCACCTCAGTGCGCTGGAACAGCAGGAAAGCCTCAATAAACAGCGGGATCAACTGGAGACAACCGCCGATGATGCCGCCAGTCTGCTGCTGGACCTGATGGATCTTGAGCAAAGTGAACACACCACAGAGCGGGAAATTGCCGCTTCTGCCGCAGCACTGGACAGCAATGTCACAAATCTGATCAGCACGGTTTACGATCTGGTGGCCACCGAAGACCGCAGCAAATACGAAATCATAGTCAAAGAACTTAGCTATATCAGCAACGAAGCCGAGGCCAAACTGGAATACATCAGTCGTCACGGCACAGGTGTCATCGATGCCGACATACTCAATGAAATGACCAGCGAGCTTGGCAAACTCAACCAGCATCTTAAAGGCAAAAACTCGATTCAGGCCCAGAAAGCAATCCAACTTGAACTCAAGGCCAGTACTCAGGTGGCACTGGCTCAAGTGGAAACCGACAAACAAAATGCCAATCAGGCAATGGCAGCCCTTTCCGGGGCCATCGAAACCCTGACCAACGAGATCAATGCCAAAACCCTGGCCAGTATCGACTCGGCCAGTATGCAGACCCTATTGGTGGTGCTGGTAGCTATTGTGGTAGCCATAGCCGTGAGTATTGCCGTGGTGAAACCACTGACCGCATCACTCAACCGTATCAATCAAGCATTGAATATCCTCGCTTCCGGTGACTTGACCCATAAACTGGATGACTCAGGCGAGGATGAGTTTGCCGAGCTTTCCCGCAACTGCAACCGCCTTATCGACAGTCTCAGAGGTCTTATTCGCGGCATTTTGGATAGATCCAACCAGTTGGCAGCCGCCGCCGAACAAACCTCGGCAGTCACCTCACAAACCACTATCGGGATCCAGGAGCAAAAGAGTCAGGTAGATCAGGTAGCCACAGCCACCACAGAGCTGAGCTCAAGTGCCCAGCAGGTATCCCACAGCGCAGATCACGCCCTGAGCCAGATTAAACAGGCCGATGAAGAAGCTCAGAATATGCGGATCATTGCCGAGGAAAACCGCCGCACCATAGAAGCACTGGCCGACGAAGTCGCCAAGGCGGGACAGGTGATCAACAAGGTGCACTCAGACAGCGACGCCATTGGCTCGATTCTGGATGTGATCCGCGGCATTGCCGAGCAAACCAATCTACTGGCTCTCAACGCCGCCATCGAGGCCGCCAGGGCCGGTGAACAGGGACGCGGCTTTGCCGTTGTGGCCGATGAGGTACGCAACCTCGCCTCCCGCACCCAGGAATCGACCCAGGAGATCCAGCAGATGATCCAGGTGCTGCAAACAGGCACCCAAGAGGCGGTCGCTGTCATGGAACAAGGCCGCGCCCAGGCCAACTCCTGCGTCGCCAAGACAGAGCAAGCCAATCAGGCTCTGGAAGCTATCAGCGAATCTGTTCATCAGGCCTTCGATGCCGGCACCCAAATCGCCAACGCCGCTCAGGAGCAGAACCTGGTCAGCCAGCAGGTTTCAGAAAAACTGGAACATATTGCACTGATCTCGGAAGAAACCGCCTCAGGCGCCGATCAGACCGCCCAATCCAGCCATCAGGTGGCGCAACTCGCCGAAGAGTTGCAGGCTTCAGTTGGCGAGTTTAAAGTTTAACGCCAATGGTTGGCCGGAGCCGAGAATGTTTCACCGTCTGAATAGAGAGAAAACTCGGCGCTCAAACCAGAGGTCAGTGGATTGACGCCCCAAAGACTCCAAAGCAGAGCCAGGCTTTGGGGCTCAAATAAGGCATAAATCCACCATTGGTTATTCCCCTCATCGATTACTTCTGTGTTTCACCTCTACCTACAGCAACAGGCACAAGCAACAAAAGTGACACAAAAACCTGTTTTATTTATTGACAATCAACCTCTGTCGCTTGTTAGCTTGCAGATAAGGAAATTAGCGGGAGCTTTCAATGGAATACAGACGTATCCCCCACTCTACTCTGGAAGTAAGCAAACTGTGCCTCGGCACCATGACCTGGGGCGAGCAAAACAGCCAGGCCGAGGCCTTCGCCCAGTTAGATATGGCCCTAGCCGAAGGGATTAACTTTATCGACACTGCCGAGATGTATCCGGTGCCGCCAAAACCCGAGACTCAGGGTGAGACCGAACGCATTCTTGGCGCCTACCTCAAGGCCCGCGGCAACAGAGACAACCTGGTGATTGCCACCAAGGTGGCGGCTCCCGGCGGCAAGAGTGACTATATCCGCAGCAAGATGGCACTGGACTGGCGCAATATCCAGCTGGCGGTGGATGCATCGTTGCAGCGCCTGGGCGTAGACTGTATCGATCTCTACCAAATCCACTGGCCCCACAGAAACTGTAACTTCTTCGGCGAACTCTTCTATGAGCAGCAGGAGCAGGAGTCGATGACTCCCATCCTGGATACCCTAGAAGCCTTGAGCGAAGTGATCCGCGCCGGCAAGGTGCGCTATATCGGGGTCTCCAACGAAACGCCCTGGGGCCTGATGAAATACCTGCAACTGGCTGAGAAACACGGCCTGCCGCGAATTGTCAGCGTGCAGAACCCCTATAACCTGTTGAATCGCAGCTTTGAAGTGGGCATGAGTGAAATAAGCCACCGCGAGGAGTTACCACTGCTGGCCTACTCGCCATTGGCCTTCGGTACCCTCACAGGCAAGTACCTCGACGGTCAGTGGCCGGCAGGCGCCAGGTTGACCCTGTTCAAGCGCTTCGCCCGCTATACCGGCACCGAGTTGGCGCTTGAGGCCACCGAGGCCTACGTCAAGCTGGCCCAAAAATTCCACCTGAGCCCGGCACAGATGGCACTGGCATTCGTCAACTCCCGTCCCTTTGTGGGCAGCAATATCATAGGCGCCACCAATCTGGAGCAGTTAAAGGAGAACATTGCCGCCTCGCAGCTTAAGCTGAGTGATGAACTGCTCGGTGAGCTCAACTCGCTGTCGAGCCGATTTCGCCTGCCCTGTCCTTAAGGGTTGAGATATTTCGCCTTGCATTGGGCGCACAAATCCATAAAGATCTGTGCGCCCTTTTGATTGAAGATCCACAGCAATGAGCACTCCACAATTGCGCGCCCAGTTTCCCGCGCTCACCCAGATGTTGGGGGATTATCCCCTGGTCTATCTCGACACGGCCGCCACCAGCCAAAAACCCCAGCGGGTGCTGGAAGCTATGGCGCGTTTCTACCGTGAAGATTGCGCCAATGTGCACAGAGCGGCCCATCAGCTTTCCGCCCGGGCGACCCAGGCCTACGAAGCTGTGCGTGATGCCTTGCAAGATTTTATCCATGCCGCCCGGCGGGAAGAGATCATCTTCACCCACGGCACCACCGAAGCCATCAACCTGCTGGCCTGGGGCCTTGGCGAGCGCTTTGGCAGAGATGACCTCATTCTGGTCGACAGCTGCGCTCATCACGCCAATCTGCTGCCCTGGCAACAACTGGCCAAACGCAGTGGTGCCAGGCTGGAACCCATACCACTGGATAAAGATCTGCGCCTCGATAAGGCGGCCTTTGGCCTGCTGCTCCAGCAAAAGCCCAAATTGGTGGCCCTCAGCCATGTCTCCAATGTATTGGGTACAGTCAATGACATAGCAGGCCTGTGTCAGGATATTCGCGCCGCCGGTGCCATCAGTGTGGTGGATGGTGCCCAGGCCGTTGCCCACCTGCCGCTGGATATGCAGCAACTGGGGTGCGACTTTTATGCCTTTTCCGGCCACAAGATGTATGGCCCCAGCGGCATAGGCGTACTCTGGGGCCGCTATGAGTTGCTGGACACCCTGGAGCCACTACTGACCGGCGGTGAGATGATAAAAACCGTCAGTTTCCAAGACAGTACATTTGGCGACTTGCCCAACCGCCTCGAGGCCGGCACCCCGCCGATAGCCGAGGTCATAGGTCTGGGAGAGGCCATCGCCTTTCTCGAACAGCAGGACAGACAAGCCCTGGCGCTTGCCGAACAAAAACTGCTGAACGAGCTGCAACAGGGGTTATCCACCATTGCCGGGGTCGAGCTTTACGCCGCCCACGGGGATAATCTGGGCGCCGTGGCCTTTAATCTCAAGGGGGAGCATCACCAGGATGTAGGCATACTGCTGGATCAACAAGGCATAGCGGTACGCTGCGGCCATCATTGCGCCATGCCACTGATGTCGCTGATGGGTATCAAGGGCTGCTGCCGGGCCTCTGTGGGGATCTACACTGATGAGCAAGATATCAAACGTTTTCTCGATGCCCTGAAGGCAAGCGCCGAACTACTGGGATACTGAACCATGACAGAGCAAACACTCACTGCTGCCGACTTTATCCAGTTTGCCAAGCAAACCCAGGCGCCACTGGCCGACTTATTTGAAGCCGTCTCCTCGGCCAATAATTGGCAGGACAGATACCGCCAGTTAATGCAAGGCGCCAAGCTGTTACCGGCCCTGCCACCCGAGCTGCAAACTGAAGCCGCCCGGGTACGCGGCTGTGAAAGCGCCGCCTGGCTCTATTACTGTCAAATCGATGGTAAGCATCTGTTTATTGCCGACAGCGAGGCCCGCATCGTCAAGGGGCTGATCGCCCTGTTGCTGCATGCTGTGAATAACAGCGACAGCCAAACCCTGGCGCAATTTGAGCCCAAGGCTTATCTCAAGCAACTGGGTTTGGAGGGGCAACTGAGCCCATCACGCAGCAACGGCCTCTATGCCCTGATAAGCAGAATCATCGAGCTCAGCCGAGGGTAATGCCATGATGCTTTTTTCAGCGCTTCAACTGTCAAGCTCACATCGGAGAATAATTTTGCGGCCTGGTTGGCATTTTTCCAATTAAGCTTCACTTACCATCTGGTTCCAGAGTCGGAGCGTAGCTCAGCCCGGTAGAGCGCTGTCTTCGGGAGGCAGGGGTCGCAAGTTCGAATCTTGTCGCTCCGACCAATCAAACCGCTATCCAAGCGGCATAAAGACTCAAGGGCAGGTTCATCGAACTTGCCCTTGTTGTTTCTGCCCCGTCACACTGCCACAACCATCATCAAGCCGGCCAGCAACAGACAAGTGCCGAGCACGTATTGCAGCTGTTTCTTAGCCAGCACTTTACAGGTTACCTCCCCTACCATGCTGAGGATCAACACCGTCGCGCCAATCCCCACCAGATAGCCCAAGAACAAGTTGGAGCCACTGAGGGTCCAGTCGGCTACACCCAGATTGGCGCTGCCCAGGGTGTAGCCATGAGCAAATGCCAACATGCCAACCATTGCCGCAGCGATATGGGTGGCAAAACAGATATTACCGGCAATCAACATGCCGAGCACAAACATGGACAAGAGGACAAAGGATTTACTGACGATAAGCGCTACCGAGGTTTGCGCCATCAAAGTACCGGCCAACATCACCAGCACAAAGGAGAGAGGTACTGCCCACAAGGCTTTACCACCAAGCTGCGCCGACCAGACACCGACGCCCACGGCCACCAGCAGACTGGCCAACAACATCAGTGGGTTGAGTTGCATCACCTGCTCGGGAAAGCGTCCCACAACCCCCAACGACAACAGCAGACTGGCGCCAACACCCAAGAACAGCCAAGATCTGCCAGCAAACAAGGACCGCATCATAAGCACCTCTCACTTGCCGAGTGACTATGCTTTAACCTTATACCTTACAGTTAAAAAATGCTTGACCTGGCACAAACTCCTGACAAATAACCTCACTTTAATTGACTTGCATAACACAGACTCAGGACTTACTATCCTTGGGTCTTTAAATGTATTTTTGATTAATCCTATGTATTCCCCAATCGACTCATTGCTCATGCAACAGACTTGGTGGCGCAGCCCAAACCGGCGGCGTCAGGATTAAACATAGGTAAAATCATATCTTCCGGGCCGCCATAAGGCGGCCTTTGTGTATCTGTACGTCTTATGGCTCCGGCAATCTCAAGGAGAACAAGATGAAACAGATCATACTCACAGGCGACAGACCCACAGGCAAACTGCATATCGGCCACTATGTTGGTTCGCTCAGGCAAAGAGTCCAGGTTCAGGACGAATTCGATCAGAACGTAATGATCGCCGACTATCAGGCTTTGACCGACAACGGCCATAACCCGGCCAAGGTGACCGACAATATTCTCGAAGTCATGGCCGACTACCTGGCGGCCGGGTTGGATCCGGCCAAGACACGTTTTTGCCTGCAAAGCGCACTACCGGCGCTGTCGGAACTCACCTGTATCTACTTGAACTTGGTGACGGTTGCCCGGCTTGAGCGCAATCCCACAGTCAAGGCGGAGATCCAGCAAAAAGGCTTTGAACGCAGCCTACCGGCGGGTTTTCTGGTCTACCCCGTCAGTCAGACCGCCGATATTACCGCCTTTCGGGCCACTCATGTGCCTGTGGGTGAAGATCAGTTGCCCATGCTGGAGCAAAGCAACGAAATCGTCCGTCGCTTCAACAATCTGGTGGGGGCCGAAGTGCTCAAGGAGTGTCAGGCGATTCTCAGTGACACAGGCCGCCTCCCGGGGCTCGACGGTAAAGCCAAGATGTCCAAATCCCTTGGCAATACCATAGAACTGGGAATGAGCAGTGATGAACTCAAGCAAGCGGTGTTTTCCATGTATACGGATCCCAACCATCTGAGAGTAGAAGATCCGGGTAGAGTCGAGGGCAACACGGTATTCAGCTATCTCGATGCCTTCCATCCGGACAAGCCCTTGGTAGCCGAGCTCAAGGCCCATTATCGCCGAGGCGGCCTCGGCGATATGAAGTGCAAAAGGATACTCAACGACTGCCTGCAGGAATTACTCGCGCCCATGCGGGAGCGGCGCAGGCAAGCCCTGGCAGACAAAGGGCAACTGCTGGCGATACTGCAAAAAGGTACGGAAGAAGCCAGAGCCATAAGTGATGCCGTACTGCAAGATGTCAAAGCCGCCATGGGACTGAATCTGTTTCACTAAACGATTGTTCACTCAGCCAAGGGTCTATAAGCCCGGCACTTGGCTGAGCCTCTCACAGAAACAACTCCCCCTGTTGGCACTCATACTAACCTTGATACTGCGAGCGCTATCCAGCCAGGCTGTTTTTTACTGGGCAGTTTATTGCAGTGCTGTATCATGCCAAGCTATGCCAACGCCGCCGAACAAAGTGTGGCAATCAACTATATCCATGAAGAAGGCCAGGCCAAGGGTAGCAAACTGGCTTATCAGCTGTATCTGGATCCCCTGAAACCTATCAGTGGAAATTTTGAACTGCCCCTGAAAGCCAGTATCAACTTTTGGGAATGCGGCGAAAATAACCAGCATGATGTCAATCATCTGCTGGCCATGTCACCCATATTGAAATACCCGCTGATGAGGGGACAATGGCTGGACTTTTATCTGGAGGCCGGGATAGGCTTTGCCTTCAAATTTGGCCGTGAGCGCAAACAGACAGGCTCCATCACCTACCTGCATTATTCCAATGCGGGCCTCAGCAAACCCAACCCAGGGCTCGACTTTGTCAACCAGGCCTATAGCTACCGTTTCTAACACCCTTTTAGGGGATCGGGCCAATCAATTTAGCGGATGATTGGCCCGAAAATAGGCCCACTCTTCCACAATGCTGCCATCCGGCAGGTGACAATAGCCTACAGTGCCCTTTTGTTCCTGAACCAGCTCCAGCTTACCGCCGGATTCGACACAAAATACCGCTGCCGGATTAGGGCTTCCCACAGTATCTTTCAGACTCTCGGACCCGGTTTTTGCCGCCTCTTCAGAGCAGCCCCCCAACAGCAGCACAGTGCCCACAATCATTACAGTTAATACTCGCATCTTGGCTCCTTGCTCAGTCCCTTGGGCGCGCCCAATTGCCACCGCAGACTTTCCAGTATCAGCTCAAACAAACTCCAAGCTACAAGGAGATAGCAAGGTCTGCAAGCGAATGAGCCACTTATCCAAGTTAATGATTTGAAAGTTATGAATATTGTTAAAAGTAAGCAGCAATTTTTGCCAGGCAGAACATGATTTTTCCAATTTGATCAGGCTTGTTTTTTGGTGTTTGACAGTAAAGCGGGTAAAGTGTCGCGGTTATCACCTTTTTTGATACAAGGCATTAGCCTGCAATTGATAAAAGACCTACAAACATAATAATACAGACAAGGGAAGAGTATGAGCGACTCCAACTCCTGTGCAGGCAATGACCTGCGCGAAGTCAAGCAACTGGGAATGTGGGCCTCCATCGCCAGTTTAAGCTATATCTTCTGGCTGGTCGGCGGTATGGAACTGGTTGAACGTATCGCCTACTACGGCGTTAAGGCCAGTGCCGGACTCTATGCCAAGGCGCCGGCTTCCGAAGGCGGCCTAGGTATCAGCCTCAGCGATTACGGCATCATTATTTCACTCTGGGCCTTGCTGCAGACCTTTGTGCCGGTATTTACCGGCGGGCTCTCAGATAGAGTGGGCTACAAAGAGACCATCTTTGCCTCAACCATCATCAAGATCTGTGGCTACCTCTGTATGGCCTTCTTCCCCAGCTTCTGGGGCTTTTTGTTCGGTGCCATGCTGCTGGCGGCCGGTACCGGCATCTTCAAGCCCGGCATCCAGGGAACGCTGGTGCTGTCCACCAACCGTAACAACACCTCCATGGCCTGGGGTATCTTCTATCAGGTGGTAAATATCGGTGGCTTCCTTGGCCCCTTAGTGGCGGTGCATATGCGGCAGCTGTCCTGGGACAATGTGTTCTACGCCTGCGCCGCCATTATCTCGCTCAACTTCCTGTTCCTGCTGACGTACAAAGAACCGGGTAAAGAGCAACGCCTGGAACGGCAACGTAAGATCAAGTCCGGTGAACTCAAGCAGGAAATGCTTTGGAAAGATGCCTGGAGCGAACTGAAAAAGCCGGTAGTCATCTACTATATGCTGGTGTTTTCCGGCTTCTGGTTCCTATTCAACTCCCTGTTTGACGTGCTGCCTATTCATATTGCCGAATGGGTGGATACCAGCGTGATTGTCACCAGCCTGTTTGGCCCTGAAGGCACCAGCAACGGCATACTGCAATTCTGGCTCGGGCTGAACAACGAAGGTACCAAGGTCATGCCGGAAGGCATGCTCAACCTCAACGCGGGTCTGATTATGACCAGCTGCTTCCTGATAGCCGCTCTGACCGCCAAGTACCGTATCACCAGCGCCATGCTGGCCGGCTGTCTGCTGTCTATATTTGCCTTTGTGTTGATCGGTGCCACCCATGCGGCCTGGTTTATCGTGTTGGCTATCGCCATGTTCTCCCTCGGCGAAATGATGATAAGCCCGAAGAAGAACGAATTTATGGGCAATATCGCCCCCGAAGGCAAGAAGGCCATGTACCTCGGCTTTGTGATGTTGCCACAGGGCATAGGCTGGGGCCTGGAAGGCTATTTCGGCCCCAAACTCTATGAGATCTTTGCCTCCAAAGAGATCTTCTCCCGTGAGATGCTGCTGGATAAGGGCATGTCACAGAAGGATGTAGCCGCCATTCCGCAGGGGGAAGCCTTTCATAAACTGGTTGAGTTCACCGGCCAAAGTGGCCGCGAGCTGACTGAGATCCTCTACCAGAGCCACAACATAGGCATGGCCTGGTACATCATAGGCGCCATAGGCACCATTTCCGCCGTCGGCATCTATATCTACGGTAAGTGGCTGCTGAGAATGCAGCAGGCCCAAGCCTGATTGGAAACGCCACCTCAGGGTGGCGTTTTTTATATTGATTGTAAATGAGAGCTTGATCCCGCCAAGGGAACAGGCCAAAGTCTATGCTTAAAATAGCCATAAATAGAATGCAACTATTTGTATCCAAGGAAGTTTTATGCTTTTTAACCATCATCTTCACCGGCAGATAGATTCATTGAAACAGCAGCTCGATGAACAGAGCCAGCAGCACCAGGCGACACTGGAGCAATTGCAGTTGCAACTGGGGCAGCTTAAACAGGAAAGGGACCAGGCACTGGCGCAAAACCACGACCTTGCCGCCATGTTGGCCTGCCAGAACCAGGGCGGGCTCATGTTGCAATCGGTACGCGAGGCCATGGCCGAAGACGCCGGACGTCTGCTTGAGGAGCAAAGCAAACTGGAGCAACTCAACGCCCTGTTCGAGCAAACCCGCAGCGCCGTGACCAGATTGGGAGAGCGAGCCCATCTGCTCAGTTCTCAGTCACAGCATAGCCTGGGAACAGTGGCGCAGCTGGATACCAGTACCCAAAGCATCAGCCAGTTTGTCAGCGCCATTCAGGGCATTTCGGCACAGACCAACCTGTTGGCACTCAATGCCGCCATCGAAGCCGCCCGCGCCGGAGAGGCAGGTCGCGGCTTTGCGGTGGTGGCCGATGAAGTCCGGCAGTTGGCGGCCAAGGCCAGTGACGCCAGCCAACAGATAGAGCAGTTGGTGCAACAGATCATCACTCAGTCAGAAAGCATACGAACCCTGACAGATGACAACCAAGGCTGCGCCGATGAAGTGGCCAGCTCGGCGGTGCAGATAGACACAGTGGTCACTCAGGTATTGGCGCAATCGGCGCAGATGCAACAGGTGATCAGCCATGCCGCGACAGTGTCTTTCCTCAACACCACCAAGCTGGATCATGCGGTATGGAAGCAGAATATCTATGAACTGCTGCAAAACCAGTGTTTTGATCAGCCGGTAAACAGCCACCATGACTGCCGTTTGGGTAAGTGGTACTACGAAGGACAAGGCGCCAGCCTCTATAGCTCACTCCCGGGGTTCCGCGAGTTGGAAGCGCCGCATGCATTGGTGCACGAAAGTGGCCGCCTGGCGCTGCAACAGGCCGCAGCCGGCAACACCACAGAGCAGGTAATGGCACTGCAACGGATGGAAGATGCCAGTATGCAGGTGGTACTTGCCATAGATAGCATTATCGCCGCAGTTCAGTAGCCGTCAGTAAAATCGTCAGTAAGCGACCGATTCCACCTCTTCCCGGGTCAACTCTCTGGCTTCGCCCTCGGCCAGAGAGTCATCCAGCATTATCTGACCTATCTGGCTGCGATGCAGCGCCAGCACAGGGTTACGAAAGCGGCCGAACATGCGTTTTATCTGGTGATACTTGCCTTCGGTGAGTATCACCTCGGCCTCATGGCTTGCCAACATTTTCAGCTCGGCCGGCGCTGTGATGACGTTTTCAAACTCAAAGAAAAATCCGTCCCTGAAAGCCTCGATATAAGTGTCATCCAGCGGATTGGCCAGACGCACCCGATAACGCTTGGCCTTGCTCGATGAAGGCAGGGTCAACGCCTGGGTCCAGCGGCTGTCATTGCTGAGCAGTACCAGCCCGGTACTCTGTTTATCCAGGCGGCCGGCGATATGCAGCCCCGGCACCAATGCTGCCGGGGGCAGGCAGTCGAGCACGGTTTTATGCTCGGGATCTTGGGTGGCGCTCACTACTCCGGCAGGCTTGTTCAGCATCCAATAGACAGGGTTTTGCCGCTGCAGCCATTGCCCATCGAGACGAATATGACTGAACTCATGGATAAGCCTGTCTGCGGCAAACACCTGCTCGTCATCGAGCCAAACCCGGCCATCGGCAAGCAATTGCCTGGCCTGTTTACGGGGAATATTCAGCTGCCCGGCGAGAAACCTGTCCAGTCGTCCCCTCTTACTGCGCATCGTTTAAGGCGCCTTTAGCTTCAATCCGATAAGCACAGCGACGTGAACCATCCAGGATATGTTCGCGGCGACTGATCTCCACTTCGGGCCCCAGCAACTGCCGGAACAGCGCCAACTCAGAGCGACAAAAATTCTGGCAACTCGTGGCCGCCGCACAAATGGGGCAATGGTTTTCCAGCAGCCAAAAGCCGGTACTGTCCGCTTCAATCTGCGCCATATAGCCTTCACGGCTTCGGATCTCGGCCAGGCATTCCAGCTTGTCGGCCAGGGAAGCGGCAGCGGCCATCTGGCTCGAATAGCTCTCGAGGCTTTGCTGCTCCCTGTGACTGATGAGTTTATCCAAGCCCTCGTCACCAAAGACCTGACGCACTGAAGTTATCAGCTGCAGACTCAACTCATCGTGACGGTCGGCAAACAGCGAGCGACTTTGCTCGGTCAACGTCCAATAACGCGCAGGCCTGCCGCGGCCTTCGGCTCTATCTTCTGTCCGCACCAGCCCCTCGGCTTCAAGGGCTTGCAGATGTTGACGCACCCCCATACTGGTCAGCCCCAGCTCAGCGGCCAGGCTCTGGGCCGTCTGGGCTCCGTTCAACTTGAGAATGTCGACTATCTTGTCTGTGGTCTTCATGGCACCTCCAGCGCTGATTATGCCCGGATCAGGACGCCGCATCCAGAATAAATAAACTTTTTTGTTTATTTTATCTTTACATTATTAAGTAAAGCACATACCTTATAAAACAATAAATAAACAAAAAGGTTTACTTAACATGAAATACCTAGTCGTCAGCGCCAGCCAACGTTTCCAATCCCAGAGTGCCAAGGTCGCAGAATTCATCACCCGGGAAATAAAGACCAAGCAGCTCGCAGAGGCGGAGCATTTGGAGCTCTGCGGTTTCAATCTTCCCTTCTGGGATGGTGAACAACAACACAAGGGCGCCGACTGGCAACGGATAGAAGCCAAGGTGACAGCAGCCGATGCTCTGGTGCTTATCACTCCGGAATGGGGCGGCATGGCGACACCTTTGTTGAAGAACTTTCTACTGATGTGTGACAGCCAACATACGGCCCATAAGCCTGTGCTGCTGGTTGCAGTTGTCTCAGGCATAAGCGGCGCCTATCCCATCAGTGAATTGAGAATGAACGCCATGAAAAACAACAAACTGGTGGCGGTGCCGGATCATTTGATCGTCCGCGATGTCGAGAAAATGCTCAACCCCGAATGCGACAGCATCCGCGATGCCAGATTAAGAGAAAGGATCGGCTACAGCCTGCATATGTTGGCCCAGTATGCAGCAGCACTGGCACAGATACGTTTTGCCCACAGGGACGCCCCCTTTCCCAAACAACAGGAATATTGCTACGGCATGTAAACAAAAGGCCCGAATAAGAAGGAAAAAGGGCAAATACCAAGGAGAACGCAAATGATACAACTGGAACATCTGAACCTGGTGGTCGCTGACCTCCCCAAGACCCTGGATTTTTACCGCGCCGCCTTTCCTCACTGGCAGATCCGCTGCCAAGGAGAAGGAAGCTGGTATGGCAAGCCACGAAAATGGCTCCACTTCGGTGATGACTATCAATACCTGGCTTTCAGCGATAATGGCGAAGGCAATAACCGCGACTTGAGCGGTCATCAACCCGGGCTGGCCCACTTCGCCTTTGTCACAGCAGACATTGACGGGGTGATCAAGCGCCTGCAGGACGCAGGCTATAGCATAGATAAAGACGGTGCTGACGAGCCCTGGCGCCGCAATGTGTACTTTATCGACCCGGCCGGGTTTGAAGTGGAGTTTGTCCAGTACCTGAGCGATCTGCCAAAACAGCGCAATCGCCCTAGCTAAGGGCAGTCATAAATAGCCTTACAGGCTCCCTCGCCTTCGCTCACTGGGTGGGGGAGCCGCCTTGATTCACTTCTTGGCAAACAGACTGTATAACCAGCCCAGGGTGACGGCACCCAGCGCCAGGCTGAAAATGCTGTAGGCTATGATGCAATAATCAGCCATATTCATTCCCAGCAGTGACCAATCATCTTCTCCACAGCCCCCTGTCGGCGCAAACTCATAGGGTAACCATTCATGCAACGGTAACCCCAAGGGGAAATGCGGTTCGGTTGAACAAGCGGCACCACCGCCACCAGTAGCAAAGATATCGCCACCATCCAGCATGTGCGCAGCTGCATGTATCTGTTGCAGCTCAACTGACCAGAGCATCCCCTGGATCACACCATACCAAGCCAGCGCCAATCCCAAGACCTTGAGCCATTGACTGGAAGGCTTAATCGCCATGGCAATACCGGCAATCAAGATACAGCACTGACTAAAACGAATATAAACACAGAGCTCACAGGGATCCATCGCCAAGAACCACTGGAAATACCCCATTGCCGACAACAACAGAAACAGCGCAGCTCCGGCCATCAGCAACCACACACCTCTCTGGGCCTGCCAGCGGCCCAAGGTTGATAAAGGAGCCTGTTTAAACTCCCCAAACAAACGGCTAACAAGATTCATCTGCATTATCCTCACTTCTTGGACAATTCAAGGATCATTTCGTCCAGCATAGGCATACTGCGAATCGACTTGGTATTGATCAGATACTTGCCATTGACCACCAGCGCCGGGATCCCCTGGATTTTGGCGATGGCAATCCCTTGGTCCCACTTGGCCAAGAGTTGTTTCACTTCAGGGGTTCCCTTGAGACGGTTGAACTCTTCTTGCGAGATCCCGGCCTGACTCAAGCCAAAACGGATGAGCTCATCACCACTGGTAAACTTGGCCTTCTTATCGTGGATCCTGGCATATAAAGCCATTTTGGCAGCTTTATATTTGTCTTCACTTAACACCTTGGCCACCGCTAAAACCTCAGAAGCTTCAGCACCAAAAGGCGATTTACTGGAAATATGATAAGCATCGTAATCCACGCCGGAAGGCAAATTTCCAACCATTCCGGGAACAACAGACTTCTCATACTTGTAGCAGAACGGGCAGTTGACAGAAAAAATTTTGGTTACCTGTTTATTAGCCTGAAACTGAACATTTTCCGGTAAAACTTGATAATGGTTTCCTTCTTCCAAATCCAATGCCATTACATTGCAGCTTCCCAGTAGAAAAGCACCCACTACAATTTTTTTAATAAATTTCATTTTCGACCTCTTATCCATCAATCAGATTCAACCCCATAATGCCAATATAAAAACCAATCACAACAAGCCACTCCAGATAATTAATAACACTGTGAGTAACAACAAAATAAACAACAGAATTCAAATAAACCAATATGGATTTCAAAAAATAATGGATTACAAACAAACCAATAAGGTAAATCAATTTTTTTGAAGTTATAAGTCAAGACTTAAACAAGAGCACAAACAAAACATTAACCAAACATTAAAAACGCCAAATGTGACTATGGCCTCAAATTAAATTCCTCCGTTCAACTTAATTAATAAGCGTCTATTAAAAACAAAGGATGATGATATGAAAAAGTCACTCACTTCATTGGCTGTGGTATTAGGTATTGGTTTATCAGCCTCTGTCTCTGCTGCTGGTTTTTACCCAGCACCGCCAGCTGGAAACTTAGGAGGGATTATTGTCAACCCCTATGGTAATTCGCCACTCACTGCCTTAGTCGATTTGGGTAGCAAGCGAGTGTCCAATGTTAGCGTTACCGTGGCCGGAAAAGGTAAGAATGGAGTCAGTATTTCCTATCCGGTCGGTCCCAAAACTATTAACAGACATGACGGTATTCCTATTTTCGGTCTGTATGCCGATTATAAGAATCAGGTCAGTGTTAACTTCACTCTAGATGGTAAAAAATATAGCGATAAATATGAAATTCTCACCAGTGCACTCGAGAACAAGTACATAGATAACCGTAATATTACTTCGATGCAGGAAGTAAAGGTCAAGAAAGTCGATAAAAACTTTAAAGACAGACTGTTAATGGTGAACTCTCATACCATGGTATTCCAAGGTTCAGATCTGCACTGGTCCGGAGTCAAGAGTAAGGATGCCGGTATTTTCGAGTCGACCCCAGCATTGGGCGCCATGACATTCGACATGGCCCCTCTTACTTATATCATTGATACACAAGGTGAAACACGTTGGTGGTTGGATCAGGATGCCACCTATAATGGCCGTGATATCGACGTAAACAAGCGCGGCTATCTGATGGGATTGAGAAAGGATGGCCGCGGTAATCTGAGCTTTGTCCAAGGTCAACATTTCGGATATCTGGACTTGATGGGTAAGATAGTCGACTTCAAGATCCCAAGGGGCTATCAGGACCTGTCCCATGAAAGCATAACCATGCCCAATGGCAACCTATTACTCAGGGGCGCCAAGACCAACTATGTCAACCCACAAGGGGACAAGGTGCATACCGTCAGGGACCATATCCTCGAGGTAGACCAACAGGGGAATTTGGTTGATGTCTGGGATCTCAATAAGATTCTCGATCCCTACCGTGATGCCTTGCTCAAGGCCTTGGATATGGGCGCTGTTTGCGTCAACGTGGATCTCGACCATGCCGGTCAAGCCGCCGGTGAAATGAAGATAGATGCTCCCTATGGCGATATTCCAGGTATAGCCGCAGGTCGTAACTGGGCCCACGTCAACTCCATTTCCTACGACCCCAAAGATGACGGCATCATTCTGTCGCTGCGCCACCAAGGGGTAGTGAAGATCACCCGCGATAAACAGGTCAAATGGATCCTCACCCCCAGCATAGGCTGGAAGGGAGAACTGGCCAAAAAGCTCCTTAAGCCCGTCGATGCCAAAGGCAAGGCCATTGCTTGCTCTGAGCAAGGTGATTGCCAAGGCGACTTTGACTTCACCTATACCCAGCACACAGCCTGGCTGAGCAGCAAAGGCACCTTAACTGTGTTTGATAACGGTGATGGTCGCCACTATACCCAACCCGCTTTACCCACCCAGAAATACAGTCGCTTTGTGGAATATAAAATCGACGAAAACAATATGACAGTGCAGCAAATCTGGGAATACGGTAAAGAACGGGGCTACGAGTGGTATAGCCCTATCACCTCCAACGTGGAATACGTTGCCGACCACAACACCATCTTTGGTTTTGGTGGCTCTATCAATCTGTTTGAGCCCGGCAGAGTCACAGGCAAATTCAATGAGATTGATTACCGCACCAAGGAAGTGAAACTGGAAATCGACGTTCTCTCCGACAAGGCTGGCCAGCCCCATTATCGTGGCCTGTTTATTGAACCGGCGAAGATGTTCGGACGTTGATTTGACTCTAACGGCCGGGAGCTTCCCGGCCTAAGGTAACACTATGTTAGTAAGGACTTCATTACTGCGGCTATTGCCCTTGTTGCTGCTGATCCCCACGGCCCAAGCAGAGGTATTCCAACAACAAAATGGCATCAAAGTCGGCTATGAACACCTGTTGGATGTCAAGGACAACAACCCTAATCTCTATAGTCAGAGTTACCTCAGCTTTACCAACACTACCCGCGCCAGTTGGGGCGATTTTGCGGCTTGGCTGACACTGGAAAACCCCCTGGACGACAACGACAATCAGCAAGGCGAAAAGGCCGGCGCTACCGTCAAGTCCTGGCTAAAGCTGGACTACAATCTGGGAGATAGTTCCTTTAACCTTTGGCTGCAGTCTTTTACGGCCAACAATAAACACCGTACCGAAGAAAACTTCTACTACGGCTTGTCTTACGACATTCAGTGGCAGAAGCTTAAAGGAACCATGGCGATTGGCGCCCATTACGCCTGGGGCGATATGGATGCCTCTAAGCAAGACTTTAATGGCAGCAGTGGTTATGCCGCAGTGGTGCAGATAGCATATCCTATAACTCAGGAATTACTGGGTAAATTTTACTTTGAAACCCAATTTGATCGCAGTGATGAACAAGTAACAACTTTCCTTTATCGGGATTCTGGTTATCAAGCAATTTTGGGGTTGGATTATCAACTCCTACCTCAAGCCTCAGCTTCATTGGCATATAAGTATCGAGATGCTTGGGGAGGTTCAATTCATCATGGAGGAGAACTGTTATTCGAGTTAGGATATCAATTTTAAAAAAAAACAAATAAATAACACAAAAAGTATGCCAAAGGTAATAAGGATCACATTATTACCTTTGGCAATGTTAAAATACATATCACTCTTGATGGACGCGGGTCACAGTAAATCTCCATTTTATATACTATCTTGTATAAAAAGGGGAGCCGACCATGAATAAAGCCGACATAAACAATTTATCACTAATTCACCTTCAGCTAATAAGGCTTATCTTGGAGCATGGAAATGCCAGTATTGCTGCTCAAGAATTAGGGTTGACTCAATCTGGAATCAGCTATCATATAAAAAAAATAAGACAGATATTTAATGACGAAATGTTTGTCAGAACAAAGTACGGCTTCACCCCAACAGAAAAGTGCAACAAAATTAAAAGCACTGTTCAGGATATTATATTAAGAATTGAAGATGATCTGCTAAACAGTTGTGACTTTTCGCCTATGAATATCGATAAGGAAGTCTGGCTTGCGGCCGATAATACTATCTGCAACTGGTTTCCAGAGTTAATAGAACAAGCCAATCAAATCGCTCCTAGAATGATACTTTGTACCCGCAGTTGGAATCAAAATAGTTTTGATGAAATTCTCACCGGCTCTATCAACTTTGGCATTCACGTTAACCAAACCTCGCTCAGTTCTCTCTA
This sequence comes from Shewanella sp. MSW, assembly GCF_007636515.1. Lineage (NCBI taxonomy): Bacteria > Pseudomonadati > Pseudomonadota > Gammaproteobacteria > Alteromonadales > Shewanellaceae > Shewanella > Shewanella sp. MSW. The sequence goes on from NZ_LVDR01000008.1 coordinate 61,498, forward strand.
CAAGGTAGATCTGCTACCCTGTTGCAGGTATTTCTTTATGCGTCATGATCATTACCTGGCGAAGAAAGGACATATTGATCTAAAGGATCTATTGGATTTCCCCGTGGTATTGCACGACTTGTGCGGTTTCAACTCTTATGGTCAATCCCTGATCGAAAAGACCATGAAGCTCAAATTTCCACACTTCAAGATCAGAGCTAAAATTAGCAGCATCAGTGAGATAATCGAAGTCCTCAAGAGCAGTAACGCCCTGGTGTATACCTCGGCACTGGCTTTCCCTCTGGAAGAAATAGGTACTGAGCTTTGTGTACTGGAAGCACCAAGCAGTCTATCCGATGTCGAGTTTATTTATAAACTGTATATCTCTTCCGCTCGCTACGGCTCAGTGGAGTCCGACTGGTTAATCAGCTTTATCAGCGAATCATTCCGTCATTTTGCCTGCCGTAAATATCAGCTGCTGGAGTCACTGATCTGCAACCAAGTCTAAGCAACCAAACAGAGCAAAAGCCACTATTGACAGGCGTTTCAAGAGCAAAAGGATCTGATGGCGCAGCCTGGTATAGCTAGACTTATACGAAGCCAAGATTAGACTTGGCTTCGAGGATAGCGTCATGAGTGTCTTTACACGCCTGCTGGCCGTTTCAGACGACAGCAATAGAGGAAAACTGGCCCTGAGAAAGGCTGTGCAACTGGCCAATGCCAGCCATGCCGAGCTCACACTGCTCAGAGTCAAAACCCCCCAGTATCAGGGTATTGGTCAGTGGTTACAGCAAAAAGTACATCCCCAGCCCTTGGTTTCCCATCTAAGGGAAAAACGCCCCCATTATCCATCGAGAGAGTTGAACCTTTGCGTGAAGCAATGTCAGGCCAAAGATCTGCCTACCGCCATTCTTATTGAGCTCAAACAAGCACATTACGATCTGCTGTTGGTAGAACATCACAGTTACTCAGCCCTGCAGTGTGAGTTGGGCCATACCTATGACTGGCAACTGCTGCAACGTGTGTCTCTGCCGGTGATGTTTGTCAGCGACTCTCCCTGGGAACAACAAGGGTCGTTGCTGGCGGCTTTGGAGCTGGATGAAGACACGGAAGATCATGCCCATTTCAATCACAGGTTGTTGCAACAAGCCAATGAATTTGCCGGATTACTTAAACAAAAATTACATCTGCTCAATTGCTATCAGGAAGCCGACATCAGCATGGCCTTCGATAACCTATTACCCGGCTGTCGCTCACTGAAAGACAATCAATGGCATAAACTGCGACAGGTTGCCAGGCCTTTGGCTTTGAGTGACGAACAGTTGCATCTGGCCAGCGGCATGCCGGATCATGTAGTACCGGAAGCCGCTCAAAAATGGCACAGCAACATAGTTATCATGGGGGCGGCAGAGCACAGGGGCTTGTTGAGTGAACTCAACGGCCACGCCTCAGAGCAGATGCTCAATCAACTGCGCTGCGATGTACTGGCGTTAAAACCCAGTTGCCCCTTGCTGCATTAAATCACTTCAGCGGCCGCCCACCATCAAGTGATAGAGTGCGGCCCGTTATATAGCGGCTGGTCATCAGATACTTCACCGCGGTCAGCATCTCCTGCTCGCCGCCCTCTTTAGGCAATAATGCCTTGGCAAGCGCCTTTTGCCGGTAGGCCGTGTCATCCTGCTCATTGAACAGCATCAGTGCCGGTGCTATGCCGTTGACCTTGACACCCGGCGCCAGCTTGGCGGCAAATGACAGGGTTAAATTATCCAGCGCCGCCTTACTGGCGGCATAGGCTATGTGCTTCTTACTGCCCTTCTGCGCCACATAATCGCTGATGTGGATGATATCTCGGCTGCCTATCTCATCTGTCTGCAGTAGCGGCGCCAGTGCCAGATTCAACTGATAGGGCACGGAGGCGTGGATCTGCATCATGCTGTCAAAAACCTCTGCGGCATCTATGTCAGGCCGCTCCGGCATCCAATCCGAGGCGTTGTGAATGATTGCCCGCAGAGACTCATGCTTGCTTTTTACCTCGGCAATAAAGGCTTTGATCTCGCTATTTTGCAAAAGATCCACTCGATACAGCTCAGCGCCCGCTGCCTTGAGATCGTCGATAGCAGCATAGTGGCTGCGATAAGTGCCGATAAGTGGGTAGCCCTGAGCCATCAAATCCTTGGCCATTGCCAGTCCCAGACGCTTTCCTATGCCGGTGATCAAAATAGGCTGCATGTATTTTCCTTTCATGTGTCAGTCACACTATTGTTTCACGTTAGGCCGCACTCTGACCAGTCTCGGACAGTGCTCTAACCTGGGCGCAGATGCTAATCTGAACATATTGGAAACCCTATGAAAATAAACAGATAACCTTGACTAATCGGCAAAGTGCCAACTCGCTCGCATATTTGAATTTCAAAGCCATAAATACTGCTACACCTGTGCTCGCTTCAACAGTATCGCCATACAAATACCCAGTATTATCAATTAAAAATTCAACTACAAAGGTCACTCCCATGCGTCTCAATCAGTTAATCTTATTGGTAGCCCTGTTTATTTCCCCTCTGGCCTACAGTGCCAACAGCCTGTTTGGCAAAGCGGTCGATCTGAATATCTTAGTGCCCATTTCCACATTGATGGCATCGCCGAATGACTATCTGGGTAAGGAACTCACAGTGGAAGGCACCATAGTCTCAGTGTGCAGTAAGCGAGGCTGCTGGATGGAGCTGGCAACCGACGACAGCTTTGATCGTTTGAGAATCAAGGTTCGTGACGGTGAGATGGTCTTTCCCATCAGTGCCAGAGGGCAAAAAGCCTATGCTACCGGAGCTTTAGAGGCAATTGAGCTGGATCTCGAACAAACCCGCGCTTATCTCGGACATCAGGCCCTGCAACACAACAAACCTTTCGATCCCGAGTCTATTACTCAAGCCGTGACTTTCTATCAGTTGCATCCATACGGGGTCGAGATCCGTGATGCTGAATAATAAGCTGCGCAAAAGGATACGTTTATTACACAGAGACATAGGGTATCTGTGCATAGGCATGACTCTGGTGTATGCCATTTCGGGAATTGCCGTCAATCATATCAATGACTGGAACCCCAACTATCAGATAACCCAAAGCGAAAGCCGTGTCGAAGGGCTGAGTCCTTCACTGGGTAATAATGACATTCAAAGCCTGTTGAGCAGGCACTTTTCACTGCAGGATAATATCCGCAGCGGTTACCGCGCCAGCGCCACCGAGTACCAACTATTTCTCAAAGACGGCAGCCTGCTGAGCGCCAACCTGGTATCCGGCAGTGTCTCGGCCGAGATGGTAAACAACAGGCCATTGTTGCAGGCGCTCAACTATCTGCACCTCAACCATGCCCGTGACGCCTGGACTTGGATTGCCGACATCTATGCCGCCATGCTGCTGTTTTTGGCATTATCTGCGCTAGTGATGTTGCGTAGCAGTAACGTGATGAAAAGCCGCAAGACCTGGCTGACACTCACAGGTATCCTACTGCCATTGCTGTTTATTCTGCTGCGCTAACGCTCTCTGAGCAAAAAACGCTAGCAGATAACAAAGAACCCGGTCATAGCCGGGTTCTTCCGTTTTCTGTCCCCTTGAAGAGCTTAACGACCGAAACGGTATTCCACTCCCAACCAATAGTTACGTCCCTCCTCGGGGAAGCCCTCACTGTAGGCGTAGTTACGGTCAAACAGATTATTGACCGAGGCATTAACACTCAGCCCCTGCCAGAGACGGTAATCGAAGCGAATGCCGGTCACGCCAAAGCCACTGGCTACCTGAGTGCCTCTGGAGCTGCTGAGGCTGTCGCTGCGAGCTTCCTGACTCAGGATGATGTCCAGCTTATCCAGCGGGGTCAGCTTAACCCAGGCAAAGAGTTGATGATCCGGCAGGCCGGTAACATCAAGCTGTTCATCCTCAACATCGGCGTGAATATAGCTGTAGCTCAGGCCTACACTGGCCCAATCGCTGAGATCGCCATAAAGCCCCAGATCCAGCCCGCTGTAATCTACCCTGCCGCTGTTGCGGTTTTGGATAAGCGTCGGGGTGATGTTATGGGTCAAAATCGCATCGGACACCCGGTTATAATAGACACTGCTGTCCAGTTGCCAGTTAGCGGCCAGAGTTGTCTGATAACTGAGTTCCAGGTTAGTCGCCCGCTCAGGCTCCAAATGCGGGTTGACTATGGCAGTTTGGCCATAGGCGGGCCTGAAAGTGGTGTAGCGTTCTTTCAATGTCGGAAAGCGACTGCGCTGGGATAGAGACAGTTGCAGTGTATCCAGGTTATCCAACTCATAACGGGCCATCACTTGCCAATTGAAAGCGTGCTGCGAGTTGTCTTCATAGCGGGTCAGGCTGCCATCCTTTTCATGTTTGTAGCCTTCAAGGCTCTTGCGGGAGTCATAGCTGATGCCCCCAACCAGATCCAGGTTCTCTCTCAGGGCCCATTGATACTCCACTGCCGCCGACAGGGTTCTGTCCTTGTACTTGTCAAACTCCCCCCCTGGCTCCCCCTGTTCCTTGTGCAGATCTTCCTTCCAGTGAGCGGCAAACGACAAGATATCGTCTTTGCGCATATCGATACTGAGCTGCAGACCGGCACCATTGCTGGCATCGTCATAATGACTGTAGGGGCCTTTTTGTTGCTGCAGGTTTTTCAGGCTCTTGTATATCCTCAGGGTGTTTTCAAATTCATCGCGATAGAGGCGACTGTGCAGCACAACCCCGGGGGTGAACTCTGTATAGCCGCTGTAGTAAAAGCTCTGTTTGTCGTACTGCGGCCACTGCCAATAGGTAGGGCGAATATCGGCTTCAGTGCCGGCATAAGGCGGACTGTTCTTTTCCCCTTCCTGGCGGATATAAGTAAAAATGTACTCGTCTGTTTCATTGGGAGTCAGCCCCAATTTGGCGGTGCCGCGGCTATCGCTGTATGCCGAGTTGGCGCGTTTGCCGTCACTGCCGGCGATCGGGTTGTCGTTATCGTGGGACAGGCCAACAAAGTCTTTGTCCAGCTTATTGCCGCTCAATTGGATAAAGCCCCAATCATTACTGCCGGCCAGGCTGGCATCCAGGCTATAACCGTTGTCCTCTCCACGGGCCCAACCTTGAGAAGCGCTCAGTTGTGCTTCAAAGCTCTTCTTGGGTCTGCGGGTCGTCAGGTTGATGGCACCGCCCATCATATTCGGTCCCTGCAGCAAAGAAGCATACCCCTTGGAGACTTCCACCGAGGCCAGATCCGACGCCAAAAAACGCCCCAAGTCCAGATTACCGTCATAGGGGATGTAAATCGGGACTCCATCAAAAAACAGCGGTACCTGCCTACTATCAAAACCCCGAACCTTAACCTGTACCTCGTTACGACGACCGGATTTTTGCAGGCTAACCCCGGGAATAATATTCAGCGCCTCTGCCACGTTCTGCTTATTCAGCATCTTGATGGTGTCTTGATTGACACTGTCCTGATTGGCGGCAATCGGGCTGCCCCAGACACTGATCCTTTCTATTTTGGTTTCGTTTTTACTCTCAGGTTCAGCCACGCTGCCATCGGCAAGCGCCAACGGAGAAGCCAGCATCAGCGGCAGAATAGAGTAATAGTGCTTTGGTTTCATACTACAGACCTTCAACATCCAATCGATATATAAATCTCTATATATCGATAATTAAAAAAATACCCGAAGCTCGGTGCGAGTCCGGGCAATAACTAATCAGACTCTGACTCAGGACAGGGGAGTCGCATCCCAATAGACCATGGCCCAGCTGCGATCGCCGGTTCGCAGCGGTTTGTCCTGTTGCTTATGACGCTGATAATACTCTTGCAACCGCAGTTTTTCGGGTTCATCCAGCGGCCCCAGCGACCAGGCAACGTTGTCTTCAAACTGAGCGTAACTCTCAGCCTGGTTCATGCAACCACTGGACTCGATGAAGTCCACCTTGGGCTTAATACCCATCTGCTGCAAAATATTCACCGCATACAGATAGTTAGGCAGAGTCACCACCTTACGACCTATGGCTTGAATAATGGCGGGGTCGATAAAGGTTGAGCTGACTGTATGTGTGGTATAAACCCTTTTGCGGGCCTGACGATTGAGCTTTTCCAGGGCACTCTTGAGGCAGCCCACCAGAGTCGAGCGCGACGCTACTGCGATATCACACACGGGGATATCACTCCAATCATCTTCCCAGGCTCTCTTAATCAGAGTGACATTGCTCAAACCTTCCGCATCGGCGCGGCGTTTGGCCACTTCCAACATGCCGCTGCTGTAATCCAGGCCATAGACGGCCTGCATCTTGTCGGCCAACCCCAGACACACTGAGCCAGGGCCACAGCCCATATCCAAAAGCGTGTCGCAATCACTCAAGTCCATCAGCTTGAAAAAGCCCTCCAAGTAACTGTCCTTGGGTCTGGCGCAGTTTTCGGCCATCTTTTCCGCGCGCTTGTCCCAATGTTCGGCACTCTTGTGGCTACGTTCAGCCCTTTGCAGGTGCTCGCGGTACATGGCGGCAAAGTCCAGCTCTTCTATTATCATGAAATCACCTTGCTTAAAATTTAGCGCTCCCGTCAACACCTCAAAGGTGCTCGGCAATCGCAGATTCACTGACGCCATAGAGCTGCGCCAGTCCTGATACTTGCAACTGCCCGGCCACTGCGCCTTGTCTCAGGCCATGACCGGGTTCCACCAAGGCCACGCTATCGGCCAACAGCTCGGCATGACGTGGATGGTGAGTCGACATCAATACTGCGATTCCCTGCTGCTTGAGTCGTTTAACCTGAGCCAGCAACTTGATTTGATTGCCGAAATCCAGGCTGGCGGCCGGTTCATCCATCACCAGCAGTCTTGGCGATTGCAATAGGGCCCTGGCAATCAATACCAGTTGTCGTTCGCCGCCGCTTATCTGATCCATGGCGCAATCGGCCAAGTGAGCTATATCCAACTGCTTCAAAGCCGCCAACGCCCGCTTCTGCTCATTGGCGCCGGGCACGGCAAACGGCCCCAATCGCGACTGGCAGCCCATGAGCACCATTTCCAACACCCGAAATGAAAAACGGCTCAACTGCGCCTGCGGCACATAGGCCATCTGCTGCGCCAGCTCGCGCTGCGACCATTGATGAATTTGCCTGCCGGCTATCTTTATCTCACCGGCCAGTGGTTGCAGCAAGCCAAGCAGCGTTTTCAATAAGCTGGTCTTGCCGCTGCCATTACAGCCGAGCAAACAGACGATTTCAGCTTCCGGCAAACAAAGCTCTACATTTGCCAGCAAAGGCTTACCGGCATAGCCCACTGTGACGCCTTGCATGCTGGCGATCATTGGCCCCGACCTCCGCCTCTTAACAGTAAAAACATAAAGAAAGGCGCGCCGATACACGCGGTTAAAATCCCCAGCGGCAACTCGATTGGCGCCAGAGTGCGCGCCAGAGTGTCGGTCAGCAGCAACATAAAGGCACCCAGTAGCATGGACATGGGCAACAAGCGTCTGAAATCGGCGCCCACCAGCAGGCGGGCTATATGCGGCACCACCAGCCCAAGCCAACCTATGATACCGGCGATGGATACCGCCGCCGCAGTCAGCAAAGTAGCCGCCAAAATAAATATCAGCCGGGTTTTCGCTATATTAAGCCCAAGACTGCTGGCCTCATCGTCGGCCAGGCTTAACAGATTCATACGCCAGCGCAGCAGCATTAACGGTACCAAGCCCAGCAACATGGGCAGCAAGCTGGACTTCAGGTCTGCCAGCGTAATATCCGACAACCCACCCATCAGCCAGAAAGTAATGGAAGGTAACTGACTGTAGGGATCGGCCAACAATTTCATCAATGAAATACCGGCGCCACACAAGGCGCCAATAGCTATGCCCACCAGAACCAAAGACAATACTGGATCGCCCTGACGACTGAGCCGCGCCAGCAGACAAACCAGAGCCACCACCAGCAAACCGCCGAGAAAGGCAAACAGCTGGATGTTGTAAACCGGTAAGTCTAGGTAGATGCCCAGAACAGCCCCCAGGCCAGCCCCGGCGGAAACGCCCAGAATATCAGGTGATACCAGAGGGTTACGGAACATCCCCTGATAGGCGGCGCCGCTGGCGGCCAGACCGGCTCCTATCATAAGCGCCGCCAAAATTCTGGGCAGCCGCAAATGCCAAAAGACACTGATACTCTTGCTGTCCAGGGCGGCAACATCGCCGCCGATAGCATGCCATAGCGCTTGGCCCTGCTGTACCAGGCTAAGCGGATACTGGCCACTGGCCGCAGCAAAACAGAGAATACCGAGACAGATCCCGGCCGCCAGTGGGTATTTAATTCTGTCGTTCATGCGGAGCGCAGCAGATTGGCAGCCTGCTCTCCACTCAGCTCACTGTGGTAAAAATCGCGGTAGAAATCCTTAACCAATGCTTGCTTGGCCTGCTCATCAGCGCCGGATAAAAGCAGTCTAAGATAACTCATGCCCAGCAACCGGTTTATTCCCGGCGGTGAGTCAATCCAACCAAAGGGCTTGTTCGGCAACCAATAGACCCGCTGATTACGCACAGCCGCCAGCGTGCCCCAGACCGGGTCTTGACGAATATGGCGGATAAAGGCGGGATCCTGACTTATGATTAGCTCAGGCTCCCAGGCCATTAATTGCTCCAAAGAGACTTTGGCCAAGCCGCGGTAGTCACCGGCCTTGGCGACATTCTTAAGCCCAAGCTGCTCTATGGCTTCGGTATGAATGGAACCTGTAACTCCGGTTTCAAGCCCTGTCGCCCCGCGGCCGAAGTAAAAAGAGAGCGGCTCCCCCAAACTGCGGCCAAACTCTCTGGCATCACTGAGTATTTCGGCCGTACGCTTGGCAACAAAATCGGCTCGCTCGTTGACTCCCAATACCTGCCCCAATTTTCTCAGCTGTGCCGGAGTACCTGCGAGTGAGCCATCGAGCAGCAAAAACGGCACGCCGCTGATGCGTTCCACCTTTTGTGCCATCGACTGGTAGTTTTGGCTGAGGTTGCCATAGTCAACAACAAGATCGGCATCCAGAGTCATCAGCTTTTCCAACGAAAGACTGGCATTGCGGCCCACCAAACGGCCCAGTCTGGGCTTTTGCCACAGACTCGGAGCAAATCCATGCTGTTGTAACAAAGCCGGCTTGAGATGGGCGTAGCCGAGCAGTTTTTCCGGACTCAAGGCCAGCAACAGCAGATCAGCCGGCCCGCCGGCACTGACCACCCGCTTGATATCTTTAGCCTGTGGCAGCGACAATTGCCCATTTGGGGTCAACTCAGTTCCATTGGCCAGCATGGGCAAAAAGGCCAACAAGCCTAGACTTAAGCCGCCCTTAATAACACTCCTTCTATCCAATCTTGTTATCCTCACCGCCAATCGATATATACAAAAATATACAGCGCTGAAAATTACCTTTATCCACCCACTTTGGCAATGGATGGAGATCACAATTAAAAGATTTGCAACAGCGAACACTTAAAAACGCTATACAAGCGCGTGGAAGAAATAACTTAAAAGGCAGATAGTTATCTAGCAAACATAGACAAGGGTATCCGCACCGGCTCCTTTCTCGAACCAGTCAATAACACAATCAAATAATGGTCTTGCTGCTCAGGAATTATCAAGGCAGATCTGTGGCTTCATCCTATGTTCCCATAGATGCATTCGGGGCTGGTTGAGCATTATGGGTCAGGAGCGTGCAGACCTCAGTCGCCGCTCCGGCGCAGTTCAAAGTTTACAGAATCAAAAGGGAGTCTGGGGATACGTCCTATACCTGCCAGTCTATTTCCGCTTGCTGCCACTGCTTGAGTTGCTGATTGATGGCCGAGAAATGGCCACAACCAAAGAAACCGCGATAGGCAGAAAGAGGTGAAGGATGCGGGCCGCTTAAGATCTTGTGCTGCGGCGCCTTGATAAGTTTGCCTTTCTTAATGGCATGACTGCCCCAAAGGACAAAAATAATCGGTTCTTCACGCTGATCCAGCAGTTGCAGCGCCCTATCGGTGAAGGTTTCCCAGCCCGCTTTGGCATGGGAGTGCGCCTTGCCCTGTTCCACTGTCAGCACAGTGTTGAGCATCAAGACCCCTTGTTTGGCCCAGTTTACAAGATGGCCGTGATCCGGGATTGTGAATCCCGGGATGTCAGTCGCCAGTTCTTTGTACATATTGACCAGCGAAGGTGGCGCCTTCACCCCGGGTTTGACCGAGAAACACAGGCCATGGGCTTGCCCTGGGCCATGGTAAGGATCCTGACCGATAAGCACCACTCTCACCTTGTCCAGCGGTGTCAGTTCAAAGGCGCTGAACACCTCGTCTTCAGGAGGAAAGATGGCCTTGCCGGCGGCGCGCTCTGCGGCGACAAACTCACTGAGTTGCTGAAAATAAGGGACCTGTTGTTCGGCGGCGATAAATGCCTGCCAGTCAGTGGAAAGCGCCATGGTGATAATCCTCTGCGTAAAAGAGGCCATAGCTTAAGAGTGCCGACTGCGGGATACAAGCGCCGAGCATAGACTCTGAGGCCTGTATTCGAAGGAACCCGAGTCAATTATGCAAGCCAACCTTTTGAAGTGTAAGCCAAGATACCCCACGGACACAGACTTGAGTGACAGCAACTGCCGCAACGGTTGAAGCCACTTTTTACCCAAATGCCAAGAACTTTGCCCCAAGGCGCGGGGATTCAGATCCCAATCACCAATATTTTTCCTTGGCATAGCGCCTTTTTAGGTTAGAATCGGCCCTCAATCTTTGGCTTAGCAAGAGCGAATATAATATGTCAGATGCCAACAACCAAACCACCATATTCCAGTTAGCAGATCAGTTTATCGCCCTCGCCAATGAACTGACCCAGCAAGAAGGCGACGTCGGCAAGGTTGGCACCGCCCTGAGATTTGCCGCCGCCCGCTTCAACGCCTTTGAAGCCTCGATCAAGTCTGCCGATCTGGGCGCCGAAAAAGCCAATGCCCTGGAGTGGTTTACCGCCGAATATCGCGACATGTTGGATGACAACCTGGAAGATCACATTGCCAACCCTCCAGTAGTCAACAACGAAGAAACTACCGAAGCGGCCGATAATGCCGTGCAGCAATTCAAGATCTAGGCTCAGTTTATTGCAGCTGCGGGGCCTGGTCCCCGCACTATTACACCATTCCGGCTTTCCCCTTCTCGGTCTCGTCAGCGCATCACAACCTCTGTTTCTTCCGCGACACTTTCAAAAGTTATTTGAATATCTGCCAATTACAGGCATAAATACCAGAGTCATCAACAGGACTATTCTGGGTAACCGCGCATGATACGAGCATTGCAGGACTTGAAAATATTCAGCGAAACCGCCAGACAGGGCAACCTGTCGCGGGTGGCACAACAGCTTGATCTGACTCCAGCCGCCACCAGCGCTGCCATCAAGCGCCTTGAGGCCCAACTCAACACTGTGCTCTTTGTCCGCTCTACCCGCAGCCTGCGTCTGACTCAGGAAGGCGAAATCTTTCTGCAGCACTGCAATGAAGCCCTGAATATTCTCGATAATGGCTTTCAGGCGATTCAACAAGGTCGGAGCCTGCTCAAGGGCAAGTTACAGTTGTCATTGCCATCGGATCTCGGCCGCAACCGCTTGCTGCCGATATTGGATGAATTTATGGAACGCCACCCACAGGTGAGTATCAGGGTGCAGATAAGCGATCGCCTGACGGATATCTATCGCCACCCCGTCGACCTAGTGATCCGCTACGGGCTGCCAGCCGACTCGGCGCTTATCGCCCTGCCGCTTTGTCGCCAAAATGACAGGGTGCTGTGCGCCTCGCCCGACTATATTGCCAGGTTCGGTGCGCCGGGCAGCCCAGAGGAACTGGCAAAACACAACTGCCTGTGCTTTATGCTGGCCGATGCGACTCACAGCAAGTGGCTTTTTCAGTCACAGTCGGGCCAAATCACTGTGCAGGTCAAAGGCGATAGAGTCGCCGATGATGGCGAGTTGGTACGGCGTTGGGCCGTGGCCGGCAAAGGCATAGCCTACAAGTCACGGCTCGATATCAGTGAAGAACTGAAAAATGGTCAACTACTACAACTCTGCCCCGAGTGGCGCGGTGAAGAAGCACCACTCAATATGCTCTGCGCCGACAGACGCCAGCTCAGTCCTTTGGTTATCGCCCTCAGGGAACATCTCGAGCAGGCATTGCAATCACAGCAGTGAATAGATCACCCGCCCGGCCAACAGGATAAGCACCAGGCCGCTAAGGCGGTCAATCAACTGTGCCTTCTCTCTGAGCTTGGGTAACACCTTGGGTTGAGACAAGAGGAAAGCTATCAGGGTGTACCAGAGTCCATCCACCAGCATGGGGGTCAAGACTATGATGCCTCGCCCCAGCAGGCTGTCTGCGGCGGCGACAAACTGGCTGAACAAGGCCAGGAAAAACAGCAAAATTTTCGGGTTAAACAATGAAATGGCAATACCGTCACGGGCGGCTGTCAGCATGCTCGTCGGCTTGCCGGCACTGAGTTTTTGCTGCATGCCGCCCTTGGATTGCAGTGCCTGAATTCCAAGCCAGGCGAGATAAAGCGCCCCCAATAAGGCGATGCCATTAAACAGCAAAGGGGTGTGTTTCAACACCACAGCCAAACCCAGCAGAGTGATAAAGGCATAAACACCTATCCCCAAAGAGTGTGCCCAGGCGCAGGTAATACCGCGACTGCGACCGCCACCCAAGGTGTGGCGCACCACCATGGCCAGGCTCGGCCCGGGTGACATGGCCCCCAAACACGAGATAGCCACCAGTCCCAACCAGTCACTCCAATTCATTGTTTCCCCTCGATGAAACCCACACCATTTAGCCCTGTTTTGTGACCCACAAAAGACAAGTACCATCCGCAACAGGTTGGTCAATATACTCTATGAAGCCAGCGCTTTCGAGCCGCCAATTTTCAATTAGTTTTAAGGCTTGCTGGCTATACTGGGCGCCCTTATAGCTCCCGAACCCCATTGAGGCCCGGATGATACTTACTCTCAGCATACTGGCTCTGCTCAGCCTAATAGCAGTGATTGTGCTGCTGTTAATCAAAAAACGCCGCGGCGCCAAGATCCCCATGGCGGTGATCCTGGTGTTGGGAGGAATGGCTTTTTGTGTCGCCGCCGTGGTCAGTTTTGTGTATCGCGGCGAAGATTATGAGGCTTACCGGGAACTGCATTGGCAAACCTTAGACAGCCAGGCAATCCCGGCTCTGGTGGCCGAAGGCAAAACAGTCGTCATCGATGTGAGTGCCGATTGGTGCCTGATTTGCCAGGCCAACAAGGCCAATGTGCTCCATCGGGAGCAGATTGTCAGAGCGCTGGCCGAGCCGAATATTGTATTGATGCGCGGCGACCTCAGTAAGCCCAACCCGGCGGTATCCAACTATCTCAGCTCCCAGGGCGTTGCCGGAGTGCCTTATAACCGCATCCATGGCCCGGCCGTGCCCGAGGGAGTCGTGATGCCCAGCGTCCTGACGGTCAATGATCTGCTCAAGGTGCTGGCTCATGTTCAAGCCAGGCAGTAAGGCACGATATATCGTGCCTCTATACTGACAAGCCCCGTAAGCGGCTCTATACTGGCGCAGTCCTCAGTGCCGAAGGAGCCGCTCTTGTCTGACTCAAACAGCTTTTTACCCGAAAACCGCCTCTTGCTCAATGCCGTCAGTGAAGGCATTTATGGTTTTGATCTTAAAGGCAATGCCGTCTTTATCAACCCAGCTGCCGAGAAGATGACCGGCTGGAGCACCGCCGAACTCCTGGGGCGCAAGATCCATGACTTTCACCATCACAGCCACGCCGATGGCAGTGTCTATCCCCACGAAGATTGCCCCATCTATCAGACACTCAAAGATGGCAAAGCCAGAGAAATCACCACGGAAGTCTTCTGGCGCAAGGACGGCAGCTGCTTTCCCGTACACTATAGTTCCACCCCAGTGTGGCAGGATGGTAAGCTCAAGGGCGTAGTAGCGATATTTCGCGACATTAGCCTGCAAAAACAGACTGAGTTGTCGCTGCGTCAGGCGCTGGAACAGGTACAGGCGCTATCGGAACAGCTGGCCTCGGAAAACTCCTGGCTGCAGGCCGAGCTGGAAGACAAGACGGGCACCCAGGAGATTGCCGGTAACAGCCCGATGATCCAAACTCTGCTCAAACAGCTGCGCCTGGTGGCCAATACCGACAGTACCGTGTTGATCCAGGGGGAAAATGGCACCGGCAAGGAGCTGGTCGCCCGCCAGTTGCACCGACTCAGCAGCCGCAAAGACAAGCCGATGATCTCGGTCAACTGCGCCGCCTTCTCTGCCGGACTCTTGGAGAGCGAACTATTCGGCCATGAGAAAGGCGCCTTTACCGGTGCCAGTCAGCGGCGCAAGGGGCGCTTCGAACTGGCCCATAGAGGCACCCTGTTCCTCGACGAAGTGGCCGAGCTCAGTCTGGAGGCGCAATCCAAGCTGCTACGGGTCATTCAGGAGCAGGAGTTTGAACGCGTCGGCGGCAGCGACAGTATCAAGGTGGATATTCGACTGATCGCCGCCACTCACCACGATCTGCAGCAGCGGGTGGAGCAAGGTCTGTTCCGGATGGATCTCTTCTACCGACTCAATGTCTTTCCGCTCAAGGTCCCGGCACTGAGACAGCGGCGGGAAGATATTCCCGAGCTGGTGCAACAGCTGCTCAAGAGTCTGTCATTGAAACTGGGTAAACCGCTGGCGGGCGTTGATGGCGATAGTCTGCGGCGGATGATGCAATATCAATGGCCGGGAAATGTGCGTGAATTGCAAAACCTGCTGGAGCGGGAAGCCATCCTTGCCCGCGAGCCGATACTGCATCTCGCTCCCTTGCCCAGCGATACACAGCTGCCGACCGTGGGTCAGACTCTGGCCGAAGTGGAGGCGGCTCATATCAAGGCGACTCTGGATGCCTGTCACTGGCGAATATCCGGCCCAAGGGGTGCGGCCAGCAGTCTGGGGCTGCCTCCCAGCACCTTGAGATCCCGGATGCAAAAGCTGGGGATCTGCCGCCAAGGCAGTTAAAGCCATAACAGGGGATTCAAGGCGTAAAAAGTCACGACATATCGCCAACTCACGCTATGTCGTGAGTTGGGTTTCCTACATCTAAACAAACATTAGATATAAATCAACAAGTTAATCCTGTATTTGAACTGGCACGTCTCTTGCGATTGCCTAGCCGTATGTCAGTCGTCATTCAGGAAATAGCATGGTTCAACAGGCAAGACAGTCATCGGAAGCGATTCCGGTCACTTTTATCCCCTCCCCCCAAGATAAAAAGAGCAGCCACCAAGGCGGTAAAATCCACTTTCGTAGCCAACGCGGTTATTTTCAGCGTTGGCGCAGCGGCCTCAACGCCCTGTTGATAGCCCTGTTTCTGTTACTGCCCTTTATCGACTGGCAGGGGCGACAGGCCATCTGGTTCGATCTGGCCAATCAACAGTTTTACTTTTTTGGTGCTAGCCTCTGGCCCCAGGATTTTACCCTGTTGGCCTGGTTCTTTATCGCCGCCGCCTTTGCACTGTTTTTTGTAACCCTGTTTTGGGGCCGGGTCTGGTGTGGTTATCTCTGCCCGCAAACCGCCTGGACATTCGGCTTCGCCTGGGTAGAAGAGAAGCTCGAAGGCAGCCGTAACCAGAGGATCAAGCTGGACGCTTCGCCCATGAGCCTCAGCAAGGCCAGCAAACGCGGCGGCAAACACCTGCTGTGGATATTGATTTCACTGCTCACCGGCTGTGGCTTTATCGCCTACTTTGTACCGGCCAAGCAGTTGTATCCGGAGATTTTTACCTTCTCCGCCGGTTTTTTGGATAGCGCCTGGGTGTACTTTTTTGCCCTGTGTACCTATCTCAATGCCGGTTGGATGCGCGAACAGATGTGCCTGCATTGCTGCCCCTATTCAAGGTTCCAATCGGCCATGTTCGATTCCTTCACCAAGACAGTGACCTATGATGCCCAGCGGGGTGAAAGCCGCGGCCCAAGAAAGCGCAAACAAGCCACAGAGCTTGGCGACTGTGTCGATTGCAATCTCTGCGTCGAGGTGTGCCCAACCGGTATAGATATTCGTAACGGCCTGCAATATGAGTGCATCAACTGTGGCGCCTGCGTCGATGCCTGCGATCAGACCATGAGCAAGTTTGGCTATCGCCCCGGGCTCATCTCCTATACCAGTGAAGAGTCACTGACCGGGCAAACTCCGCCACTGTGGCAACGCAAACGCTTTATTGGCTATGGTGCCGCCTTGCTGGCCATACTCTGCACCATGGGGCTGGATATCTACTCGCGGGATCCCATCACGCTCAATGTGATCCGCGACCGCCAGAGCCTGTACCGGGAAACCCTGGATGACGGCATAGAAAACAGCTATCTGCTGAAAATACGCAATAAAACCCAGCAGGATAAGCACTACCGGATAGAGATCAGCGGCGCCCTGCCCTATAAGTTGTCGACCAATAGCGTTCATATCGCCGCCGGCGAGCAGTATGAATTGCCGCTGACCCTGACTGTGCCTGTGGCGCAAATTGACAACAACCGCAGCAATCTGCTGTTTAAAGTGCTTGAGGCCGATGCGCCAGATAATAGCGTCAGCCAGAAGTCGGTATTTTTTGCCCCTTGAGTTGCCTCAGGGCGGCGAAGTGTTTCACCCTGCTTCGTCGCCCGCTTTTTTATCCTCTACTCTGCTGGGCAATCAGCCCCTGCAGTATGCTTTTCACCTTGCTCTGCTGGTAGTCTCCCAGCAGAGAACCATCTTCGGTAAAGGCTTCGTGAGCCTTGGCAAGCGCCAACTGCTCGGGCAATACCAGCGCTCCCAGGTTGAACATCAGTTCGCGGACCGGGGTCAAGCCTCTGAGCCCCCCGAGAGCTCCCGGGCTTGCCGCCATCAAAGCCACCCATTTACCGGCAAATACATTGCCCGCGGGCTGAGTTGCCGGGCGGGACAGCCAGTCGATGGCATTTTTCAATGCCGCAGTCATGGAACCATTATACTCGGGGCACACCAGCACCAGACAATCGCTCCGCAACAGCTTGCCCTTGAGTGCCACGGCAGCTTCGGGAGCGCCAAATTCGGCCTCTTCATCCTGATTGAGCAGAGGCATGGGAAAGGCATTCAGTGTCAGCACTTCAGGCTCCAGCCCCAGTCCAGCGGCCGCTGTTGCGGCATAAAGGGCTAGGCGGGTGTTGAACGAACCTTTCCTCAGGCTACCGGAAATAAACTTTATCCGCAGTTTCTGCATGTTTTTATCCTTAATTACAGTCAATTAACCCACTTATTGCACAGGATTTTTCATCAGTCACCATTGCCTTGACCGCGCTTTGCCTCTAACCTGAACTCTGATCATTACTAAGCACTCCAAAAGGTGCAGAAAGTGTCGGGGGAAGCACGGGCCAAAGTTAATATCATGGCTGGATAAGTATTCAAAACCCAATAACAATAATAAATTCCAAAGGAAAAGGTGATGACAAGAGTGATACAGAATCAGGTATACGATAGCCAGACTCAGTTGGATTTTTCCCGCTACGACTCTCTTGCAGATATGATAGTCAGCAGTTGTGAGCGTTATGGCGACAAGAGCGCCTTTGCCTGCCTCGGCAAGGCCATCAGCTTCCGGGAACTGGAGAGGGATTCACGCGCCTTTGCCGCTTTCCTGCAGCACAATACCCAGTTGCAAGTCGGCGATCGCATCGCCATTCAACTGCCCAATATCAGCCAATTCGTTATTGCCGCCTATGGCGCTATTCGCGCAGGCCTGGTACTGGTAAATACCAACCCCTTGTATACCGAACGGGAATTGATCCATCAGTTCAAAGATTCAGGCGCCAAGGCGCTAGTGGTACTGTCAGATCTCTTGCCGATTCTGGCCAAGGTCGTTGCCAGCACCCCGATAGAAACTGTGATATCCACCCATCCGCTGGATCTTATCGAGCCACAAATTCAACCCAAGACCGGCCTGAAAAACCTCGAATTTACCAAAGTTCTTGAACAGGGGCGTCAGCTGGAATTCACCGAAGTAAAGCTGAAGCTGGACGATTTGGTGGCGCTGCAATACACGGGCGGTACCACAGGCCTTTCCAAGGGAGCTATGCTCAGCCACAAAAACCTGATTGCCAACGCCCTGCAATGTGAATCACGTATCGGCGCCAACCTGGTTCAGGGAGAAGAGATCTTCGTCGCCCCGCTGCCCATCTATCATATTTACGCCTTCTTGGTGAATCTGGTGCTCTACTTCGAGCGAGGCGCCCTGACAGTACTCATTCCCAACCCGAGGGACATAGCCTCGCTGATCAAGACCTTGGCCAAATATCCCTTTACCGGATTTGCCGGGCTCAACACCCTTTTTGTTGGCCTGTGCCACCAGCAAGCCTTCCGTGAACTGGACTTCTCTCATCTGAAGATCACCATTTCCGGCGGTACAGCCCTGACCGAAGCCGCGGCCAAACTCTGGCAACAAACCACTGGCTGTACCATATCCGAAGGCTATGGCCTGAGTGAGACTTCACCGGTTATCTCCCTCAACGCGCCGGGGTTGGAACGTCTGGGCAGCATAGGCAAGCCGGTTATCGAAACTCAGGTGCAAATTCTCGATGGCAATGACCAGCCCCTACCGCCGGGGCAAGCCGGTGAGCTGGCGGTGCGCGGCCCTCAGGTGATGAGTGGTTACTGGCAAAAGCCCGATGAAACTGCGGCTGTGATGACAGAGGATGGCTTCTTCAAGACTGGGGATATCGCCATTGAGAGCGAAGATGGTTTCCACAGCATAGTGGATCGCAAGAAAGATCTGATTATCGTCTCCGGCTTCAATGTTTACCCCAATGAAGTCGAAAACGTATTGGCCCGCTGTGAATTGGTACTTGAATGTGCGGTTATCGGTGTTGAAGATGAGCGCAGCGGTGAAGCTGTCAAGGCGGTAATTGTACTCAAACCCGAGGCCGATGCCACCCAGGCTCAAGCAGCTATAGAGGCACACTGCCGGGCAGAGCTCGCGGCCTACAAGGTGCCAAAGGTGATAGAGTTTGTCGCCCAGTTGCCCAAGAGCACGGTCGGCAAGATACTCAGGCGTGCACTGCGCAAATAAGTCAGATAAAAATGCCGCTTAAAAGCGGCATTTTTATTACCAAAGTTTTTTACTTTCAGCGTGCTACTGACGGAAGAAGTCCAGCAAATGGCTGAGGGCACAGATGGCGTGCACTATCAAAAATCCGATAAAACCGTGAGCCAGATGTTTATGCCAACCACGCCAGAGCAGCGCATCACTGGAGCCTTGGGTCAAATACCAGAGCAGGCCGGTCAGGGCCACACCGAGCAGCAGTAACATCCCCAGCCCTTCTATCAGGCTGAACAGCCCCTTGCCACCGGCAACCGGTAACTTGCCTTTGAACAAGCCGCCGATATCGGCACCTATCTGGCGCCAATCGCCGATAAACAGGCTGAAATACTGACGCCAGCGGCCAGCAGTGCAGTTACTCACAAGAAACGTCAGCGACAACGGCACACACAGTAACCCGAGATAAACATGGCTCAGATCCCAGAAGCCGGCACCGGCCCTGATGCTGCGGATCATCATCAAACTGCTGCTACCCAGCACCAGAAACAAACACAAGAGCATTAACAACAAGTGTTGATGGGCACTATAGAAGCGCCAAAGACGTTGCAACAGAGCCATTTCTGCCTCGCTTTAACCCGCTCTGGAGATCAGAGCCTGCGCCGCCAATTGCTCGGCAAATTCCTGCACCTTGTCCCAATTAGTGTATTCAATACAGGTATTGGGATCGGTCGGTCCCTTGGTGATCCACATGATGAAACGTATGATATTTCTGTCCATGGCTCCATAGCCCTGATAGTCAAGGTTGCCGCCAAATACGGCCAACTGCTTGGGCTTCCATTCAGTCTTGGCAAGAAACGCCTGCATGTAAGGGTTGGTTTCAGGAGTATTTTTTTCCGGCTTGCGCGCCACCAGACTCACAGAAAAGAAGCCATTGGCCTTGCTTTCCAGTTGCTGCTGATGTTGACGGATATAGTCGAACACGGCGGGATTGTGTTTGCCGTGTCGAATACTGGCTCCAATGGCGACCCGATCAAAATCGGCCAGATCCGGCGCATCATCTATCGCCGCCATGGTCACTTGCTGCCCCAAAGCGCCAAGTTGCTTTGCCATAACGTCACAGATCTTGCGGGTCTGACCATGCACGCTGGAATACAGCAGAAGAGTCTTGCTCACCTTAACCCCTAATAGTTCAATCTCTTAGTACTGATGTCATCTTAGGTGATCCATTAGCTCATTTACATGAAACAGATCACGGGCGAAGGGCGAAACGCTATCCAAGCCGCGGAAATACCGAGTAGTTCACAAAAAATAACCGCTGTGAGACCCTTTGAGTAACCGTCCCTCAAGGAGCCGTTATAGCAGTGGAACCTTGGCGCTACAGCAGCTTTACAGCCGAATAATATTTTTCAACAAAGTTTTCTGGTTATCTCCAGGTTCAGGCATTAGCATAAGCTGATACTCTGCAGCCATTTTCTAAACAAGATGCAGCAACCAAGCCGCAATCCCCAGGCCTTGCTACTATGGATGACCTTTGTCATGTCCTTGGTATTTGCCGTCTGGCAGGCCCTGTTGAACAACTTTGTTGTTGAAAGAGCACAATTTACCGGCGCCGAAATAGGCATGCTGCAAAGCCTCAGGGAAGTTCCCGGGTTTCTGGCCTTTAGCGCCATTTTTGTGCTGCTGTTGATTAAAGAACAGGCCTTCGCTCTGTTGTCGCTGGCGCTGCTGTGTATTGGAGTGGGCATTACCGGTTTCTTTCCCCAGGTATTGGGACTCTACCTGACGACCGTTTTAATGTCAGTTGGCTTTCACTACTTTGAAACCATCAATCAATCCCTGACCCTGCAATGGGTCGACAAGTCCCAGACAGCCGGTTTTATGGGAAAGGCCATGTCATGGCGCGCTGCGGCCGCCCTGGGGGGGTATGGCAGCATCTGGTTGGTGATGACAGTCTTCAAGCTGGACTATGTCTGGATGTACAGCCTTATAGGGGCCTTGGGGCTTTTAATGGTGATCACCCTCTACTGCTATTTCCCCAGGTTCGATACCGGCGAAGTCCAGCACAAGAAAATCATCCTCAGAAAACGCTACTGGCTTTATTACTTGCTGACTTTTTTCTCGGGAGCCAGACGGCAAATATTTATGGTGTTCGCCGGCTTTATGATGGTGGAGAAGTTCGGTTACAGCGTCAGTGAGATCACGGCTCTGTTCCTGATCAACTATGTAGTCAACCTGCTGTTTGCCCCGGCCATAGGCCGCTTTATCGGCCGCATAGGAGAAAGGCACGCCCTGACCCTGGAATATATCGGCCTGGTGCTGCTATTTATCAGTTATGCCCTGGTGGAGGACGGCCACATGGCAGCGGCACTCTATGTGATAGACCACCTGCTGTTTGCCATGGCGATTGCCATCAAGACCTATTTCCAAAAAATTGCCGAGCCCAAAGACATTGCCGCCACCATGTCGGTCAGTTTTACCATCAATCATATCGCGGCCGTGGTGATCCCGGTATTGCTCGGAGTGCTCTGGCTCAGTTCACCTGCGGCAGTATTCTATATCGGTGCAGGTTTCGCCGCCTGTTCGCTGTTGCTGGCACGCCTGGTGCCCAAAGATCCTGCCCCTGGGCGCGAACTCAGTTGGCACAAGACTCTCGTTGCAGAAACCCAACAACAGGAAGCCGGCTGAACTACTGGACAACTAACTGAAAACTATGCATAAATAAGCACAGTTTTTGCTAGAAGATAATTAAGATGGCAGAGGAAAAACTCCCCAGAGAAATCGAAGAGCCAGGTCAGGCATCGGCCCGCAAGAAGGCACTGCGCCTCGGGCGCCTGCTGGGACTCGCCTCTGAGCAGGACTACAAACCCGCCAATGCCAGCGTCGCCGAGCGGGCCGCCTTTCGCATCGACAAACAGCAAGCCCAGTACCAACGTAACCTGGAAAACATCTATGCCATGGCACTGAGCTATACCCCATCCGACGTGACCGGGGTGGAGCTGGATCCCGACTGGGTACATCAATTCTTCCAAATGGCCGAGCAGATCCACAATCGCAAGATGCAGGATCTGTGGGCTCGGATCCTCTCCAGTGAAATCATCAATCCAGGCAACTTCAGCCTGCGTACCCTGGCAACCCTGAAACAGCTGACCTTGAGAGAGGCACACATACTGGAAAAAGCGCTGGGGATGGCGGTCAAGGTCAACAATGAAAGCCGACTCAAGCTTATCAGTGGTTACAGAGTCAGCGGCGGCATAGGCCAGTATTTTCGTAAACACAGCGCGGTCAACCTGGGGTTGTCGCAATTCGGCATGCCCTACTCAAGCATACTCACCCTGGTGGATGGCGGCATACTGCACAGAGGCGAGTTCGAGACCGGCATATTGGACAGCAAGAGCCCACTGCAACTGCAGATCCAGCAGCAACACCTGAAGCTGACCCCCAAATCAGGCCACCTGTTGTTCAGCTACTACCGCTTTACCCCTGTGGGCGATGAACTGGCACTCTTGGTGCGCCCAAGGGAAGACGAAGCCTATATCAAGGCGCTGAAGGCCTTGTTTACCAAAGACTTCAGCATTAGCTAGGCATCAACTGAGCCTCAGGCGCTGGCCTGTAATCGCGTCGATGGGATCACTTCCAAGGCAGAGAGGTAATCCAGCAATGCCTGCACCTGGGTATTGAGATCGCCCTTGCTGGTATCTATGGTCAACTCGGCGGCCAACGGCTCTTCGTAGGGCGCCGAAATCCCGGTAAAGTCTCGGATCTCCCCCTTACGCGCCTTCTGATACAAGCCCTTGGGATCGCGGGCCTCACACACAGCCAGCGGCGTGGAAACATGCACTTCGATAAAACGTCCCGCGGCAAACCGACAGCGAATGGCATCACGCTCGGCCCGGGTCGGCGAGATAAAGGCCGACAGTACCAGCAAACCGGCATCCACCATCAGGTGCGCCACTTCGCCCACTCTTCGCAGGTTTTCATCCCTATCGGCGGCGCTGAAGCCGAGATCTTTGCAAAGACCATGACGCACATTGTCGCCATCGAGCAGATAGGTATGAAACCCCGCCTCGAACAGTGCCCGCTCCAGGGCACCTGCCAGGGTCGACTTGCCGGCGCCGGACAGCCCGGTGAACCAGAGCAGCACAGGTTGTTGGCCCTTCTGGGCTGCCCTTGCCGCCTGATCGACAGCATGCTGGTGCCAAACGATATCGGCATTGGGCTGGGTAGAATTCTTCATCGTCACTCCTTAAAGACCCGCATCAAAGGGGAACAGCATGGGCACCAGAAACAGAACTATCGCCGAGTAAAGCAGCGACAGCGGCAGCCCCAAGCGCACAAAATCAATAAAGCGGTAGTTACCGGCGTTGAACACCATCAGATTGGTTTGGTAGCCATAGGGCGAAATAAAGCTGGCGCTGGCACCAAACACCACTGCCAGAATAAAAGGCCGACTGTCGACCCCGAAGCTGGTCGCAATCGCATAGGCCACGGGAAAAGCCAAGGCCGCCGCCGCGTTGTTGGTAATGAGTTCGGTCAACAGCAAGGTCAGCAAATAAACCCCGACAAAGGCACCAAAGACCCCAAAGCCGGAAAAAGCGCCGAGCAGAGTATCGGCCATCCCTTTGGCCAAGCCGGTATCCAACATCAGCTTAGCCAGACTCAGGGCACTGCCGACAATCAACACCAGCTCCAGCGGGAACCGCCGTTTGAGCTCGCCCAGGGTCACAGCACCTATCGCCAGATAACTGAGCAGCAAGAGCACCAGCCCCTTGGCCAGCGGCAGCCAGCCCAGCAGACTGGCAGCTATGGTGAGCACAAAGCCCGCCAGCACCCACTGACTGCGGCGACTGTCCAGCCTGACACTCAGGTCCAGGCCGCTGACGGCGGCAAAGTCGGTACTGAGACGCGGATTACGGCCAAAGCCATCGCCCGGGGTCAACAGCAACACATCTCCGGCCTGCAGCACTATGTCGCCCAAGCCGCCCTTGAGTGGATGATGGCCACGGCGAATCGCCATTACGGCGGCATCAAACTGCTCCCGAAATCGCGAGGCCTTGAGTGACGATCCCACCAAAGCCGAAGACGGCGCCAGCACGGCTTCCACCAGATTCTGGCCCCTGGCCTGCTGCTTGCCGAACCACTCCAAACCATCGAATTGATGCAGCAACTCCACCGACTCCACCGCGCCGCTGAAGCGCAGCACATCCCCCGCGGCCAGCACGAGTTGCGGCGGCACAGGGCAGATGCGAATGCCGCTGCGCTCCAGCTCCGCCAGATAGAGCTTTTTCAGGGCCCTGAGTCTGTTGTCCTGCACGCTGCGGCCCACCAGGGTTGAGCCGGGCAACACCTTGGCTTCCAACAGATAGGGCAGACTTTCATCTCCATGTTGCTCATCGCCATCGGGCAACAGGTGTGACAGCAATACCAAAAGCGCAATACCGGCCACCACCACGGCCAGACCAATCAAGGAAAACTCAAAAAAGCCCAGGGGTTTCAGCCCGGCATTTTCAACAAAGGAGTTCACTATCAGGTTGGTCGAGGTGCCAATCAGGGTCAGGGTGCCGCCCAAAATCGCCGCGTAGGATAAGGGCAGCAATAACTTGGCCGGTGCGTGTTGCTGATTGCGACGCACCACGCCAATCAACGAGGCCACCACTGCGGTATTGTTGGTAAAAGATGACAGCAGCGCGGTGGAAAACCCCAGCTTGGCCATGGTCAGCCCCAAGGAGCCTGAGCCTATGACCTGGCTTAACCTGCCAAGCAATGGCGTCTTCTCCAGTGCCGTGGTTGCCAGCACCAGAAGCACCAGAGTCACCAGACTGGCGTTGGTAAAACTGCCCAGCAGCGACTCCAGTTCCAGCATACCCAAGAGGTAACTGAGCAGCGCCGCTATGGTAAACAGCATGGCCGGTGATGCCAGACCACTGACAAGTCCGGCCACCAGCGCGAGCAGTATTAACCCCAGGATCCAGGTTTCAGACAATTCAGTCTCCCTGAGCGCGGATATCCAGCGCCTGCCAATGGGGGAAATGCTTGCGGATCAAGGCATTGAGTTCCAATTCAAACTCACTGAAATGGGTCGTTTTTTCAGTTTCCCCAAGCGCCTGCTGCACCATACCGGCACCGACTGTGACATTGCTGATACGATCGATAAAGATAAAACCGCCGGTATCGCGATTGTCACTATAGGCATCGAATACCAGGGCCTCACTCAGCTCAAGTTCAACCAGGGCTATGGTGTTGAGGCTCAGCTCGGCAACACTATCCTGTGCCAGGGTATTCACATCTATGCTGTGCAGTATGCGGCTGACACTGGCGGGCACCTTTTTGGTTCCCAGCTTGATGTTGTATTGCTTGCCGGGTGTCAGCGGCTGCTCGTGCATCCACACCACCTTGGCCAGCAGCCGGTTGGAAACGCCCACAGGGCTCGCCGCCGGTACTATCACATCGCCGCGGCTGATATCTATCTCATCATTCAGGGTCAGGGTCAGTGCCTGGCCGGCATAGCCCTGCTGCCGATCACCATCGAAGGTGACTATCGAGGCGATAGTCGACTCTTTCCCCGAAGGCAGCACCTTGATCCTCTGACCAACTTGCAGACTGCCGGAGGCCAAAGTACCGGCAAAACCGCGGAAATCCAGGTTGGGACGGCTGACATACTGCACCGGGAAGCGGGCATCGAAGGCGTGATTAAAGCCGGTCACAGGCGCACTCTCCAGCATGGCAAGCAGGGTTTCACCCTGATACCAAGGGGTGCGCGCCGAGCGGTTCACCAGGTTGTCGCCATCGAGTGCCGACAGCGGTACAAAGCGGATATCTTCCAGCTGCAACTGGCCGGCAAACGCCAGATAGTCGGCCTTGATCGCCTCGAAACGCTCCTCACTGAAATCCAGCAGATCCATCTTGTTGACGGCCACGATGAACTGCTTGATCCCCAAAAGAGAGCAGATAAAGCTGTGTCTGCGGGTCTGGGTCTGCACCCCGTAGCGACCGTCGATCAGGATAATCGCCAGATCGCAGTTGGAAGCGCCGGTCGCCATATTGCGGGTGTACTGCTCATGCCCGGGAGTGTCGGCAATGATGAATTTGCGCTTCTCGGTAGAGAAATAACGATAAGCCACATCTATGGTGATCCCCTGCTCGCGCTCGGCCTGCAGGCCATCCACCAGCAAGGCCAGATCCACGGCTTCGCCCGTGGTGCCATGGTTCTTGGAATCCTTGTGCAGTGCCGCCAGTTGATCTTCATAGATCTGGGCGCTGTCGTGCAGCAAACGGCCTATCAGTGTTGACTTGCCGTCATCCACGGAACCACAGGTCAGAAACTTCAAAAGCGATTTATGCTGCTGATTTTCAAGATATTGCTCTATACCCAGCTCATTGACTTGTTGTGCAACCGACATTAGAAATACCCCTCACGCTTTTTCTTTTCCATCGACCCGGACGAATCCCTGTCGATGACCCGTCCCTGACGCTCACTGGAGCGGGACAGCAACATCTCTTCGATAATCTCTGCCAGTGTCGCGGCACTGGACTCTATGGCGCCGGTCAGGGGATAACACCCCAAAGTGCGAAAACGCACCCGGCGATACTCGGGCACTTCGCCTTCATTGAGCGGCATCCGCTCGTCATCGACCATGATCAGGCTGCCATCGCGCTCCACCACAGGGCGCTGCTCGGCAAAATAGAGCGGCACTATGTCGATGTTTTCCTGATAGATGTATTGCCAGATATCCAACTCGGTCCAGTTGGAAAGCGGGAAGACCCTGATGCTCTCCCCCTTGTTGACCTGGCCGTTATAGGTGTGCCACAGCTCGGGGCGCTGATTTTTGGGATCCCAGCGGTGATGGCGATCGCGAAAGGAATAGACACGTTCCTTGGCGCGGGACTTCTCCTCGTCGCGGCGGGCGCCGCCAAAAGCGGCATCGAAACCGTATTTATCCAGGGCCTGTTTCAGGCCTTCGGTCTTCATCACGTCTGTGTGCTTGGCCGAGCCGAAGGTAAAGGGATTCATGCCCATCGCCAGGCCTTGCGGGTTCTTGTGCACCAGAAGCTCGAAGCCGTACTTCTTGGCCGCCTGATCGCGAAAACGTATCATCTCGCGAAACTTCCAGTCGGTATCCACATGCAGCAAGGGGAAAGGGATCTTGCCCGGATAAAAAGCCTTGCGCGCCAGATGCAACAGCACGGAAGAATCCTTGCCGATGGAATACAACATCACCGGGTTGTCAAATTCGGCGGCAACTTCGCGAAAGATCTGGATGCTCTCGGCTTCCAACTGTTCAAGGTGACTCAACACTGGCCCTGACATCTTATTTCTCCAATTGATTCAAAGTGCTGTAACAGCATCATGTTGTAGTTGCAGGCCATTGTTCGCCGCCTCGGGTTCAAACCAGCTGAGGCTGTCCGCCAGAGCGACGACTTCGCCTATGATCATCAGCGCCGGCATCACTACCCGCGAGTCCTGAGCCAGGGTTTGCAACTGCTCCAGAGTGCCGATAACACGCTGCTGCTGCCTGGTCGTGGCCTTGGAAACTATGGCCACCGGCGTCTGTGGGCTACGACCATGGGCAATCAGTTGTTGCTGAATAAGCCCGGCATTGAGGATCCCCATGTACACCACCAGGGTGTTGGCCGGGTTGGCGTAGCCTTGCCAATCCATGGGGCGGTTTTGCAGCTGGCAATGACCGGTAATAAAGCTGACCCCCTGGGCAAAATCCCTGTGGGTCAAGGGAATCCCCGCATAGGCGGCGGTACCGCTGGCGGCCGTGATGCCCGGCACCACTTCAAAGGCAACGCCGGCCTGCGCCATAGTCTGCAACTCCTCGCCGCCGCGACCGAAGATAAAGGGATCGCCCCCCTTGAGTCTGACCACGGTTTGGCGGGTGAAGGCCTTGGTCAGCAACAAACGATTGATTTCACTCTGGGAAGCACTGTGCTCACCGGCCCGTTTGCCCACGGCAATGCGCTCGGCACCTTCGGGGATCAGCGCCAGGATCTCGGGACTGACCAAGGCATCGAACAGCACCACATCGGCGCGCTTAAGCAGGTGCCACGCCTTGACGGTCAATAGTTCTGGATCGCCGGGACCGGCTCCAAGCAGATAAACTTTGCCTTTGGCCCGCTTACCGGGCAGTGTCAGTAATTCCATGCGCTATTCCCCATCTTGCTGATGCAAGCAATATAGCGGCTACACATATTCCACTATAAATAGAGAATCATTAGTTGTTATTACTTTTGGATATATACGAGGAAATCGCGGTAATGAAAAAGATATCTGGGACGGATAAATCTGTTAATAAAAAACATTTCTTTTTAATTTCAATAAATTACGAAAATAGAGTCGAACCGGGTTGATGAAATTTTTTATTGTTTACTGCCGCATTTGGCACTAACTTATGGCAAAAAATTCTAGTTTAAGCTCAGTGACTACGACTCGGGATGGGAATGTGCAGGCTAAAGCCAGGATGTTACACTCTCAAGCCGAAACTATAGCCGGGCACCCATCAAGCCTCAGAGACAACAGGGAAGAATATGTATACCAAAATCCGTTCCAGCCTCAGCGGCCTGACCTTGGCCCTGGTCATATTACCGTCCAGCCAACTCTCTGCCGCCGAAGCCAATGGCCCTTCGCTGGTCGATCAAAGGGTGCAAGAGGAGCTGGAAACCTCAGAGCGACCCTTTGTAATCACCCCGCACAAGGTCAATTACATACTACCGGTCACCTATAATCCTTCGCCCAACATGGCCCCTTTTGAATCGAAAACGACTTCAGAAGATGAAACCTTGGATAAATATGAAGCCAAATTTCAAATAAGCTTCAAATTCCCGCTGATGTACAACGTGTTTGGCGACAATGGTCACCTGTTTTTCGCCTATACCAATCAATCCTGGTGGCAGGTGTACAACAAGGATATCTCCTCGCCGTTTCGGGAAACCAACCACGAGCCCGAACTCTTTATGTTGTTCAACAACGACTGGAAAATAGCCGGTTTCACCAACTCCTTCTGGGGCTTTGGCGCGGTGCATCAGTCCAATGGCAAGTCGGGCGACCTGTCCCGCAGTTGGAACCGTATTTATGGCACCATGGTGTTCGACAAAGGCCCAATCGCCCTGGCGGCCAAGGTGTGGTGGCGGATCCCGGAAAGCGAGAAAGAGTATGAGGGAGATCCCCGCGGCGACGATAACCCGGATATCACAGATTACCTTGGCCACTTCGAGCTGACCGGCGTCTATGGCATAGACGACCACAGATTCAGCCTGATGTTGCGTAACAATCTTCAAAGTTCCAACCGCGGCGCGGTGGAGTTTACCTGGAGTTACCCCATACTCGGTAACCTGCGCCTATATGCACAATACTTCAATGGCTACGGCGAAAGCCTTATCGACTATAACGATCACAATCAGCGTATAGGTATAGGGGTCGCCATCAACGATATCCTGTAAGCTATCAAGGGCGAGCTTAATGATTGCCTCTGTGCCATTTATAGGCCCAGAGGCTGATATCAGGGAGAGATATGAAGCCGGGATTCCGTGAAATAGTTAGCTGCTTTATCCTGCTGTTGCTGATCTCCTGTCTGCAGTTGGGACGATTCCTGCTGCCTGAGCCTGCGAAAAAAGAGCTGCTTAGCCAAAGGCAGATGCAGGCCGACCTGACTGTGCTGCTCAAACAATTGCAGCAGCACTCGGCCTTTATGGTGCTGGATCCGGACATTGAATCCCGGCTCGAGAAACGGCTGCAACGGCTGAAACAGGAATACCGAGACAGCATAGCTATCAATCGTTTCACCGCCGAAGTCAATAAACTGCTGGGAGAGCTAAAAGACCCCGGAGTCAGGGTCAAGCAAGCTGCGCTGCCTTCCGGCGTCTTGCCCCTCAGGCTCAAGCCCATGGAAGACAAATGGCTGGCGCTCAATGACAAGGACGAGCCCCTTCAAAGTGATACACCTTTTATCAGCCATATCGATGGCCTGCCCATCAGCCATTGGCAGAAGATTGCCAATCACTTTTTGCCGCCGGAGCAGCGAAATAACGTACCTATGCAGATACCTTGGCTGCAACAGCTGGATCTTCTGCGGCGGGAGATGGGGCTTAGAGTCAAAGATGAGGTACTACTGACGCTCTATGGGGCCGATCTCCAGCCACAAAATATAGAGATAAAAGTACCGCTGCAATTTCTCAGTGCTCCTCTGTCTATTCTGGCCAGTTGGCAACAATTGGCGCCTGACACAGCCCTGTTTACCTTGACGGATCTCAACGCCATAGAGACAGACCCTCAGCTGCAACAAGATCTGCTGCGCGCGATGAGTAATCACACCCTGGTGCTGGATCTGCGCCACGCCAACGGATTCAGCGACAGCCTGCTGCAGTTTCTCGGCAACTATCAAGATGGACTCAGCAGCCAACCACTGGGCTATAGCCGCTACCGCCGCTCACCGCAGCTACGGCGCGACTTTCTGCAGCCACTGCACTTTGAACCGCTCACTCAATTCGCACCGTTTCCGCCGGTACAGGCCGCACTGGACAATCAGCCACAGCCCAACCTGAGTCACTGGTATGCCCGACCGCTCCCAAAACTGACTGCAGCGCCCGTGCCTGAGTCGGGGCGCCTGGTACTGCTTATCGGCCCGGACTGTCGTCAGGAGTGTGAATGGATTGCCTATGCCGCCAAACGCTGGCGCAGGGCGTTGTTGGTGGGCGAACCGACCCGCGGCGATCTGGGGCGTTTACATCATTTCACCCTGCCGGCCAGCGGCCTTAAACTGAGTATCAGCGCCTCGCTTGGCTATGACGGTTATGGTCAGTTGCTTTCCGGAGTCGGCACAGAACCGGACCTGTTGCTACCTACAGATGCCCCCTTGCAATGGCAGGGATTACTGTCACTCATCTCCCCGGAGCAGCGTTTGCGAAAGTCTAAGGATGCTCAATCAGAACTCATGGAACCCAAGACTCAATTAAGCTCGACTACGCCCAGCTCAACTGCTCGGTAGCCCCTCTCCGGCATCTTATTTTCAATAGTTGACTCATTCAAAAAGTCACTTGATGAAAACCTTAGTTAGTAGAGACACAGATGAAGTTGAAGTTTGGAACAAACAATTCCCGGATAGCCCCATGAAAGGGTAAGTGGGCTATCCGGGACACGGAGAGTGCTTTGAAGCTGCGCCAGCAAGCCAATCAAAGCTCGGGGTCACTCGCGACCGACTGCTGAAAAAACCTGGGCAACCGATGCCATAAAGGCGAGCCGTCTTGATGTGTATTGCCGACTGCACTGCCTGCCGCTAAGCCGATGTTTCATAAAAACACCCGATACAGAATGACATATCACACTTCCCCCAGCGGGAACTATGGATTATAAACCAGAAAACCGCCCTGTGCATAACCCTGTGAACAAATATGTACTAAAGTATAACCCTCAACGGTTAGAAGACCGTAACAATAGGAATCCTCAAGGTTAACTTTCCAAGATGACCACAAGATGACAAGCCGGACAACTTGTCCACAGACAGAAAAAGGCCGCTGATGACAGCGGCCCCAAAATCAGATCTCATAGTGCAATCCGCACTCGCGTTTTAACCCGTTGAAACGTGTCTCTTCTTCCGTCATCCCCAGCTCCAGGGGCTTGCTCGAATGGCTATCACCCACAGAGACATAACCCTGCTCCCAGAGGGGATGATAGGGCAAGTCATAGCACTTGAGATACTCATGCACCTGTTTGTTGCTCCACTCGATAATCGGCAGCATCTTGTAGCGCTTGCCGTGGATAGCCAAAATCGGCAACGCCTCCCGGGTCGATGCCTGGGAACGGCGCAAACCGGCAAACCAGGTGCCGACATCCAGCTCAGCCAGTGCCCGCTGCATCGGCTCTACCTTATTGATGCGGTTGTATTGCTCCAGCCCTTCAAGCCCCTGCTGCCACAGCTTACCGAATCTGGCCTCCTGCCAGGCGGCGCTCGTCTCGGCCCGATAGACCTTGAGATTGAGTCCGAGCCGCTCTGTCAGTTGATCGATAAAGCGGTAGGTCTCGGGAAACAGGTAGCCGGTGTCGGTCAAAATCACTTGTGTGCCTTGCTGCACCGAGTTCACCAGATGCAGCATCACTGCCGCCTGAATACCAAAGCTGGACGACAGGGCATGACTTCCGGGCAGATAGGCCAGGGCCCATTGGATCCGCTCCTCAGCGCTCAATCCGCCAAGATAGCCATTGATGGCAGCGAGGGCACTTTGCTGCTCAGAGGTCGGCGCATCCAGCAAGGCCAGCAGCGCCTCGGCGCTGTGCAATAAACTTGTGGTATCAGCCATGAAAGTCCCTCGCGGCGTCCAATACAGGTTTTACTATTCCGGCGCGCACCGTGAAATCACCGAAGCTCTCGCCGATTTCGCGCTCGGCGGCATAGCGACCAAACAGGGCATCGAGCTCACTGAGGATCTCGACTTCCTGAATATTCTCACGGTACATCTTGTTCAATCGGGTGCCTTCAAAGCTGGCGCCCAGATACATGTTGTAGCGCCCAGGGGCCTTGCCCACAAAACCGATCTCGGCGGCAAAGGGGCGGGCACAACCGTTGGGACAGCCCGTCATACGCACGACTATCGCCTGCTCACCTATGGCGTGCTTGGCCTGCAGCGCATCCACATGATCGATAAACTCGGGGAAATAACGCTCGGCTTCGGCCATGGCCAGGGCGCAGGTCGGCAGCGCCACACAGGCGATAGAATGGCCACGGGTTGCGGTGATCACCTGCCCCATCAGGCCATGCTTACGCGCCAGTGCTTCGATTTCAGCCTTATCCTCATCCGCCACTTTGGCGATGATAATGTTCTGGTTGGAAGTCATCCGAAAATCGCCCTTATGTATTTTGGCGATTTCCCGAAGCCCGGTCTGCAACAACTTACCCTGGGTATCTTTCACCCGGCCACCTTCGATAAACAGGGTCAGGTGCCAGTGGCTGTCTATGCCTTTAACCCAGCCGTATCTGTCACCGCGATCGCCAATGACCACATCACGCTTGGGGGCGAACTTAACCCCGGCGCGCTTCTCAACCTCGGCCTTAAAGGCCTCAAAGCCGTGATCCACTATGGTGTATTTGAGACGGGAGCGTTTACGATTGCTGCGGTTACCCCAATCGCGCTGCACTGTCATCACGGCCTCGGCAAACTTAATGGTGTCTTCGGCCTTGATAAAACCAAAGTCATCGGCCAGCCGCGGGAAGGTTTCCACTTCGCCATGGGTCGAGCCCATACCGCCACCGGCCACCAGATTGAAGCCCACCAGCTCGCCCTCTTGCGCCACGGCAATAAAACCCAGGTCATTGGTGTAAACATCCACATCGTTGTCCGGTGGCACAGCTACCGCCATCTTGAACTTACGCGGCAGGTAGGTCTTGCCGTATACAGGCTCGACCTTGGCTGACTGCTCATCTTCTGTGCTGAGCAGCTTCTCCTCATCGAGCCAAATTTCGGCATAGGCACGGGTGTGCGGCAGCAGATGATCCGACAACTTCTTGGCCCAGAAATAAGCCTGCTGATGCAGCTTGGACTCTACCGGGTTGGGGTTACACATGACGTTGCGATTCACATCACCACAGGCGGCAATCGAGTCCAGCGCTTCCCTGTCCAGCCCCTGAATAATGGTTTTCAGGTTGCGCTTGGGGATGCCGTGATACTGGAATGTCTGCCGGGTCGTCAAACGTATGCTGTTGGAGCTGGTCAGCTCCGAAGCTATCTTGTCCACCCCCAGCCACTGCTCTGGAGTACAGACACCACCCGGCACCCGGGCCCGCAGCATAAAGCTGTACAGCGGCTCGAGCTTTTGCTCCTTACGTTCGTTGCGCAGATCCCTGTCGTCCTGCTGATAGAAACCGTGAAACTTGATCAACTGTTGATCGTCGTCGCTGAAGGCGCCTGTCACTTCCGTGCCCAGACCCTCGCGTATGGTGCCGCGCAGATAGTCACTGTCGGTCTTGATATGCTCGTTGGCGGATAATTTCTGCTCACTCATGGCCTTATCTCTTTATTCCTAGGTTCTTCAGCTCAGTAGACATCTTTCTGGTAACGCTTGGCGCTGCGCAGTTGATCAAGAAACGCTTCGGCGGCCTCGCTCGTCAAACCGCCTTGCTCCATGGCCACTTCAAGCAGTGCCTGGTGTACATCTTTGGCCATTCGCTCGGCATCGCCGCACAGGTAGATATGAGCCCCGCGCTCAAGCCACTGCCACAGCTCTTTGGCCTGTTGTTTAATCTTGTGCTGAACATAGACTTTCTCCGCTTGATCCCGGGAGAAGGCCAGCGAGATCCGGCTCAGGGCGCCGCTCTTGAGGTACTGTTGCCACTCGGTCTGATAGAGAAAATCCTGCTCGAAATGGGGATTACCGAAGAACAGCCAGCTGTCGCCGGCCACGCCCTCGGCCACTCTTTGCTGCATGAAGGCCCGAAATGGCGCGACACCGGTTCCCGGCCCTATCATGATCACAGGCGTCTGTGGGTCTTCGGGCAGGCGGAAGTGCTTGTTGGGTTCCACATACACCCGCACCTGAGCGCCCTCCTCGGCCCGGGCCAGGAAGTGAGAAGCGGCGCCGAAACGGCGTTGACCGTCACGTTCCTCTTCCACCAGCGCCACTGTGAGATGCACTTCAGACTCCACTTCACTCTGACTCGAAGCGATGGAGTAAAGCCTTGGGGTAATGGGGCGCAGCGTGTCCAACAGAGCCTGGGCTGAATCCAGCTTGGCACCATTGAGAGGGTAGCGTTTCACCAGGTCTACCAGTTGGTGGCTGAGAATAAACTGCCGGGTCTGCTCCTTGTCTTGTCTGATAGTGAGCAGCTCGTCGCTCTGTACGGTTTCGGCCCAAAACTGCACCAGACCGGGGTAGAGTTGGGTCAGCTCTTTGCGCTCAATCAGGGCATCACGCAACGCCAAAGACTCGCTGCCAAGCTTAACCCGGGTATCCGGCGCCAGCGACAGCGCCTCGAGAATTTCGGCCACCAGAGCCTCATCGTTATGGAAATAGACTCCCAGCGCATCACCCGCCTGATAGCTGATGGACGACTCGCCCAAATCGATTTCCAGATGACGGATATCCTTGAGTGAATCCCGGCCCGTTAGTTTCTGGCTGACTATCACTTCGGCGCTGTAGGGGTTTTGCTTGTCATATTCCTGGCCGATATTGCCATTGATACCTGCATTAACGGCATTGATGGACACCACATTGGTCGCTGCGCCATCGGTCGCCTGCAGCAGAGGCTTAACCTGCTCAAGCAGCTCGGTTTGCCAGCTGTCACTCTGTAACTGATAGTCCACATCACAGTCCACTCTGGGCAGTAAAGGCTTGGCCCCGAGGGCACTCAGGCGGGCATCGAAGTCTTTACCTGTCTGGCAGAAAAACTCATAGGAGGAATCCCCCAGCGAGAGAACCGCATACTGAAGCTTATCCAGCTTGGGGGCGCGTTTGGAGCCGAGAAACTTGTGCAGCTCAATGGCATCATCGGGAGCTTCACCTTCACCATGGGTACTCACCACGGCCACCAGCAGGGTTTCCTGCTTGAGGTTCCGGACATTGTATTCGCCCATAGATGCCAGGTTAACGCCATAGCCCAGACTCTGGGCCTTGGTGGCCAACGCCTTGGCGATACCCCGGCCATTGCCCGTCTGACTGCCATAGAGTATGGTCAGAGTTTGCCCGCTCTGGTTTTGGGGGGAAGCGCCCTCCTGCCCCTGAGCGCTGGCGGCCAGATAACCACTGACCCATGCCAGCTGCAGCGGGCTGAGCTCGGCGGTGAGTTGTTTAAGCTTATCCACTTGTGGTGCTGAGAGTGGCGAAGCCAGTGAAGAGAGTTGTTTCAGTAACATTGAGACGGCCCGGTGACAGAGTAATGTCAGCAGCTTAGCCCCACTATCGAAAAGCAAAAAAGAATAATATTTAATTTTTTATATCAATAAGGAATATGCATGGTATAAAAATTAAGCTACAAAAGTGTGGCCTGGCGCAAAGAATTTGCTCTGACCAGTGGAGAAACACACCACATGAAGAATATGAGCTTGTTTCCATTGAAAGACTTGCGACAATGCCAAAAGCACGCTAGGTGCCATGAAAGGAATATCTGTACCCCACACCCAGGATTTCATTCATGAGCGGGCTTGGTTCCTGAAAACATTTCA
The DNA here is from genome assembly GCF_007636515.1 of Shewanella sp. MSW. NCBI lineage: Bacteria > Pseudomonadati > Pseudomonadota > Gammaproteobacteria > Alteromonadales > Shewanellaceae > Shewanella > Shewanella sp. MSW. Next base: position 97,662 of record NZ_LVDR01000008.1, read on the forward strand.
GGAAGTCCCCAATGGAAAGGGAAAGACCAGTCCCCCGAGTCCAGGTCAACAGACTTGCATTCTTTCACTCTGCCAGCGGAGTTTTGGCGGGGTGAATTTTGTTTATCAACCATCAGGGAATAGTCATGCAGATTGGAATACCGAGAGAGAGTCTCGCCGGTGAAACCCGGGTCGCTGCGACCCCGGCAACGGTAGAGCAACTTAAAAAACTCGGCTTTGAAGTGGCAGTGGAAGCAGGCGCGGGTGCGCTGTCCAGCTTCAGTGATGCCGCCTTCGAAGCCGCCGGTGCCAGTGTGGTACCGAATGTATGGCAGGCCGACTTGATCTTTAAGGTCAACGCGCCAACAGAAGATGAAATCAGCCAAATCAAAGATGGAGCCACCCTGGTAAGTTTTATCTGGCCGGCCCAAAATCCTGAATTGGTGGAAAAGTTGTCACAGCGCAACATCAATGTGATGGCGATGGACATGGTGCCGCGGATCTCCCGTGCCCAGTCCCTCGACGCCCTCTCATCCATGGCCAATATCGGCGGTTATCGCGCCGTGGTGGAAGCTGCCCATGAGTTTGGCCGTTTCTTTACCGGCCAAATTACTGCCGCGGGTAAAGTCCCACCGGCCAAGGTGCTGGTGATAGGTGCCGGGGTTGCCGGTCTTGCCGCCATTGGTGCCGCCGGTTCATTGGGCGCCATAGTGCGCGCCTTCGATACCCGTCTGGAAGTGGCCGAACAGATCGAATCCATGGGCGGTGAATTCCTCAAATTGGACTTCGGCGGGGAAGACGGCTCTTCCAGCGATGGCTATGCCAAAGTGATGTCTGATGAATTCATCAAGGCTGAAATGGCGCTGTTCGCCGAGCAAGCCAAGGAAGTGGATATCATCATCACCACAGCACTGATTCCAGGCAAACCTGCGCCCAAGCTCATCACCAAAGAGATGGTCGACTCCATGAAGCCGGGCTCAGTGATAGTGGACCTGGCGGCCGCTACCGGTGGCAACTGCGAATACACCCAAAGCGGCGAACTCTTTGTGACCGACAATGGCGTTAAAGTCATAGGTTACACAGATCTGCCAGGACGTTTGCCGGCACAGTCATCCCAGCTTTACGGCACCAACCTGGTGAACCTGATGAAGCTGATGTGCAAGGAGAAAGACGGCAACGCCAGCATAGACTTCGAAGACGTGGTGATGCGCAACATGACGGTCGTCAAGGCAGGTGAAGTCACCTTCCCGCCGCCACAGATCTCAGTGACCGCAGCGCCCAAAAAACCGGCTGCCAAAGTCGAGCCGAAAAAGGCTGAAGAGAAAGCGCCATCCAAGCTCAAGTATATTTTGGGCGCTCTGGGTGTGGCCGCGTTCGGCGCCGTGGCCTCGGTGGCTCCGGCTGAGTTCCTGTCGCACTTTACTGTATTCGTGCTCGCCTGTGTGGTGGGTTACTACGTGGTTTGGAACGTGACTCATGCGCTGCATACGCCATTGATGTCAGTCACCAACGCTATTTCCGGCATTATTGTGGTAGGTGCACTGCTGCAGGTTGGCCAGGGCTCGGCCCTGATGACCGCACTGGCATTTATCGCCGTGCTGATTGCCAGTATCAACATCTTTGGTGGCTTTACCGTCACCCAGCGCATGCTGAAGATGTTCCGTAAGGATTAAGGGGGTATATCGTGTCTCAAGGACTGGTAACAGCAGCCTATATCATAGCGGCCCTGTTCTTCATCTTAAGCCTCGCCGGCTTATCGAAGCAGGAGTCTGCAAAAAATGGAAACCTGTTTGGGGTTATAGGGATGTCGATCGCTTTGATCGCTACCATACTGAATCCCGAAACCAATGGGGTTCACTGGATCATTCTCGCCATGGTGATAGGCGGTGCCATAGGTATTCGTCTGGCGCTCAAGGTTGAGATGACAGAGATGCCTGAGCTGGTCGCCATTCTCCACAGCTTTGTGGGTATGGCCGCCGTATTGGTAGGTTTCAACTCTTTCCTCGGCCTGCACCCACAGGCGATGAACGAAGTGATAGTCACTGTCGGTAATGACCTCAATGCCACTCTGGAAGCCGCCAGGGCAGCCATAGAGCAAGCCGCCGCCTCGGCAGCGCATGAGCCCATGACTGGCGCCATGCTCAACATCCACCTGGTGGAAGTCTTCTTGGGGATCTTCATCGGTGCCGTGACCTTCACCGGCTCTGTGGTGGCATTCGGCAAACTCAGAGGCATTATCTCCTCCAAGCCGATGATGTTGCCTCATCGCCACAAGCTCAACCTGCTGGCGGTAGTGGTATCCCTGCTGCTGATGATTTACTTCGTCAACGTAGGTGGCAGCATCTGGCCTCTGCTGATCATGACACTGATAGCCTTTGCCTTTGGCTGGCACCTGGTAGCCAGCATAGGCGGCGCCGACATGCCGGTTGTGGTATCCATGCTCAACTCCTACTCTGGCTGGGCGGCCGCAGCGGCGGGCTTTATGTTGTCCAACGACCTGCTGATCGTCACAGGTGCCCTGGTAGGTTCTTCCGGTGCCATCCTGTCTTACATCATGTGTAAGGCGATGAACCGTTCCTTTATCTCTGTAATTGCCGGCGGTTTCGGTACCGATGGCGCCGTTTCCAGCGGTGATGAAGAGATGGGCGAATACCGTGAAACCACGGCCGAAGAGGTAGCCGAGCTGCTGAAAAACTCCAGCTCAGTGATCATCACCCCCGGATACGGCATGGCGGTGGCCCAGGCACAGTATCCCGTGGCCGAGATCACCCAGAAACTGCGTAATCTGGGAGTGAAAGTGCGCTTCGGTATCCACCCGGTTGCCGGGCGTCTGCCGGGCCATATGAACGTGCTGTTGGCCGAGGCCAAAGTGCCTTATGACATAGTGCTGGAGATGGACGAGATCAATGATGATTTCGAAGACACAGATACAGTACTGGTGATAGGTGCCAACGATACGGTTAACCCGGCGGCCACTGAAGATCCTTCCAGCCCAATCGCCGGCATGCCGGTACTGGAAGTGTGGAAGGCCCGCAACGTCATCGGCTTCAAACGCTCGATGAACACAGGTTATGCCGGGGTGCAGAACCCACTGTTCTTCAAAGACAACACCCAAATGTTGTTCGGCGATGCCAAGGCCAGCGTAGAAGCGATTTTGAAATCACTCTAAGTAGCCTATCGCAGTAACAGCATGAGTAATAGAGGGAGCCTGATGGCTCCCTCTTCTTTTGCCTGCTCTTTACAGGTTTGAGCCCTCAGGCCGCTATCTCCTGCCCCCAAGCTGTCTTTAGGGAAGGTGCGAATAAGTCCTCGTGGCACAGAGGGGAGATTCACAAAGATAAACTCAGCTTTGGAGAATGGTATTAAAAGCAATCTGGCAATGCGGCATCACTATGCCGAAACAACTACCATGCCCACCTGCACCTCTTTATCTTTCTTGCCAAGCTCCGTCTGGGTTCGCTCAACGGCGTTTTCGGCGGCTTCTTGCGCCATGAGATAAGAAGTGCATACCTGCCACTAAGACCGGCTTTAGTGGTCTTTAGCCCACCGAATCTCCGCCCGTTCACTGTTCAATTTATGGACAATCAAATCATTGACCCTGCAAATTAGGTCTGTTAGATATACTCAGATTAAAAAATGCAAAGGAGATGTGAAATGAGTATACGGATCTTACTTGCAATTCTGTTATTGGGGTGTTGCTCTCAAAACGCGATTGCGAAACCAGAAAGCGATGTGCAAAAAAAAGTAGAAGCTCACGCTCAGTACTTTGGTTTTCAAAGTCCAGAGGCTTACTTGCACTTTTCAGCTGAATTAAATCAGCTGATGTCCGGGAAGAAAACCCTAGGAGAACCTCTTTTAAAAACGACTACTTACATCAACTCTTTGGGGGCTGGAACTACTTATTCTACACTTTCTGTTGAGCAAAAGAGTGAACTCTTTGCTTTGATAAAAGCACGTAGGCTAAACATGGCTCAAAGTCTTGGTATTCCAGAGTCTTCAATGGATAGACTTATCACTCAATATGCAACCTACTCTAGGCTGAATGCAAAGTTGCATAACATTGCTCTGGATAAGGTGTTTCAAACCACATCAGGTGAAGATGATGAAATTGAGCGGATAGAAGTCGAGGGACGTCTACTACAAAGTTGGGGAGGCTATGACTCACTCATGATGTACGTAGGAATCACCGAGATGGCAATGCAATCAGGTATTTCCCAATACACTCCTTTCGTTGTTCGTTTTACCTCAAGAGAGTCTGAACAAACTTTTATGTATAATAATTATTCTGGGTCATGGAGTATCTCAAATGAAACTCCGTGTATACAAGATAGTTGCCAAGGGTATCCTGTTCTAAATCCTTAACTAAAAGGATTGCAAAAAAGCCCCAGTAGAATTAATTACAGGGGCTTTTTTGTACTTAGAATTTCACCTGGAGGAACCAGTCAGAAGTTGTCTTAGTTACTCTAGTGCGAGCCTTCGGCTCTCCCTCCGCTGCAATAACTTTACCTTGCACTTGGTGACCTTCCCTGAGGGGGAAATTCACAAGGACAAGCACTGCTTTGAGAATCGCATTAAACGTAATCTGGCAATGTGGTATCACTATGCCATTACTGTGAACAAAACGGTACGATTCACAGCCACTCTGGAATAGAACAACCGCTTGTTGGTCCATTTCCCCCTCCAAAAGTTGGTGTGGAAAAACCCCGATTAAAGCTCACGCACACTCAGTGCCCCAGCTTGGCCTGCTCAATAAGCAGGGCCGCTGGTATAGCCGCCCTGCTTAGTTTTAGCCGTTAACCACCGAGGATCCGTTTCCACCAAGGCAGAGGTTCACCACAGTTGGGCGCCGGATGATAACTATCGGCCAGCGCAGGAACCGCCACCACATTACGGCAATCAGCTTGTTTCGCCGCACCTGTATCCCGGTCGAAATAGCCCTGCACCACACCGTTGACCGGCGGCAATCTCAGCCCCAGCGGCGGCCGCTCGGCGAGGAAACGTTGATAAACAGTCATGGCACCACTGCTGCCATAGAACTGGGTCTTGCCGTTGTCATCACGGCCAACCCAAACGGCGGCAACGTTACGCTCGTCAAATCCGGCAAACCAGGAATCGCGGCGGTCGTTGCTGGTGCCCGTCTTGCCCGCCAGCATCACTCCGGGGAAGGCCGCCCCAAGACGCGAAGCCGTGCCGGACTCCACCACCTTGGTCATGGCGTACTGCACCAGATAGTTGGCCGCAGGCGTTATCGCCTCATGGCGTGGCATACTGGCCACAGGCAGGGGCTGGTTGTCGCTGTCCAGCACGGCAGTCACCGCATTGAGCTTACGATAACGACCTCCGTCCGCCAGGGTCTGATATACCTGCGCCACCATCAAGGGGGAACCGTTCACGGCGCCGAGCAACATGGAAGGATAAGCCGATACAGCTTCATTCCAACCGGCCTCTTTTAGCGTCGCGGCTACGGCATCGACGCCAACCATCATGCCCAGATTCACGGTCGGCACGTTCATCGATTTCTTGAACGCCGTCAACAGCGGCACCTGGCCGCGGAACTTGCGATCCACATTCTGGGGCGACCAGGTCTTGCCCTGCTCATTCTTGAGGGTAATGGCCTCATCTTTGAGGGGGCTGGCGAGATTGAACTTACTGCCCTGTGCCAGCGCCGTGGCATAAACAAACGGCTTAACCAGTGAACCTATGGGACGGCGAATTTCCACCGCCCGGTTGAAACCCTCGTAGCCCGGCACCTTATCGCCCACCATGGCGGCAATCCCGGCGCTGTACTTGTCGGTCACCACCATGCCCACCTGCACCTCTTTATCTTTCTTGCCAAGCTCCTTCAGGGTTCGCTCAACGGCGTTTTCGGCAGCTTCCTGCGCCATGGGATCCAAAGTGGTATAGACCTTGACGCCGGACTGCTTCAGCAGCGCCGCACCATAGCGGTCCTTGAGTTCCTGTTTAACCACGGCAAAGAAGGCCGGCAGTTTCTGGTGCACCGGCTTATCCGAGCGCCTTAATCCCAGCGGCGACTCCGCTGCCGCCTTGTATTGGTCGACAGAAATTTTGCTGCCTTCCATCAACAACCTGAGCACCAGATCGCGCCGCTCCTGAGCCCTGTCAGGATAGCGCCAAGGGTTGTAGTAGGATGGCCCCTTGATAGCGGCGACCAGGAAGGCTTGCTGTGCCAGGGTCAGCTCTCCGACCGGGCGGCCAAAATAGAATTGCGATGCCAGCCCCATGCCATGCACGGCTCTGGATTTGTCCTGCCCCATGTAGACCTCATTGAGATAGGCCTCGAGAATTTCATCCTTGCTGTAACGAAAATCGATAATCAGCGCCATCAAGGCCTCCCTGGACTTACGGATTAAGGAGCGCTCGCTGGAGAGGAAGAAGTTCTTCGCCAGCTGCTGGGTCAGGGTCGAGCCGCCCTGTACCGTGCGACCGGCGCTGATATTGACCAGCAGGGCACGGACGATGGCAAAGGGATTCACCCCGTGGTGCTCATAGAAGCTGCGGTCTTCCACCAAAATAAGCGCTTCGACTATGTGTTCGGGGATCTGTTCGGTTGGTACAAATAGCCTGTCCTCACCATCACCGGCGATGATCCTGTCCAGCAGCACAGGTTCGAGATGAAACACCGCCAGTTGACGTTTGTCGCTCATGCGCGCCACCGAAGTGACGCCGTTGGAGTCGAAACTTATCATCACCCGCTGCTCTGCCTGGCTACCCTCAGGATGCAGGAAGGGGCGACGCCACAGCTCGATTCGGGTACTGGAGGCAGAAAACTCCCCCACCTGGCGCGGATTGGCCACCTTGCGATAGCCCAGCAGCTTAAGTTCGGCCATCAGCTGGGCGTGGCTCACCGCCGCCCCGGGATAGAGTGCCATTGAGCGACTGAACACCTGCGCCGGCAGGTGCCACTTCTGCCCTTCAAACTTACGGGCGATGATCTGATCCAGGTAGATACAATAGATGGTCAACGCCGCTACCAGAATAAGGGCCAGCTTCCAGGTTATCGACCATAACCTGCGCCACACCCCGGAGCTTTGCCGCGCCGGCTTGCTCTTGCTGCTGGTTTTTCTGGTACTTTTTTTCGTGGTACTTTTCTTGGTGGTCATGCTTATCCCAAAATTTACTGCTGGATATTCAAGGTCTTTTTCTTGGTGAATTTGGTCGGCAAAGTATTAGCCGGGTCGTCGGGCCACAGGTGTTTAGGGTAGCGCCCACGCATCTCTTTTTTCACTTCGACATAGGGCCCTTGCCAAAAGCTGGCCAGATCGGCCGTCAGTGCCAAAGGGCGCTGCGCCGGAGACAAGAGTTCCATGGTTACGGTCAGCTCCCCTTGCAGTAGCCGCGGGCTTTCGGCCATGCCCAGCGCTTCCTGCAGACGCACGCTCAGCAGCGCCCGCCCGCCGGCATCATAGCGGATCGGCGCCCGGGTGCCCGTGGCCATTTTCCAATGGCTCGGCAGCCATTCATTCAGCATCTGCTGCGCCTGCCACTCGAGGCGATTGAGCAGCAACTGCTTGATATCCAATGCCATTAACCCCTTTAGCTGCTTGATATCGCTCAAAAACGGCTCCAACCACTCCTCGAGAGAATCCAGCAGCGCCGGATCGCTGCTGTCCGGGAATAGGCTCGGATCTTTGGATCTTGCCAGTGCCAGCCTGAACTGGAGCTGCCTGACATCCTCATCCATATTGAGCAGCGCCAAGCCTTTACTGCGCAGCAACGTCATAATCGCCTGAGCCCTCAGCTTGGGATCCACCTCTTTCTCGGCTTCCCGCTTGAGCACTATCTCCCCAAGACGCAGTTGGCGCTCGGCAAAGAAACGTCCCTTGGACTCATCCCAGCCCGCCTGCTGTTGCCAAGTGCAGAGAAAAGCCAGCTCATTTTCCAGCAACCCCGCCGGTAATTCGGCCGCCAGATAGATGCGGCCGGCGCTGCGGCCCTCGGTCTCCTGGTAATCAGCCACCACCAGAAACTCGCAGCCGCTGAGGCTGTCACCGGCATCGAGCACCACGCCGCTGCCATTGGCCAACTGATAGCCCTCGACGCCTCTTGCCTTGGCTATCCTGTCAGGAAATGCCAGCGCCAACAACAGGGCGCAATCGGCACGATTCGCCAATTTCAGAAAGTCTGCCGCCTTGCCATTAAGCCCTAAGCGTCTGAGCCAGTTGCCGACTTGTCTGGCCTCAAGGCCTTGAGTGGCCTGAGAAAGTTTATCCATGATATCGGCGCCGTTGCCCGCAAGGCTTCTGGCCTCCAATAAGGCAGCCAGCAGACAAGCCAGACCGGCGAGCTCAGGTTCGCCGCGCCCCTGCCCCAAACTCTGCGCCCGGAGCAGCATATGCGCCAGCCGTGGCTGCGCCCCCAGTGCATAGGCCGCGCGGCCATGGGCGCTAAGCTTACGTTGCCTGTCTACCAATTGCAGCGACTGCAACAGCTGCCAGGCCACCGCCTCATTGGCTCTGGCCGGTGGCGTCAGTAAAGGCAAGTCACTGAGGCTACGCACGCCCCAGCAAGCGGCATCCAAGGCCATGGAGAGCAAGTCGGCATGCAAGATTTCCGGCTCATCCGCCTGCGGCAAGCGGCCGTGCTCCTCCTGGCCCCAAAGCCTTAAGCAGAAACCCGCACTGGTGCGCCCAGCCCGCCCGGCTCTTTGAGTGGCCGATGCCTGGCTGATACGCTTGAGTCCCAAACGGGTCACGCCGCTGCGGGGGTTGAAACTGGCCTGGCGCTTGTAACCACTGTCCACCACCAGAGTAATCCCCTCTATGGTCAGACTGGATTCCGCCAGGTTGGTGGACAATACCAGCTTACGCTCACCGGCATTGGCCGGGGCAATCGCCGCATCCTGCTCTTTGGCACTCAGTGAGCCGTAGAGAGGACAAATGCGCACATTGGCCGCCACTCGGGATTGCAGATAGTGCTTGAGGCGCTGAATTTCCCCCTGTCCCGGCAGGAAGGCGAGTATCGAGCCCTGTTGCTGCGCTTCGCTAACCCCCAAAGCACTGGCCTGCTGAGGGTCCAGCAGCGCCAGCAACTGCCGCCCCATATGTTCAAGCCAAGGCGCCATGCCAGAGCCGGAACCCGAACCGCTGCGCCTCTGCGCCGAAACAGCGCTGTAGGCGATAGTCACAGGGTAGCTGCGACCCTCACTGGCAAGTAGCTTGGCATCCGGCATCAAGGTGTGTAACGGCAAACCTTCGAGCGTTGCCGACATGGCCAGCAAGTGTAAATCGTCCCGCAATGAGGCCTGCACTTCCAGTGCCAACGCCAGACCAAGATCTGTGCTCAGATGGCGCTCATGGATCTCATCGAAAATGATCATGGCAACGCCCTTGAGCTCAGGGTCCTGCTGGATCATGCGGGTCAGCACCCCCTCGGTGATGATCTCGAGTCGGGTGTTGCCGCTGACCTGACTCTCACCACGAACCCTGAATCCCACCTCTTGCCCCAGCGCCTGCCCTCTTTGGCGCGCTAAAAAGCCGGCGATGGCCCGGGCCGCCACCCGTCTTGGCTCCAGCATAAGGATCTTGCCGTCGATTTCCGGCCAGTCGAGCAGTGCCAAGGGCAGCGCGGTGGATTTACCGGCTCCGGTAGGTGCTTCGAGGATAACTTGCCGGCAACTGGCCAAGGTTTGGCGCAGTTGAGGCAACAGGGATTGAATGGGTAAGTCGTTCAAGATTCAGGGCATGGCTTACAAAAACAGGCGCTCAGTGTAACCAGTTTCCGCCGCTGTGGCTAACCTAACGAATTGGCTCGCTCAGCGCCAATAAGGGCCTGGGTTTACCTATGGCGTAACCTTGAGCATAATCCACTCCTAGCTCCCGCAGTTTCGCCACTATGGCCTCGGTTTCCACAAACTCGGCAATAGTTTGAAACGCCATCTGCTTCCCCAACTGACACATGGCGGCAATAATCGCCTGATCCGCTTTGTCTTCACAGAGATTGAGCACAAACTGGCCGTCAATCTTCACATAATCCACCGCCAACTGTTTAAGGTAGGCAAAAGAGGAAAAGCCGGCGCCAAAGTCATCCATCGCCAGCTTACAACCCAGGGGTTTAAGCAGCTCAATCAACCTGTGGGCCTGCTCTAGCTGGCTGAGAACCGAAGTTTCAGTGATTTCGATACACAGCTTATCGACCAATTCGGGTTCGGCCAGCAGGCGCATCTCAAGCCAGTCCATAAACTCGTCATCCTCGAGCGAGGATGCCGAAAGGTTCAGCGACACCAAAGACAGGGATTGCCACAACTCAAGATGCCTATTGCCCCAGAGCAGCAGATGATCTATCACCCAGCGATCCACTCTGGACGCCAAGTTATAACGCTCGGCCGCCGGCAGAAATATCGCCGGAGACAGCATCTCCCCCTTCTCCTGATACATACGCAGCAAGATCTCCAGATGCATGCCGCTATCTGTAGCTTCCAGCGGGCGGATCTCCTGGAAGTAAAGCTCAAATTTGTCGTTGGCCAAGGCTCCCAGGACATCGACCGAGGCGGTCATTTCGCTGTAGAGCCGCTTGAGGCGGGGATCGCTGCTGTCGTAGAGTAACCAGCCGTTGCGCCCCTGCTCCTTGGCCAGTCGGCAGGCGGCGTCGGCCTGGCCCATGACGGTATAGATGTCCTGGGCTGCCGGATCCAACTGGGCTATGCCTATGCTGGCCGAGACCCCGTGTTTGCGGTTTTCCCAGTTGAATTCGTGATTGAACAGCTGCTGACAGATACGCTCGGCAATATGTTTGGCCGACTCTGGGTTGCAAAAATGCATCAGGATCCCGAACTCATCGCCGCCGAGCCTGGCCACCACATCCCCCTTGCGCACCAGTTGCTTGAGCCGCTGCGCCACCTGACACAAGAGCCTGTCACCCGCGATATGACCGCTGACATTGTTGATCACCCGAAACTGATCCAGATCCACAAAGGCAATACACACAGGCGGCGCCTGTTCCTCGCCGAGCACTTTGGCCAGCAGGGCTTCAAAATGCACCCGGTTGGGCAGGCCGGTCAGCGCATCATAATTGGCGTGAAATGACAGCTCGCTGGCCAATCTGTGGCGTTCACTGACATCCTCGGCCATCAGCACCAAAGTACGCTTATCAGCCTTACTGCGGCTGAAACTGAGTTTTTGCCAGCAGAGCTCCTGTCCATGCAGAAAACCAACCTCACACCAAGCCTGATTCAATACCCCATCGCGTACCACGGCCAGGGTATCGAGCAAAATCCCCTTGTCATCCTCACGCACCAACGCCAGCAGATCCTTGCTGTCACCGGCCACCAGCGTCTGCTTGGCTATCCGGTTCATCATGGTCAGTTGGTTGCTGCTATCCAACTGACCACAAGCCAGGGGTAACTGCTGAAACAACTCCTGATACTTGCGCTCACTGGCCAGCAGCGCCAAGGCGATGCGGGTCAGCTCCATTGCCGAGCCTATCATAGCGGCCGCATGGCTGAGTTCATTGATAAAATCTTCCTGCCAGCGCTTTTCGCCGCCGCATTGCAGGGCGCCAACGGCGATATGGGTATCTCCCAGATGCAGTGGCGGCAGCACCAACAGGCTGCGTACCTGCCACTGGCGTAAGAAGCGTTTCTCTTCCTGAGCTTCCTTGGGAAGCTCTTCAATACTGTCCAAGGTCAGGAGTTTGGGGTGGCGTAACAGATTGCGAAAAAAAGGCATGTTCCCCAGCCCCCATTCCCGGGAAGCTTGCTGAGTCTTGAATTGGGGTTTGAGGTAGAGATTGCGGGTCTTGAGTCGCCCCGGTGTCTTACCGGCCGCCAGCACAAACACCCCGTCACAATCCAATTGTCGGGTGATGATCTCCAGGGCGCGATCAACATTCTGCTCCAGGGTGATCAGTGGAGAATCGCTGAAGACATCCACCAGAGCATGTTGTAATTGATTGGCAAGACTCGCGGGCATAATGGGGTCATTTCCTTACGACTGTTTTTGATCCGAAGAATCCATCCGATACCATTGCTTTTCATTCTCACCGAGTGAATCGACTCCTGTGTACAATGGTACAAGTCACAGTATAGGCCAAGGTCTTAACCGGGAACGAAAAATGAGCTCAATTACGCCTAAAAGGCTATTTCTGGGATTCGCGCCAACCACGGCAGAAAGAGCGAGCTTGCTGACGTTGCAGCAAGCTTGTGAACAAGCTGATGAACCGTCAGCCCCCGGTCTCAAGAAAATGACTGAGGCCAATCTGCACCTTACCCTGGCGTTTCTCGGCCAGGTGACGGCAGAACAGCATGGGGATTTACTCGCTGCCATTCCCGGCTTGCCCTTGAAACGCTTTCGGGTGCGGCTCGAGCATCTCTGTTTCTGGCCCGGGCCGAAAATACTCTGCCTGGCCGGCACAGCCGAGGATCCGGCACTGATGGCGCTTGCCGGGGCGGCGCAACAACTGGCGACAAACCTTGGGCTGCATAGCAGCGAATATGATTACCGCCCCCATATCACCTTGATGCGAAGGGCCGGCAACCTACCGAAACTCGAACATATTCCGATTATCGATTTAACGCCAAGCGAGCTGCAACTCTACGAGTCTTTGAGTACTCCAACCGGCGTCGAGTACCGGATATTGGCCAGTTGGCCGTTAAGCGACTGAATCACTTAAGCGCCTTGTGCATCACCACGCAGTCGAGCACTATACCTCTTGGGGAGTGGTATTGGCTTATCCCCTCACCGCAAAAGCCACAACTGCGATAGAAGTCGGCGGCATTGAGGGTAGACTCCAGCGTCAGCACGGTCACGCCTCTTTCACGCGCCAAAGACTCGAGATGAGCGAGTAAGTCGCGCCCAAGCCCTTGGCCCATGGCTTGTGGATGCACGAACAGGGCTTCAATTCGGTCGTTATCCAGCATGCCGGTCGCCAGTATTTTTCCCTGATGTTCGATGAGATAAAAGTCTCTCTCCACCATGGTGATAAAGACAGAGGGCATCTCGCCTTGGGTCCAAATTCTGAGCTCTGCCTTTGTGTAAACCTCCTGGCAACCGGCCTGAATCGCCAGATTACGGATATCCCAGGCAGCTTGTGCGTCTTCCTTTCTTGCCTTGCGTAACTTCATCCTGCACTTCCCTTCGTTGAAAAATAGCGATACACAGGCATTAAAAAGCCGCCCTGTGGGCGGCTTGGTTTGGGCGTTAATTCCCTATGACTCAGTCCGCCAGCAGTTCGGCTATGGTCAACATACCATGAGTCGTGGCGCCTGCAGCCCAAAGGGCCGAAGCATTGTCTTCAAATGCGGCGGCCAGATCGATATGCAGCCAATCGACACCTTCATTGACAAAACGCCACAGGAAACCAGCGGCATTGGAAGCGCCACCGGCGCCGCCACCTTTTACCGGGCGGCTGTTGGCGGTATCGGCATAGGCAGAAGGACACATCTCTTTATGCCAAGGCTCCAGCGGCAAAGGCCAAACATTTTCGGCCACTAGAGCCGCCTTTTGCTGCGTCAACGCCAGCAGTGGCTGACTGGGGGAGAAGATGGCGTTATAGTTGCGGCCAACGGCCATCACGGCGGCGCCGGTCAGAGTGGCGGCATCGATAACCCGAGTCGCACCGCTGGCGCAGGCGGCCTGCAGACCATCGGCCAGCACCAGGCGTCCCTCGGCGTCGGTATTGACCACTTCAACCGTGGTGCCGTTCTTGTAGGTCAGTATGTCTCCCAGCTTATAGGCACGACCACTGATCAGGTTCTCGGCGCAGCAGAGGTAGAGTTTAACCCGCTTGTCGAGACCGTTCTGAATCGCCAGTCCCAGCGCCGCAGTAACCGTTGCCGCGCCGCCCATATCCGCCTTCATGCCCAGCATGCCTTCGGAAGCCTTGATGCTGTAACCGCCTGAGTCAAAGGTGATCCCTTTACCTACCAGCGCGACGGACACGGGAGCATCTTCACCCAAAGGGTTAAAATCCAGTTCCAGCAACGCTGGTGGCCTTTCGCTGCCGCGGCCAACTGCATGAATGCCTATCCATTGCTCCTGCAACAAGGCTTCCCCTTCAACTATCCGGTAGCTGACCTTGTCACCGCCGAGCTCTGCCAGCCAATTGGCCGCCTGCTGCGCCAGTTTCAGTGGTGGCAGATTTTCCGGGGTTTCATTAATAAGACTGCGGGCAAACGATGCGCTGTAAGCCCTGCTGGTCAGCGCGCCCTTGAGCGCCTCATCACCGGCCCACTGGATCTCATGGCCGCCTTTGGCAGTGACAAAGCCCTGGGCAAAGGCCCACTGACAGTTGAGGTCCCAACCCTCTCCCACCAAAGAAACCTGATTGATCCCCTGGTTACGCAGTTTGCGGGCGGCCATCTGAATTTGTCGCAGGGCATCGTTTCCCTGCAGGTGGATCTGAGCCTGCTCAGCATTGTAGGTTACATCGGCCTTGCCCCAATGGGCCGCAGGGGCCTCATGGGTCAGCGCTATCTTCATGGATTGACTCATTTCGATTCCTTCTTCTTTTATATGTAGTGAACGCAAGGCGCCACAATTGCGTCCAGTGTACTGCATTCCTGCCTGGCACTTGAAGCCCTGCGCCGAATGAGAATTGTTGCCAACTGTAAAGCCTGCTAGGCTTTGGAGTTTTCAGTCACTTCAGGGAGATGGGGATGGAGTTTATCCCACCACTGCAATCCGGCATTTTGATCCAAAGGTATAAACGCTTTCTGGCCGATGTCAGGCTGGATGATGGCACTGAGATTACTCTGCACTGCCCCAATACGGGTTCAATGAAGAACTGCCAGTTCCCCGGCGAGCGGGTTTGGTTCTCCTGTTCGGACAATCCCAAGCGTAAGTACGCCCACACCTGGGAACTGATGCAAACCCCTGGAGGCGACCTGATTGGAGTCAACACCGGCCGGGCCAATGCCCTGGTAGAGGAAGGGATCCAAACAGGTGTCATCAAGGAACTACTGGGATACCAAAACCTCAAGCGGGAAGTGAAATACGGTGATGAAAACAGCCGTATCGATATTTTTCTCAGCGAAGGGGTAAAGGCCGATTGCTATATCGAAGTGAAGAACACCACACTCTTGGAAGAGGGTCACGGTTACTTTCCTGATGCCGTCACCAGCCGCGGTCAGAAACACTTGCGGGAACTGATGTCCGTGGTAAAAAGTGGCCAACGAGGGGTATTGGTGTTTTTAGTGCAACATACCGGCATAAAAACCGTATCAGCGGCCCGCCATATAGATTCAAAATATGCTGATTTATTGAACGAAGCCATAGATGCCGGGGTAGAAGTGCTTGCCTATGCCACAAGCCTTGCCCCAGAAGGCTTCAGGGTGGAATCAAGGCTCGAATTTATCCGCTGAACCAGCTGTAAAAAGTGATAAAAAGTTGATTTAATCGGGTTTAGCAGACATATTCAAATAATTAGCAATAAGTAAATCGAAATATTTGCCTAGGTAGAGAGATTCTGATATAGATAGCGGCCGTTCATAAGAACGCCCTACGACGCAAATGGAAACAGGAGATGCGTTATGCCTGAAGGCACTAAAAAACTTGGTGTACTCGCTATCGCTGGTGTAGACCCTTACCAGGAAAAACCCGGTGAGGAGTACATGAACTCACAACAACTGAGTCACTTCAAAACCATTCTTGAAGCATGGAGGAATCAGTTGCGTCAAGAGGTGGATCGCACTCTTACCCATATGCAGGATGAAGCTGCAAACTTCCCGGACCCGGTGGACCGTGCCGCCCAGGAAGAAGAGTTCAGCCTCGAACTGCGCGCCCGCGACCGCGAACGTAAGTTGATCAAGAAAATCGAAAAGACACTGCAGAAAATTGAAGAAGATGACTTCGGTTTCTGTGAATCCTGCGGCGTTGAAATCGGCATCCGTCGTCTGGAAGCCAGACCGACAGCCGATCTGTGTATCGACTGCAAAACGCTGGCAGAGATCAAAGAAAAACAGATGGCAGGTTAATCTAATCTGCCACAGCGCGGGGCCAAGTGTTACACTGGCCCCGCGATTTTTTTGTCACTCTGCCCTTGATGAACAACACTTCCTACATAGGCCGTTTCGCCCCCTCGCCTTCTGGCTCTTTGCATTTTGGCTCTCTTGTTGCCGCCCTCGGCAGTTATCTACGCGCCCGCTCAAAACAAGGGCTGTGGTTACTGCGAATAGAAGATATCGACCCCCCAAGAGAAGTCAGCGGCGCAGCCGATGACATAATGCACACTCTGGAAGCCTTTGGCTTACACTGGGATGGCGAAGTGCTGTACCAGAGCCAACGCCTGCAAGACTATCAACAACATATAGATGCCTTGCTGAAATCCAATCAGGCCTACTATTGCCAGTGCACCCGCAAACAGATCCAGCAAAGAGGTGGCGTTTACGACGGCCGCTGCCGGGAGTTGCAACTCAAGCAAGGTGCTATTCGCATTCACAACCAATTGGCGGTTGCTCAGTTTATTGATGACCATCTGGGTCAAGTCTGTGTCGACCCGGCCTTCGCCGCAGAAGACTTTATTATCAAGCGCAGCGATGGCCTGTACGCCTATCAACTGGCGGTAGTGCTGGACGACGCCTTTCAGGGCATCACAGAAATCGTCCGCGGCGCCGATCTCTTGGAGGCCAGTTGCCGACAGATAAGCCTATTTCGCCAATTCGGGTTTCAGGAACCGAGTTTTTTTCATCTGCCGCTGGCCAGCACCCAGGCTGGACGCAAGCTCTCCAAGCAAAACCATGCCACGCCGGTGGATAAACGCCATCCACAGCCGGCGCTGTTGGCGGCACTTGAGTTTCTCGGCCAGGCCGCTGTCACGCCCCAAGCCGATGTGACTCAGATGTTGGCTCAGGCGGTGGCTCAGTTTGATCCGGACAGCATTCCCAAACAGACAGAGATCCTCATCGGCCGCTGATATACTCATCGCCCGCTATTTGGTATATCATAGCCGCCAGTTTTTAACCCTTATTTTGCGTTAACGTTCCGAGGTGTCCCATTTTTCGCCGTATCAGTCAGTTTTGTAAGCAGTTGTTTGACGATGGTCAGACAGCCAAGGCTCAACAAGAAGACAACACAGACACAGGTTTGAGCCTGGAGGTTATCCCGCGCGATGGCCACAGCATTTCCCGCAGACAGATTAGCGAGAATGCGCTCAAGGTTTTGTACCGCCTGCATAAGTCTGGCTTTAACGCCTATCTGGTTGGTGGCGGCGTACGCGATCTGCTGCTTGGACTGGATCCGAAAGACTTTGACGTGGTCACCAATGCCACTCCGGAAGAGATCAAGAAGCTGTTTCGCAACTGCCGCCTGGTTGGCCGTCGTTTCCGCCTGGCCCATATCGTCTTTGGCCGGGATGTTATTGAAGTGGCTACCTTCCGCGGCCACCACGGTAACAGCGAAGAGAAGATTTCCAAGGTCAATTCGGCCGGACGACTGCTGCGCGACAATGTTTATGGCGACATAGATGAAGACGCCGAGCGCCGCGACTTTACCGTCAACGCCCTCTATTACAATATTGCCGACTACTCCATTCGCAGCTATGGCGGCGGTATTCATGATCTTAACGCCAGAACCCTGCGACTGATTGGCGATCCCGAGACCCGTTATCGGGAAGACCCGGTGCGTATGCTGCGGGCCGTGCGCTTTGCCACAAAGCTTGGGATGTCCATCGACAAGCGCACTGCGGCCCCGATCAAGAGCCTGGCTCCGCTGCTGAAAGATATTCCGGCGGCGCGTATGTACGAAGAAGTACTCAAGCTGTTCTTCGCCGGTAAGGCACTGAACAACTATCAGATGATGCGCGAATATCAGCTGTTTGCACCGATATTCCCTCTGGTGGAAAGCCTGCTGCGGGACGATCCCAAGGGCCCGGCCGGCAGACTGCTGAGCGAAATGATGCACAACACAGATGTGCGCGTCGGTGAAGACAAGCCTGTGACACCGGCCTTCTTCTATGCCGCGCTCCTTTGGTATCCGCTGCAAAACCGCGCCCAGGATATCGCCTTGGAGAGCGGTCTCAGCCCCTATGATGCCTTCTTTGCCGCCATGGGCGATGTACTTGAGCAGCAGTGCCGCTCGGTAAGCATTCCCCGCCGCTTCAGCACTCCGGCACGGGATATCTGGCAGTTACAGATGCGCTTTGAACGCTCTCAAGGGGGCCGCGCCTTTAAACTGATGGAGCATCCCAAGTTCCGCGCCGCCTATGATCTCTTGCTGCTCAGAGCCAATGCCGAAGGCGGTAATCTGGCCAAGCAAGCCAGTTGGTGGCAACAGTTTGTCGAGTCTGATGATGATAAGAGACAACAACTGATACGCAGCGGCAACAAAACCGGCGGCAGCCGCAACCGTAATGCCAATCAGCGTCGGCGCCGCAAGCCACGTCGCCCAAGCGAAAAACCACAGGCGGCCGAGTAAGATGACCGGAGTCTATGTGGCGCTGGGCGCCAACCTGGACTCTCCCGAGCGCCAGCTTGATAGTGCTTGCCTGGCGCTGCAACAACTGGCGCTGCAAAACAGCTTTCGCGTTTCATCCTACTATCGCTCGGTTCCCATGGGCGATGTTCCCCAGCCAGACTATGTCAATGCGGTGGCCTGTTTCGAGACCGAACTGGCGCCGCTGGAACTCCTTGACGCCTTGCAGGCAATCGAGTTGCAGCAAGGTCGACAACGCCTGGTGCGCTGGGGGCCCAGAACCCTGGATCTGGACCTGCTGCTCTACGGCGATGAGCAGATACAGACCCCAAGGCTCACTGTGCCGCACTACGGCATCAAGAGCCGTGAGTTTGTCCTCATTCCACTGGAAGAACTCAATCCTTCGCTGGTGTTGCCCTGCGGCACCGGCATAGCCACACTGATCACCGATGCCATGCGCCAATCGCTGCAATTGCTCCATCCCTCCGGCTGAGAAACTGAGCCGGATCGTTGCAGTCCAAAGCTTCATGGCATATAACACCACTTTACTCGGTTAATAAGAAGAGCATTATGTCTAAAATCACCACAGCTACCCTGCGTAAATTCAAGCAGGAAGGTAGAAAATTTACCGCTCTGACCGCTTATGACGCCAGTTTTGCCGCCGCTTTTGACAGCGAAGGTGTAGACGTCCTGCTGGTAGGAGACTCATTGGGAATGGTTCTGCAAGGGCACGATGATACCTTGCCTGTCAGTGTCGAGGAGATGGCCTATCACACCCGCTGTGTTCGCCGTGGCATCAGCCGCAGTTTGTTGATGGCCGATCTACCCTTTATGAGCTACGCCACTCCCGAACAGGCAATGACCAATGCCACCAAGCTGATGCAGGCCGGCGCCAACATGATCAAGATTGAAGGGGGCCAATGGTTGCTGGAAACGGTTTCCATGTTGACCGAGCGCGGCATTCCTGTCTGCGCTCATATAGGACTGACACCACAATCAGTGCATGTGTTCGGTGGTTTCAAGGTGCAGGGCCGCGATGCCGACAACGCCCAGCGGATCCTCGATGAAGCCAAGGCGCTGGAAGGTGCCGGTGCCCAACTTTTGGTACTCGAATGTATCCCGGCAGCGTTGGCAAAACAGATAACCGAAGCGCTGCAAATTCCGGTGATCGGCATAGGTGCCGGCAAGGATACTGATGGCCAAATCCTGGTGATGCACGATGTACTCGGGATTTCCAGCGGCTATATCCCGCGCTTTTCCAAGAACTACCTCAAGCAGACAGGTGAAATCCGTGAGGCCGTGAAGGCCTATATCGACGAAGTTCAGCAGGGACAATTCCCCGCAGAAGAGCACACCTTTAACTGAGCCGGGGATTCGCCAGATTATGCTGACCACAGCCAAAATAGATGAGATCCGTGCCCGGGTACGGGAATGGCGCCAAAAGGGGGAAACCATCGCCTTTGTCCCTACCATGGGCAATTTGCACCAGGGGCATGTGAGTTTAATCCTCGAAGCTGCGCGCCGCGCCGATCACGTGGTGGCCTCGATTTTTGTCAATCCATTGCAGTTTGGCAAGAATGAGGATCTCGATGCTTATCCCCGCACCCTGGGCGCCGATCAACAGAAACTGACCGAAGCCGGCTGCGAGCTGCTGTTTACCCCAACACCCGAGCTTATCTACCCCAAAGGGCTGGATGCCCAGACCTTTGTGGAAGTCCCCGGGATCTCCGATGAGCTTTGCGGTGCCAGCCGTCCAGGGCATTTTCGCGGAGTCGCGACCATAGTATGTAAGCTGTTCAATATAGTGCAGCCGGATATCGCCCTGTTTGGCCGTAAGGACTACCAACAACTTCTGGTGATCAAGACCATGGTGACCGATCTGTCGTTGCCCATCGAAGTCATAGGGGTAGAAACCGTTCGCGAGGATTCCGGCCTGGCGCTGAGTTCGCGCAATGGTTACCTCACCGAGGCCGAAAAGGCGCTGGCGCCCAAGCTCAAGGCAAGCATGGATAAACTGGCCGAGGCGATCGTACTGGGACAGGATATCGACCAGGCCATCAGCAATGCCAAGGAGTTCCTGCGCGCCGCCGGGCTTGAGCCCGACTATCTGGAAGTGCGTGAAGCTTCAAGCCTCAAGCCTGTGAACAGCGATGACAAATCGCTGGTGATCCTGGCCGCCGCTTATCTGGGTAAGGCCCGCCTCATAGACAATATGATATTGTCACGCTGATCTCTTTTTAAGGGGTAGGATAGCTACCCCTCCATTTTCTGCCCAATAACTTCCCCCAGCCACAATAATTTCCTTAGTCAAAAACTGGTCTTCAATAAAGGTTTGAGTCATATTGGTTACACTTGTTTTAGATATGTGACGAAAGGATTCCCACCCCAATGTTGTCCGGACAGTCCAGACTTTGGCTCTTTGTTGCACTGCTGCTCGCTTGGCAAGTTCAGGCAGGTACCGTCTATAAATGTATCAAAGAAGACAAGGTGGTATTCAGCCAGCAGCCCTGCCCACAAGCCTTCACCCAGCACAGAATTGAATACCAGTATGGCGTGACCACGGAAACGGCCGAGGGAGAAAGAGTTGATCCGCTGCAATCCCTTTTGGAGAACGACAGCCTGCCCGAAGACAAGCTGTTGCGCCGACTGGAAGCCGAAGTCTATCGGCTGCAGCAGGAAAACAGCTATCTGGAAATACTGCGAACCAGCGAGCTACAAAAGCAGGAGCGGCAACGCTATTGGCAGAAAATGGCGCGGGAAGATCCCGCGTTTATTGAGCAGCGCGGCAAGATAAACGCCCACTTTGATGAGCTCAAACGCGCCAATGATGACAAGATAGCCAAGTTGCAGCAATACAGACAATTGCTGCAGCAGAAAACCGAGGCTCAGCCCTGAATCAGCTGCGCAGCCCTATCCCACGAGAGATCAGATAATAGGCCAGCAACCACAGACCCGCACAGAACCCCAGCATCACGCCAATGGACAGCGGCACGCTCATATCGGCAAATCCCAGGAAACCATAGCGGAACACATTGATCATATACACCACAGGGTTCAGCGCCGATACGCCACGCCAAAAGTCAGGCAACAGCGACAGCGAGTAAAACACCCCGCCAAGATAGGTCAGCGGCGTCAACACAAAGGTGGGGATGATGCTGATGTCGTCGAAGCTCTTGGCAAACACGGCATTGATAAGGCCGCCAAGGGCAAACAGCACTGAGGTCAGAAACACTGTGACTATCACCAATCCCAAGTGCTGCACACTGAGATCGACAAAGAACATGGCTACCAGGGTCACTATCAGGCCCACCAACAGTCCACGGGCGACACCGCCGCCGACATAGCCGGCTATCATCACATAATGAGGCACAGGCGCCACTATCAGCTCTTCCAGGTTACGCTGGAACTTGGCGCTGAAAAAGGAAGATGCCACATTGGAGTAGGAGTTGGTGATCACCGACATCATGATAAGGCCCGGGGCGATAAACTCCATATAGGACACCCCGCCCATCTCACCGATGCGACTGCCCACCAGATTACCGAAGATCAGGAAATACAGTGTCATGGTGATCGCCGGCGGTACCAGCGTCTGTATCCAAATGCGGGTAAAACGGTTAATTTCCTTGATTAAAATACTCTTGAAGGCAACCAGATACAGACCTCTCATGCCTGGCCTCCTTGGGCATTTTCAACCAGTTTCACAAACAACTCCTCCAATCGATTGGCCTTGTTACGCATGGATAGCACTTCAATCCCCTGCTCGCTCAGTAAACCGAAGACGGCGTTCAGGCTGTGGGACTTCACCAAGTCCACTTCCAGGGTCATTGGATCGGTAAGCCTGACGCTAATATCGCCAAGCTTGGGTACCTCAACAAGCGGCTGCTTGATATCCAACACAAAGGTTTCCATATCCAGTTTCGACAGCAGGGACTTCATACTGGTGCATTCCACCAGCACGCCCTTATCGATAATGCCTATGTTGCGGCAGAGCATTTCCGCTTCTTCCAGATAGTGGGTCGTCAGTATGATGGTGACGCCTTCAGCGTTGATTTTTTTGAGAAACTCCCACATGGAGCGCCGCAGTTCTATATCCACCCCGGCGGTAGGCTCATCGAGGATCAAAAGCTTGGGCTCGTGCATCAAGGCCCTGGCTATCATCAAACGCCGCTTCATGCCGCCGGAAAGCTGCCGGGATTGGCTGTTGCGCTTGTCCCAGAGATCCAGTTGCCTGAGATATTTCTCGGCCCGCTTATGGGCCTCGGCTCTGGGCACACCGTAATAACCGGCCTGGTTAACCACGATTTGCAGTACTGTCTCAAACTGGTTGAAGTTGAATTCCTGCGGCACCAGGCCAATACACAATTTGGCCTGCTCCAGCTCTTTATCCAGATCATGGCCAAAGACCCGCACACTGCCGCCACTTTTGTGCACCAGCGAACTTATGATACCGATAGTGGTGGACTTACCGGCACCGTTTGGGCCGAGCAAGGCAAAAAAGTCACCCTGAGCCACTTTCAGGCTGATCCCTTTGACGGCTTCGACACCGCCCTTATAGGTCTTCTTAAGATTGTCCAGCTCCAACGCCAGAGCTTTGGTCGTCATAGATGTTTCTCCTAAAGAGCCTCCAATACCTGGGGTATCGGCAGCGGCCCGGGACGCAAAAAGCAAGACTCCCGCCGTGGCGGGAGTCTGTCTTACTATATAAACAAAGCCGACATCACAGCTTGCTTACTCCTGCGGGATCACCTTGGCGATATAAGGCAGGTTGCGATACTGCTCGGCGTAGTCGATACCGTAACCGACCACAAATTCATCAGGAATAGTAAAACCGACAAAGTCTACCGGTACATCGACTTCACGGCGATCCGGCTTATCCAGCAGAGTACAGAGCGTCAGGCTCTTTGGCTCACGCAGCAGCAGCATTTCGCGTACCTTGTTGAGCGTGTTGCCCGAGTCAATCAGATCTTCGACGATCAACACATCACGATCGGCGATTTCCGACTGAACATCTTTGAGTATCTTCACGTCTCTGGTGCTGGTCATGGCATTGCCATAGCTGGAAACAGACATAAAGTCGATCTCTACATGGCCCTTAATCCGACGGCAGAGATCGGCCATAAAGACCACTGAGCCCTTGAGCAGGCCGACCATCAGCAATTTGTCGGCATTGGCATAATGCGCATTGATGCGCTCGGCTAATTCATCCAGTTTCTGGTTGATCTCTTCTGCCGAGATCATCACTTCGGTGGTGTGTTTCATATCACTCTCAATTGTCGATCTCACTGTCTTTGGGTTTGTCATAACCCCAGCGATCCGTTAATGCATGTTCGACACCCAGATGATCCAGGATCCGGGCGACCATGAAGTCTATCAGATCTTCAATGGATTTGGGATGGTGATAAAAGCCGGGTGCGGCCGGCATTATGATGGCGCCCAGTTGGCTGAGTTTCAACATATGTTCAAGATGAATGGCGTTGAAAGGTGTCTCTCTGGGCACCAACAACAGCTGACCGCGCTCCTTGAGCACTACATCGGCGGCCCGCTCCAGCAGGCTGTTGCTCATACCTGTGGCCACCGCAGCCAGGGTGCCGGTTGAGCAGGGACAGATCACCATCTGCTTTGGCGCCGCTGAGCCAGACGCCGGTGGAGAGAACCACTCATCCTTGCCAAGCACCCTCAGCTCACCGCCTTCGGGAAACAGTTTTCTGAGCTGCTCTGTGGCCTTGTCCGGTGCGCTGCTGAGTTTGAGCCCATGTTCCGTTGCCAACACCACCCGAGCGGCGCTGGACACCATCAGAAAAACCCGAAACTCGGCCTTGAGTAAGCACTCCAGCAGCCTCAGCCCATAGGGCGCCCCGGAGGCGCCGGTCCAGGCGAGGCTGATACTCTTAATCTGCTGATATTTCACGCTTTGACCTCGCCACTTCTGGCTTTAAGGGCCTGGAGCAACTTTTGATGCAAGCCGCCAAAGCCACCATTGCTCATGATCAGCACGGTATCGCCGGGCTTGGCTTCACCACTGACCTTGGCCACTATCTCATCTATGTCGTGCAAAACCTGTACCGGCAGCGGTGCCGCCTGCATGGCCGCGGCAATATCCCAATCGATATTATCCGCCTGATACAACACGGCTTCATCGGCCAGGGCCATGGAGTTGGCCAGTGTGTCTTTATGCACCCCTTGCTTCATGGTGTTGGAGCGAGGCTCAAGCACGACAGTGATTTTGCCCTGGCCTACCTTGGCGCGCATTCCCTGAAGAGTTGTGGCGATTGCCGTTGGGTGATGGGCAAAGTCGTCATAAACGCTGACCCCTTCTACGCTGCCCAGTAACTCGAGACGACGCTTGGGCGGGGTAAAGTCTGCCAGTGCCTTGAGCGCATCTACCGGCAAGACCCCGACATGACGCGCCGCGGCTATCGCCATGGTGGCGTTGTCTATGTTGTGACGCCCAATCAGGCCCCAGCTCAAAATGCCCTGGGATTCACCGCGGAAAAATAGCTCAAATTCGTGACCATCGTCTGCCAGCATTCTGGCACTCCAGTCACCCTGGCCCGCTTCATGGCTCAAGGTTTCCTGTTCACTCCAGCAGCCCTTGGCTATCACGCCGGCAACCGCCTGGCTGTCTTGCGGCCAGATCACCCGGCCATCCCCAGGCAGGATTCTGAGCAGATGGTGAAACTGCTTCTGTATCGCCTTGAGATCGTCGAAGATGTCGGCATGGTCGAACTCCAGGTTGTTGATCACCAGGGTTCTTGGCTGGTAATGCACAAACTTGGAGCGCTTGTCGAAGAAAGCGCTGTCATATTCGTCGGCCTCGACCACAAAGAAAGGCGACTCGCCCAACCTGGCCGAAATACCGAAATTCTGCGGCACTCCACCAATCAAAAAGCCAGCTTGATAGCCGCAGGCTTCGAGGATCCAGGCCAACATGCTGGCGGTTGAGGTTTTGCCATGGGTACCGGAAACGGCCAATACCCAACGTTCGGGCAATATATGGTCATGCAGAAACTGCGGGCCCGAGGTGTATTTCAGGCCGCGATTGAGTACGGCTTCCACACAGGGGTTGCCGCGGCTCATGGCATTGCCTATCACCACGAGATCCGGCTCGGGATCCAGCTGTGAAGGATCAAACCCCTGAATAAGGTCTATTCCCTGCTGCTCAAGCTGGGTGCTCATGGGAGGGTATACATTGGCATCGGAGCCGGTGACCTTATGTCCCATGGCGCGGGCCAGCAGTGCCAAGCCCCCCATAAAAGTGCCACAGATCCCCAGAATATGTACGTGCATTAAGGCCATCCTTCTGCAGTGAGTCCGCTCGCCCCACGTTGGGCGAGTTTGCATGCCGCTCATTGTACCTATGCCACCGGCAAGACGCGAGAGGCCTCTGCCTGCTGTTCAGCTTTCTCTCATCTTCCGCTAAGCAATGTGATTAATAGATAAAGGAATTTTCCAAAATCTGAGCCGAACGCTGGTCAGGACAGGGCCGCGCGTTTAAAATGCCCGCAGCCTACGCAAATGCGATTAGCATCAGGAAAGCAGCATGCAGTTAACGGAAGAACTCCAACATCTCAGGCGCGAGCTTGAAGATCTCAAACTCAAAGAGACGAACCTGGAAATCAGGACAGATATCCGCCTCGACGCGATAGAACAAAGAATCGAGGCGCTGTTTGCGGCCGTCAATCAGCTTGCCGAAGAGCAAGCTCAGCCTTTGGTCGCCAAGGTTGCCGAGCCGTCTGCAATGCCTGAACCAAATGAACCTCAGGCCGAGCCAAAAGCTGCCGACTTGTCTTTCGAGTCACAGGCTCAGCGCCAGGACGCCTGGCAGCGCAGGGCCGATATTCAGCCTATCGAGCACACCAAACCAACAACAGCTGAAATAGCCGCAACACCAATTGCAGCCAAAGCGCAAACCGCCGCCCCAAAAGTATCCCCCCAAACACAAGAGGGTCGAGGGCAGCAGACTCCCAACTGGGGGCGTAAGTTTGATCAGGCTGTGGCCGCTTTTTTTGCCGCTATGCTGAGCCCCCTGCTGGGACTCTTCGCACAAGCCAAAGATTTTTATCAGCACTATCACGCCAAAGGTCAGGGGCCGGTATTTATGATGACCCTGGCCGGGATCATCGCCATGACCCTGGGCTTTGGTTATCTGCTGCAGTATTCCATGAACCACTGGCTGTCGGATACCGGAAAGGCCTTGACCGGCTTTGTCTGCGCCAATGGCATTCTGGCCTTGGGGGCCTTTATCCGCAAACGGCAAAGAGCGATGGCCGATTTCGGCTCGGGTCTGGTTGGCCTTGGGCTGATTATCAACTATCTGTGCGCCTATTTTGTCGGTCCCTACTTCGAGCTGGTACCGGATGGCGTCAGCTATCTGCTGCTGTTGCTTATCACTGTGGCCGGTTACAGTCTGGCGCTGAAACTGGAAGCCAGAGTCATCAGCATAGTCGCCTTGCTGGGTGGCTCCCTGGCACCACTGATGCTGCTTTCCGGCAGTCAGGCGCCTTTGATGTATCTGCCCTTCCTGCTGCTGATTGGCGGCTGCTCTTTACTCTTGAGTCACAAGATACGTTGGCCTGTGCTGCTGGAAACGACAGCCATACTGCACATAGCCTGTATCGAGAGCCTGAGTTTCTTTGTCGAGCTGCCGCTGCAAGGGCAAGGGATAATGGGAGTTCTGGCGCTCATCTCCCTGCATGGCCTCTTTTATGGTTATGGACTTGGCAGCCTTTGGCTGTTTGGCCGGGAAGGCCTCAGCCACAGACTGCTGGCTCTGCCGGCGGCCTTGCTGGCCTTTTTGGTCTATAGCCTGAGCCAGTTCAGCCCCCACGCCGGCGAGCTGCTGCTGGCCAACGCCGCCGTGCTTATCGGCCTGTCGCTCTGGCTTAAACAAGACAAACAGCTGCAGACGCTATTGTGGCTGGCGACCGGTGCCTGTCTCGGTTTTGCCGCGCTCAGCCTGCTCAGTGGTGAGCTGCTGGGGCTGGTATTACTGCTCGAAGCCTTGCTGTTGATGTGGCTAGGTTGCCGTGAGCAGCAAGCCTCGCTGCGAATCGAGGCCATCACCCTGCTGGCTCTGGGACTGGTCATCAACCTGTTGGCCCTTGGTGATATGCTCAATGAAGCGCCGGTGCTCTTGTCACTGCCGCTGCTGGCTTGGGGGCTAAGCACGCTTAGCTTGTTTGGCTTTAACCAACTGCTGGACAAACAACCCGAACTCAGCCGCTGGGAGCAACAACTGCTGCAGCTGGGACGCGAGCTTGCCAACGTGCTGCTGGTGTCTTTAGCCCTGGTTAGCGCCTGGCTGATAAGTGAAAACTACTTCCTGGTGATAATTCCCGGATTGAGTCTGACCTTGCTGCTACTCGCGCGCAGGCAACAACTCAGGGTCAGCGAGGCCTTGGCCTGGGCCTTGTTGTTACCGCTGGCGGCTCAGGTCATCTTCGCCGTTGTGGATGTGCATAGCCTGAGTTTCCGCGCTCAGCCGCTGTATGCGCAAATCGCCAGGGTAGAGTTGTTCCTCTGCTTATTACTGGCCTGGTATGCATACCGGCGCTTCCATCCCAAGGGCGAGCTTAAGCGTTTGGCCTGGTACGCTCGCCTGGCCTGCCTGGTGCTATTGCCACTGCTGTGGCTGCCCAAAATTGCCCTTCGCTTTGAAGATTGGCTAGCCCCGGCCTTGTGGTTATCCTGCTTTGTCAGCTTAGTATTGGCCCGCAAGTTCAGGCAGCCGATACTGAAACGCGAAGCGGATGTGCTGCTGGTGCTGGCTATAGCCCAAACTGCTGTTGCCTGCCTGGCAGGACAATGGCCCGGGCTTATCGCACTGCTGCTGGGCAGTCTCTATTCCGGTCTGCTGCTGTGGCGCTATCCATTCTTGCCAAGGCTCTGGCAAGGCCCCTGCCGACTCGGCTGGCAGTTGTCACCCTTCTATGGCGCCCTGCTGCTGGCAGTGGTGAGTCACAGCCTGGAGGTCTTGTTCAGCCACACTCTGGCACTGAGCAGTGTGGTGCTGAGCGGCTACTTCTTTATCCTGCTCAGCCGCAAACCGCTCAAGGCCCTGCGCCCGGGTTACCCCTTTGCCTTTGCCAGCTTCTTTATCGCCTTGCTGCTGCCCTGGATTACCTGGCTCGACAGCCTGCAGTCGTTGCAGCTCGATGCCCTGACCCGGCCCTCTGAACCTTGGCTGATGGCGCTGGCACAAGCTTGCAACCTGGCCTTGCTGGCGCTGTTTATCCGTAAACGGCCATTGGCCATGAGACGCTATCGTCAGCAGTTGCCGACCAATATGGTGTTTATCGCCTGGCATGCCCTGTTGCTGCTGGCCTATCTGCAACTGGCCTACCAGATGCCAACCGGATTCGATGCCACCCTAAGCACAGTGCTCATGGTGTCCCACGGCTGCTGGCTGATGTTCCTCAGCCTGCGTCCCGGCTGCCAGATTATGCTCAAACTGGCCGCAGGTCTGTTTGCCATCAGTTGCCTCAAGGTATTGCTGCTGGATATGGCCGCCGCCGATCTGCTGCAAAAGATCATCGTCTTTATGCTGATTGGCGCCTTGCTGCTCGGGGTGGCTTACTTCTACCAGAAATCCAGAGCCCGGCTGCTGTCACAATAAACCAACTCAAAGGCGCCTGCGGGCGCCTTGGGAATAAGTCTGACTGAAGTTTTGCTAACGACCTTTTACTCCATTCTTGGTAATTTATGAAACTGACCCAAATAACCCTATTTTCCCTGGCTCTGTTTTCGCTCCCCGCCCTGGCCGGTGGTCATTGCGCCAAAAAAGAAGCCGCAATCGAAAAGCAGATCTTTGATGCCAAAGAGCATAACAACAGCCACAGAGTACGGGGGCTGGAAACGGCGCTGGCCGAAGTCCGTGCCCACTGCACTGAGGCCGGTGAAATCCAAAAGCAGCAAGATTCACGCGATGAATTGGCAAACAAGATCCGTGACAAGCAGAATGAGATTCGCGAGTTAGGTGAAGAACTGGCCGAAGAACGCGCCAAACTGAACGCCGATATCGCCGAGGCCGAGCGCAAGGGCAAAATCGATAAGGTCACCAAATATCAACGAGAACTGGCCGAGGAAGAGGCTAAAACAGCCGCCAAGATCAGCGCTAAAGAAGCTGAAATACGTGGATTGAAGTCCGAGATGGACGCCAGATAAGTATTAGCCCCGCTTGGCGGGGCTTTTTGATGACATCATCAAGCCTGGGACGCTTCCAGCGCCTGGGCCACATCGCTGATGATGTCGTCTATATGCTCAATTCCCACAGAGATCCGGAGCAGATCTTCACTCACCCCGGCGCGAGCCAACTCCTCGGCGTTGAGCTGCCTGTGGGTCGTGGTGGCTGGATGACAGGCCAGTGACTTGGCATCGCCTATATTCACCAGACGCAGGATCATCTGCAGCGCATCGATAAAGCGCCCACCGGCCTCTTTGCCCCCCTTGATACCAAAGCTAATAATGCCGGACGCCTTACCCGAGGTGATTTTGTCGCAATTGGCCTTATAAGGGCTGTCTGCCAGGGCGCCATAATTGACCCAGTTCACCAATGGGTGGGACTGCAGGTAACTTGCCAGCGCTTCGGCATTACTGCAGTGGCGCTCCATCCTCAGGCTCAAGGTCTCCAGCCCCTGCAACAGTAAAAAGGCGCTGTGTGGTGATAAAGCCGCGCCGGTATTACGCAGCGGCACCACCCGGCAACGGCCGATATAAGCCGCCGCGCCGAAGGCTTCGGTATACACCACCCCATGGTAAGAGGGGTCCGGCTGATTGAGCACAGTAAATCTGTGTTTATTGGCGACCCAGTCAAACTTGCCCGAATCGATGATCACCCCGCCCACTGTAGTACCGTGGCCACCGACATACTTGGTGAGCGAGTGGACGACGATATCGGCGCCATGTTCGAAGGGGCGGCACAGCACAGGGGTCGCCACTGTGTTATCCACCACCAAGGGCACACCATGTTTGTGGGCAATTTCTGCCAGACGCGCGATATCGACAATATTGCCAGCGGGGTTGCCTATGGATTCACAAAACACCGCCTTGGTGCGCTCATCAATAAGCGACTCCAGGGTATCGAAGTCATCGAACGAGGCCATGCGCACCTCTACCCCCTGGCGCGGCAGAGTGTGAGCGAACAGGTTATAGGTGCCGCCGTAGAGCTGGCTGCTGCTGACTATGTTGTCGCCCACTTCCGTCAGCGCCTGCAGCGCATAAGTGATGGCCGCCATTCCCGAGGCCAGCGCCAGCGCGCCAATGCCGCCTTCAATGGCCGCCATTCTGGCTTCGAGCACGGCGTTGGTGGGGTTCATGATGCGACTGTAAATATTGCCGGGCACCTTGAGGTCAAACAGATCGGCGCCGTGTTGAGTATCGTCGAAAGTATAGGACGTCGTCTGATAGATGGGCACCGCCGCCGACTTGGTGGTGGTTTCCGATTCATAACCATGGTGCAACGCCAGGGATTCCAGTTTCATCTCGCGCTCCTTGATGACAGATAATGCTGACTGAATGAGTGAGCAATCAAATTAACAGACAGACGTCCAGATGTCCAAACAAAAAGAAACCACCCCTGAGGGTGGTTCTTGCCAGGTGCGATTAGCTGTCAGTTATGGCTTGGCCTTGAAGCTCGCCAGCCAACCCACTATTGCGCCGCCAAGGCCGATGGCAAACACTGAGTAGGCTATGATGCAATAGTGCGCCATATTCATGCCAAACAGTGACCAGTCATCTTCACCGCAGCCGCCGGTAGGAGCGAACTCAAATGGCAGCCACTTATCCAGCGGCAAGCCCAGAGGGAAGTGCGGCTCGGTGGAGCAGGCTGAACCTGCCGCCGAACCTGCCTCGGCAAAGAAGTCCATCGACTCATCCACTACCAGGTGCGCGGCGTCGTGGATATTCATCAGTTGAATCGACCAGGCCATTCCCTGGATCACGCCGTAGAGGGCCAGGGCAACACCCAAGGCCTTGAGCACATGGTTCTTCGGATTGATCAAAATGATGGCACCGGCCAGTACTATGCAGCATTGGCTGAAGCGTATGTAGACACACAGCTCGCAGGGGTCCATCTCCAGAAACACTTGAAAATAGCCCATAGCGGAAGCGAGCAAAAATACCGCTGCGCCCAGCATTATGCTCCAGAGTATTCGCCCCTGTTGCCAGCGGGCCAGAGTGGGAACGGGTGCCTGGGTAAACTCCCGAAACAGCATACTCAATTTATTCATCCGTTACTCCTTACTTGGCGGCCAGTTCGGCCACCAATTCATCGAGCATCTGCATGCTGCGAATAGACTTGGTGTTGATCAAGTACTTGCCATTGACCACCAGTGCCGGGATCCCCTGGATCTTGGCGACTTCCACGCCTCTGTCCCATTTGCTCAAGAGTTGTTGCACCTCAGGGCTATTCTTGGCCGCTTCAAAACCGGCGCGATCCAGGCCTGCGGCCTTGAGGCCAAAGTCGATGACTTCATCGGCGGAGGCAAAGCGGGCCTTGTCGTCATGATACTTCTTGTACAGTGCCATCTTGACTGTCTTGAAAGCCTGCTCGGATTGGGTTTGGGCATAAGCCAGCACCAAGGCTTTCTCCATGCCGAATGGCGGCTTGGTGGTGATGTGATAATCATCGAAGGTCACCCCCTTGGGCAGATTTTTCACCATGCCGGGGATCACTGCCTTGTCGTACTTGTAGCAGAAGGGGCAGTTGACCGAATACACCTTCACCACTTGATTGGGAGCATCAAAGCTGGCGGCCCCCAACAGTTGATAGTGTTCGCCTTCATTATATTTGGCGGCAGAAACAGAGCAGGACAACAACAGGGCACTCAGTGCCAACAGACTTTTCTTCATCATGATACGGACTCCAAACAGGCGGCAGCCCGGCTGCCGCCACAAAAATAATCAACGATTGAACATACTTTCGGGGTGAACCACGGTAGAGCGATAGCCAGGCTCGTGTTTCATCAGGGTCTTCACCTTGATTTCGACCTTGACCTCGTTGGTCTTGGGATCCACTTCGGTGATCCAATGCTCGGGAGCCTTATCCCCTTCCAGCAATCCGGCAGAAGCCGAGGCCATAAACATGGTCTTGTGATCCGCTTGCCACTCTGTGATGGAAGTGATTGGGCTATACCACTCGTATCCCCGCTCTTTGCCGTACTCCCAGGTCTGCTGCACTGTCATCTTGCCCATGTCGACCTTGTACTCGACGCCGCGGGAATACTTCATGGTCGGCAGCGCAGGTTGTTCCAGACCGCGGCCATCGCCGTTGTCAAACACTGTGACTGTGCCCCTGTCCGGTACCGGCCAAGCCGTGTGCTGAGTCCAGGTCCAGTCAAAGCTGCCTTCGCAACCCTTGGCGTCACACTTGAGTGCCCTACCTTTGGCATCCACGGGTTTCAGTACCTTGGCGGCCAGTTCTCCTTTCCAACCTTCGGGAGTACCGAGGATCCACTTGACCTTATTATCACGGCCAACCTTGATCACCGCAGACTGGTGGCGCGAGCTAACAATGATGCTGTCATCGGCCGGGTCATAACCTATGGAGTTGATATGCAACCAGTTGCGGCCGGTTCCGACCCCGGCAACATCGCCGTAGGGTTCGCTGGCCAGCTCTTCGGTGGTTTTGGTTTCACCGGCCTTGGAGACATCCACGTTCAGGCAAACTGCCCCCATATCCAATGACTTAAGCACAGTGTCACGCATAGGGTCGAGTATCTTGTTGAAGTCCCAAACCTTAACGACATCACCGTTCTGATCCACTTCAATCACATGGTCGCGCACTGTGTCGACCTTGAGGCCATCCGGCATGACATAATCACGCTTACCCACCCTCAACAGCAGGTGACCATTGGGCATTTCGGTGATCTCATGGGAGAAGCCATTAAAGCCCCGTGGAAGTTCGCGCTTGAAGATAGGCTTGCCGATAAAGTCATACTTGGCGTAGTAAGGCACCTGGAACCCTTGATGCAGTTCAAACATCAAACCCTGACCAAAGATCAGCTTGCCATCACGGGTCTGCTTGAAGGACATGGAGCCGCCCGGACGGTCATAGATAACATCGCTGTTCAGATGCCAACGCACATCGCCGTTGGTATCTATGATGTTCTGGGTCGGGATCCAGTCCCAGTGGTCACGGATATTGGGTGGTATCACCTGCCCATCAACCAGATAGAATCTATTTTCAAAGCCTTTGGCGACTTTGACCGGCTCATACTCGTACTGGGTGCGGGCATTGCCGTCAATATGCAGGTGAGGCAGTGCGCTGGTGCGGATCTTGTATTCCTCGGTCACTGACTTACCGGCCAGTTTGTAGCTGACCTCAACCCGGTTCAGATAATCGGGATAGAGGCCAAATACCGGAATACCACTGTGGGTGTTGAGCTGAGTCAATCCCACAGGGTACTGAATATCAATCCCTTTCTTTCCCTTGCCTTTTACTGTGACCTTGACGTCACTGATGGACTTGCCACCGAGATCGATCACCGCCACCAAAGGGCTGAACTTGTAAGGATCTACATAGACAAATCCCAACTGCCCCTGAGGTATGGCACTGGAACTGGTACCCGGCAGATCGCCGCCGGCAATCACCTGGGTTGAGAAACCCGTTAATGTCAGACTGGATGCCGCCAACATTAAGTAACACAGTCTCTTCATTTTCATCTTGTCACCTTCCAATTAAAGTTGATATTGCAGGGAATAAAAAATAGCGTCGTGATATCCTTGTTTTCCTAAGTTATTTTCCGCATACCGATAACTCAGGATAAAACTCAGATTTTTGCTAAAAGACCAATTAACAGATAAAGCTCCATTAAAACCAAAATCTTTTCCATCACCAGATAAAATCAAATAATCATCTTCGCGATTAAAAAAGTGTTCTTGCCACCAGGTCAACTTAAAGTCTTGCTTAAATAGATTTAGCTTATGGCTTGCCAGAAAATAAACATACCCACCGTTGAAACCACCTTCAAAGTTAGCGTCAAAGCTCTTATAAGTGGCATCGACAAAATGTCCTGCCAGGGCAACTTGTAGATAAGTATCGTCATAACTTTTGTCCCAGCTCAGTCCCAACATGGTGTTGGTTTCGCCCCAACTGGGTTTACTCTTGTCAAACACTTGGCCATAGAGATTCCAATCTGTCTCCCCTAAGTTAATCTGACCTATCACATTAATCTCTGTGCCGTAGTAGGCTCCATCATCCGGGTCTTCCCACTTTACATGGCCATAAATATCCCCATACTCATTACCAACGGCACCTTTCAGAGTGATAAATGGGTTATTGTCTTTGGCCTCGCCAAAATAATCCGATGCTTTGGATTGCCAATCCATCATCCCGGCTTCAACAGCCAGCATAGCCGCCTGACAGTGGCCACCAAGGCAGGCAGAGATAATTAAGGGGTATAACAATTTCGTGTTCATATTCAATCCTTCCTTCCCGACTCAAGTTAATTATTTACAGAAGCAGAATTGAATAGGTGAACTAAATCACATGAAAATGTTTATTTTGTTTTTTTGTTAAAAGGTTTAATAAGGATCATCAAAAAATAAAATTTTATTTTTTGATGAGCGAGATCACAAAGAGCTAATTAACACTCAAAAACTTTTATTCTCCAACTTATAATAAACCAACACTTTCTTGAGTATTTTAAAATGGATAAGCCCGAGCATAACCGTATACGGGAAGCTATTTTGGATTTGGCAGAGTCTGTTATTGCCAAAGAAGGATTATTGTCACTGAAAGTATCAGACATCACCAAAGGATTGGGCATATCCACGACTCTGTTCTACAGCATCTTCAAGACCAAGGAAGATATTCTGGTGGCTCTCACCTGTCGCGCCTTTGACCAGGTACTTGGGCTTCGTTGGTGGCTCAATCTGGAGGGTTACTCAGGATTAGAGAAATTTATCGCCTATATTCTCAATGAGATCCAATTTACCGAGACCTACTGCCTACGCAGTTCCATCTCCACCATCTCCTGCAACAGGTTGATCTTCAACAAGGCCAGTGCCACTTATCTGCGTAACCTAAATCGACTGGCCATGGATTATTGGGAAACCCCGCTCCAACTTCTGGCTCAAGCAAAAGAGCAGCAGGAGATCTTGGCCAGTGATGTGCAGATCCAGCAGTTTTGCCATCTGTTATGCACCTATCTGAGAGGCCGTGAGTTGGTGGGGAATACCTATGCCGGTAAGGAGTACAGCCTGGATGTCAGGTTTGATAATGCTCGGCTACTCACTCAACTGCTCAAAGAGTTGTGCCCTGGCAAAAGGCTCAATCCCCAAACCCTTGCCAGGGCGCAGCAGTTGCGTCGCGAATTACCCCGCTACAGAGAATTACGCCAACAACAGCTAAACACTTGAGTGAACCAAAGGCCTTGGGTAATTACACAAGCGACCGGGATTTAAGCTGCACAGTGCACAAAACCAACATAGAAGTAAAAACATCTAGACGTCTAAATTGACAGACGACTGGCTATCCCCTATTCTTTCGCCTAATTTGTCAGGAGATGATGCCGTTAAGACAATGCAATTCAGCGAGTTTGGCTGCTACGGAGGGAATCCCCGGCCAAACGTGATTTACAGAGAGTAGATTTTGACCCAGAACAACACTTCTCCAGCCGTTAAAGCTCCGGCCTCATTTGTGGCGCTGCTGCCACTATTTCTGTTTCTGGCGCTGTTTATCGGTGCCGGGGTCTATTTCCAAAGCCAAGGGGTAGATTTTGCCTTCTATCAGTTGCCAAGTCCGATAGCGATATTACCGGCGATTGTACTGGCCATTTTGCTGTCCAAGCAAAAGCTCAACCAGACCATGAACACCTTTATGGCGGGGATAGGCCACAACAACATCATCGCCATGTGCCTCATCTACCTGTTAGCCGGTGCTTTTGCCGCCGTAGCCAGTGCCACTGGTGGGGTCGATGCCACAGTTGCCCTGGGGCTTAAACTGATCCCGGCCAATCTGTTGCTGCCCGGCTTCTTCATTATCGCCGCCTTTATCGCCACCGCCATGGGCACCTCCATGGGCACGATTGCCGCAGTAGCCCCTATCGCACTCGGGGTTGCCGATCAGGCAGGGATTGAACTACCACTGATGGCCGGCTCTGTGATGTCCGGCGCCCTGTTTGGTGACAACCTGTCTATTATCTCGGATACCACTATTGCCGCCACCCGCACTCAGGGCTGCGAAATGAGAGACAAGTTCCGCGAAAACCTGATCTTTGCCATTCCGGCGGCGATCGTGACCCTGCTGCTATTCGGTTTCCTCTCTTCCGGTCAAGCCGAACTGCCACCGCAGGAGGTCGACTTTGTTAAGGTGTTGCCTTACTTGAGTATTCTGGTGCTGGCCGTCGCCGGGTTAAACGTATTTGTGGTACTAGCCATCGGCATTTTGCTGGCCGGGACCACGGGATTTCTCACTCAGGACTATTCGTTGCTGACCTTCGGCCAAGACATCTATAAAGGCTTTGGCAATATGCAGGAGATTTTTATCCTCTCCATGCTGGTTGGTGGTTTGGCAGCCCTGATGCAGCAGCAAGGTGGTCTGAGCTTTGTCAGCCAACAGATTGAAAAACTGATCGCCCGTTTCTCCCGCGCCAAAGGCGAAGCCTCCTGTCGTGCCGCCGAGTTAGGTATGGCCGGGATTGTCGCCCTGACCAACTCCTGTGTGGCCAACAATACCGTCTCTATTGTGGTCAGCGGTGATATCGCCAAAGATCTGGCCGCCAAACATGGCGTGGCCCCCAAACGCGCCGCCAGTGTTCTGGATATTTTCGCCTGTATTATTCAGGGACTTATTCCCTACGGTGCCCAGGCCTTGCTGATAGCTTCCCACTTCAAGATCTCTCCGCTGGAAGCGGTTGCCAACACTTGGTACTGTATGATCCTGGCATTGGTCGCTGTAGTGATTGTGATACTGCGCCCCCGCAGTTAAACTAACAAATACAAAAACCAAACCGGTCCCTGCGACCGGTTTTTTGTCGCTGCCGTTTGGCAAGCATTATTGAATACTGATATTCAAACGAGCCACTGCATGCCCCCTTACGAGCAATATCACAAACAAGATCCGCAGCGCCTGGCATTTATGATGTCTCTGGTAGGCGTTAGCATAGCGGCACTGGGTATGATTTCCTCCTTTTGGGCCGCTTATGACAGTATGGGCAGTGCTATTTTCAACATGCGCATGGACAGACTGGGTGACTATTTAAGCTCGCCACTGGCCTATGTCTACAACATCTCGCTACTGCTCGGCGGTGCTTGCTTCACCTTGGCCATGGGAGGCCTCTGGTGGCAAAAGCACAGCGCGGCGGCCAACTTACTGTCAAGGTCGGGGATAGCTGTGGGGGTGGGGATAGCGGCGCTTGGTGTGTTTCCCTATAATGAACTCTTTGCTCACCAGTTGGCGGCCATCTTCTTTATTGCCAATACCTTGGTGATGTTTACTCTTTGCTGCTACTGCTTTGTTTCCCATCGAGCACTGTGTAACCTGCCGCTGTGCCTGTTTAGCCTGCTGGGAATAGTATCCGGTATTGGCTTGTTATCTCAGTTGCAATGGCCATCGATGAATTATGCCTCTTGCCCGGCGCAAACCCTCTGCCTTTCGGTATGGTTTATGTGGTTGCACTCCATTGCCACTGTGTTTGCCGGCCTCAGCCTATCGGCCACGGTTTATCGGCTGTGGCACTGGTCGCAGCCGACAAACGACTGATGTAACCCTGGCAATAAAGGCCTGCAATGACCCACGCAAGAGCATCTCAACAAGCCACAATCCGCCTCGCTCACTATCTGGCGCAAACCGGCCTATGTTCAAGGCGCGAAGCCGCCAGGCGCATCGAAGCCGGAGAGATTTTTCTGGGTGACAAACTCGCTAAACACACAGACAGAGTCACCCTCGCCACCGGGCAGCGCCATTGCCTCGAAAAGCTGTTTTATCTGGGCGAGCCCGTCGCCGCCCCGGCAGCTTACACTTATCTGCTATTCAATAAACCCGTCGGCATAGATTGCCGCCTAATCAAGGATGACCCGAGCAGTCTATTGCATCTATTGCCTCAGGATAAACGCCTGTATCCGGCCGGAAGACTGGATAAAGACTCCCGCGGCCTGTTGCTGCTCAGCAACGACGGCGAGCTGACCCAGCAACTGATGCATCCGGATTTTTGCCACAGCAAACACTACCGGGTCACTCTGGAGCGAGCATTTACTGACGCGTTTATCCATGCCTTGAGAGCGCCTATGGATTACGGTTATGGCCAGGTGCGGGCATCACAAGTCACACCGATTTCGGCAAACAGTTTTGAAATTATTCTGACTCAGGGCAAGAAGCGGCAAATTCGCCGTATGTGTCGGCATTTGGGCTACAGAGTCACAGACCTCTGCCGTACCCGGATAATGGAGTTAACGCTTGATAAGCTTGCTGAAGGGGAGTTTAGGGAGCTCAGCCATGCACAAATCGCTGCGCTTAAAGATGCAGTACAACCTTGACTAAACAGCTGTATATTTTTTACGACTCTAAATTATTGGCAAAACCAAGCGCCTGGTTAACTGTATAAACCCAAAACAATATTGTTTGTGGCAACACTCACTCCTCATACTCTCTCAGACAAATCAGCTCTCACCCACGTCGATAGAAAACATTTATAGTGGCCCGTTGTCGCCCCTTGGTTGAACGCGCCATAGGCGGCGTATTGGTCAGCCTGGGGCTGGGATTGGCCTTTTCCTCTGTGGGACGTTCCTGAGCAGTTTCTCCGTTAAGGCCGTCAGGGTTGACTGCCTTCACCGTTTTTAGGCTCGCTTGCCCGGGAAGTGGCGACTTTATCATCCTTCCCGCCGCCGGGTTGCAACTCAGACAGAAGATCGGCAGCCTGCGTCACGGCAGCCAGATTCGCCTGATGCTCTTCTTCCTCCACAGTCTTGGATTCGACGCGATCTTCCTTACTGCGCCTGAACTCGCCATTGGCCTTGACCTCGGAATCATAGGGCAGATCCTCAATTCCCGGCAGTGAATCAGGAATATCGCTGGGGCTGACATCCACTATCTGTGAGCGGTTCATGGTGATCTTGTATCTGGCATAGCGCGGCGCCTGCTTACCCTCTTTGAGTACGGCGACCAGATTTATCTGATAACGCCGCTCCACCGACTCGTTAGTTATCCTGCCATCGGTTTCGCTGTAAATTTTGGCCTTACCCCGTTCCAGATAGCGGGCAAAGGGCACTAAGCTGAACACCACCTGCTCCTGCAATGTGTTATAACCGGAGAGAAACTCGGTATCTGCCACCTTGGTTTGAATGCCGTAGTGAAGAATTTCAGCGTCGACCTTATTTTGGCTATGGCGCCGCCGGAGGATCTCTTTGACATCATCAGGGAGATCCCGACTACGCATAAACTCAAGCCAAATCAGCTGCTTGGCAATAAACTTCTGGTTGGTTGTATCCCTCAATATCCGACTCCAACGGGGACGTCCCCGTTGGATATAGCGCCACAAAGCATTGCGGACATCATCTTTAAAGATCTCCCGCGCGCCGTAAATCAGCGCCAACACCAACACCAATACCAGAGTCACGCCGCTGAATATCCCCTGAGCCTTGATGATCAAGGCTGATACCACCAGCATCACCAGCGCGGTAGCCAACCCTGTGGTTAACTTTTTAAGCCCAGTGTTCAGAGGTTTAATCTCCTCTTTGAGCACCACCCCTTGCTGAATAAGCCGCCTGAGCAGCAACATCTTGTTGGCAATACGATTGGGATCTTGCAGGGTTTGCGCCGAGTTATAGAGTCGCTCGGCCCGATAGTGATTTTCTACCCGGCAGAGGGTGATCACCTTATCCGACACATGGCTAAAGTCACTGTTTCTGGGACCATGGGCCAACAGCTTCAACAACTGCTGTTCACAAAACCAGGATAAGTAGTTATCGGCATTCTCAAAATAGTGTTTCCATCTGGCATCGGCCGGTTCGTTACGGCGAAACTTCTTCAGCAAAATCGCTGTCTGCTCGGTTAACTCCTCCAGCAAAGGATAGAAGTTTTCCGGCTCGGATTGCCGCGAAATCTCTTTGGCATCGTTCTCCATCGCCACCACAAACTGGTAGGCAAACAGGTTCAGATAGAGGCGAAACTCTTCGACGGTACGCTTCTTCTGGCTTACAAACCTGGATTGTACCAGGGGCAGATGCAGACCATCCGAGTAGTAAGAACGCCGTCCGAGAATGGCGCTGAAGTAGTATTCCTCTTCATTCAGGCTCTGCGGCCCTATGCCCATCTCCTTGGGCAGGGAAAAGTAGAGATCCAGCTTGCGCTGCTCTCCAACACCCATCAGATGACTGAATTTGATGGATAGATTTTCTTCCTGCTTGATACGTAGTTTGGACACAATAATGGAAAACTATCAATGAATTGATGAAAGAACCAGACTATAGCCCAAGCAACACGGGAATGGGATAGCGCACAGGCGTTAACTGAAAGGAAATGGTGAAATCGTCAGCAAAAATTCAGCCGTCAATGGATCAGGCGGCAGCCACATACTGTGTTACTCGGTTGGAACAACACAATAGCATAGTCTTTGGCTTCATCGGCATCAAGGATCTCCAGTGCCAGGTGATGCAGGCCTTCATTACTGAGGTTGAAGCTGGAAACATAAGAAAGGTATTGCATATGGGCGGGCCTTGCGCCCTTGCCGGAAAGCTCCTGTTTATCTGTAACCAGGATTTGATAACGCCCCGCCTCTTCCGAAGCCAGTTGCCCCTGCATCAAAATGCTGCCGGCCGGGGTGCCATCCATGTTGAAGTAGCGATAGTTGACCAGAGCTCGCTTGCCTTTGGTCTGCAGATCCAGCAGCAGGTAGTGCTGCGCATCTTCGCCCTCGTTCAACTGCCGGTCGTAGAGTTCAGAGCTGCAATTAAGCGCCAAAGCGGGCGCTGTTTGGCTGAAACGATAGATCACCAGCAAACAGCCGAGCAAAAAGATCAGGATCAGCAAATTTATCACCCAAAGCCAACGTCTAGCCACAGAGATCAACCTCCTTAAGCCAAGGTACACTGACAAATGCCTTGACCTGACGTCCATCGCTTATTTTGAGATTGCGTACCACGGACTGTCCCAAATACTCGCCTCTCAATGTGAGGTTAAGGACTTGTTTGTCATGGGAAAGAGAGACATATAATTTGCGCCAAGGGCTGCTCTTGCACTGAGCCAATGCCGAGGTCAGCACCTTGCCCTGTTCGGTCAACAACTGATTGTTGGTACGGGAATTGGAGTAGAAAAACAGCTCCATTCTCTGACCAGATAGCAGTGTCAATTCCTGCTTGTTCAGTGGAATGGTGGGTACCACTCTGGGTAAACGATACAGATAGAAGACACTGAGACCAAGCATGAGTATCAGTACCAAGCCCACCAGCAGTTGCTTGGGACCGGCATTCAACCTGGACTCCAGCACTCCCGCGGGTTTACGGGCCACAGATGAGCGTAGCAGATACCCCTGCCCCTTGACCGTTTCAATCAAAGACTCATATTCGGGCCCCAGAAAGGCACGCAACATACAGACAGCACGGGCTACAGACGAATCACTCAAAGGGGGATGATTGTCATCACCGGCGCGCAACTCGATACGGGAGACCAAACGTCCCTGATTGGCAAGCAGGAGTTTCAGCACCTGCAACTCCGCCCGAGGGAGATGCCAACTGTCTCCCCTGCCTTTGTGTTGTAACTCACCGCTGGCTTCATCAAACCAGCAGTCGCCTATCTGCATCATCTTCCTCCTGTTTTATATGAACATGAGTGTATGCAAGAAATCTAATCACTACTGTGATCCTCATAACCCTGACACAGGAAAAAGTTTAAAAAGTGATCCAACTCAGGCAAGGAAGCAAGCAAGAGGGAAGCAAGTAGCGTTTTGTGAACCAGTTCCCATGGTTGAAGGCTTTGAAAACAGGCCTGAAGATTGATAAACCAGCCATTAATTAACATGAATAAAACAAATAAGGTGATTCTGCCCAACCCTTAACCCTCAAAAAGGATTAAGAATAGCCACTCTAATCACCTTAAAAGGTTAAAACTCCAGTCTTTGACAACTCAATATTCATGCGCGCTAAATCACAACCTTCATATCTTATCCCCCTAATCTGAATACAACCGACCCGGTCGGGAAAAACAAAGACAACAAAGGGTGATAAATATGAGCATTAACAGACGTCAGGCCCTGGGCCAGATTATCGGAATTAGCGCCGCAGCAGCCGGAGCCAGCCTTACGGCCACTTGCGCCTTTGCTGCCACGGATGAGTCAGGAAACTACCGCCTGGAGTTGGGTGAAAAACTCAAATATGCTCCATTGGATCCTATGGAGACAGCCAAACTGGCTTATGAAACCGGCGGTGGCTGTATGCATCAGGTATTTCACGCCACTGTGACCATGCTGGCTCGGTCTGCCAGTGTCGATGCCGACAAGTTTGCCACTATTCCAACGGCGCTGGCCGGCTACGGTTTTGCCGGTGTTACCGGCCAAGGCACGCTTTGCGGTAACCTCAATGCAGTAGGTATGTTGGTTAATATTCTCGATGACATTAATGGCCAAAACTCCGCCGTCATAGGTTCCTTGTTCCGTTACTACGAGAATACCGAACTGCCTTTGTCCAGCGATGAGTTCGTTGCCGGTATTGGCTCCACCGCCGAAAAGACTGCCCTGGTGGTCAAATCCTCGGTAGCCAACAGCGTATTGTGTCACTCCTCTATCAGTAACTGGTCCAAGGCCTCAGGCAAGACCTTCTCTGAAAAAGGTGAACGTTGCTATCGTTTGTCGGCCTCTATTGCCTATCACTTAGTGGAACTCTTGAACCGAGCCTACAAGGGTGAAGACTTGGGCGCCCTGCCTGAAAGTAAACCCAGCTCAGAAGCCCAGAGCTGTCAGAGCTGTCATGGCTCCACAAGTACTATGGGACCTGCCGCCAGCGTCAAGACAGACATGGAATGTACCACCTGTCATACCGGGCACTTTAACTGAGGATTATCCAATGAAAATCAGCTATCTGAGCCTGCTGCTCGGCTCGGCCCTGCTATTGGGAGGCTGTGGCAGCGATGATGACAACAATAATGGTGGCGGTGAGATCACGCCTCCGCCACCACCTGTGGAAAAACCCAGTCAGGATATCGCCGAAGCAAGTAGTATTGAGTTGACTCTCAACAGCTTCGACCCAGATTCAGGCCAGGTCACCTTTGCCCTGCAAAACGCCGAAGGCAAAGCGCTCACCAATGCCGCCAAGTACCAAATCACCTACTTTGGCTATCCGGCAGAAGAGCAAGCTTCCACCAAGCCCAAAGCCTGGAAACGCTGGCATGTAACCTATGGTTACAGCTGCGACCCGACAACCGAGTGCGCCGAGCCGCTGCAGGCTCTGGAAAGTGCCGGCAGCTACAGTTTCAGTCCATCAGGGCTCGACTGGGACGCTAATGCTGCTACTGGCGCGGTTAGCCGTTACAAGGTAGCCATAGAGGTGTTCGGAACTGAAATCAGCAATGAAGTGACGCTCTATTCTCCCACTACAGACGTAAACTAAAGGTCACCAATCCCAAATGCCGCTGATCAATGAGAGCAACGGCATTTGGGACTCATCCTCTTCCTCAAACTCAGTCATACGACAGGCCCAAAGATGATTGCCTGGACTCAGTTGAATAAGTGAATAGTCGGCCAAAATATCCATCTCCAGAACATGCAACCTGAGCTCCAATTTACCCGACTGAGCCAAAGCCTTATTGATAGCCTCCCGCATTGCCATCAAGTATGGAGGGAGTTCTTCTTCACCTAATAGCAGTTTATCCTGATAGGGTTCCAGACTCATCATATAGCTTAGTGAACCAAGCTCAACGCCTTCTATAGTACCTGCCAGCTCAATACCCGCCCACGGCTCATTATCATAGCGATAGCTGACCTTCAGTCTGGTCTGCCCATTTTCTGTGGTTATCCCAAGCCTGAGTTTCTCCCCTCCCCTTGGTCCCCCGGCTTTGCCGGGGTTAATTAAACTCGCTTCACAATTAAAGCTTGGGTTTAGATACTTGGAAATCAAGGTGTCAACCGCCAGGATACCCACAACAAATAACAGCAGTAACAACAGCAATATCCAGCTCCGGTTTTGGCGTAAGCGCCACGGCAGAGTCGATTCAGTCACAGCGCAACGCCTCCTTCAACCAAGTATGCTCGGGGGCACAATCATTCATCTGAGACATGGTCAACTTGTAAGCTTTAAAGTACTCCCCTTGGTCACTTTCTCCCTTGAGCACCATACTCAATACCTTACTGTCATCACTGAGGGAAATGGAAATCGTACGCCAGCTATCAGGGCAAGGAGCCAGCCAGCCTTCAATGCTCTGAGTCAGATCTTTCAATGTCGCCAATGCCTTGGGTTCGCCATAGAGACGCAGGAAGGTAGTATTGCCCGAAGGGTGCGCGAGTTTTATCACTTCATCCGGCGTTTCCAGATAGCGCAGCGGTCCGACTCTGGACGATAGAAAAAACAATACCAACCCACTCAGCAGTAACATCCAAAAAAAATGATACCAGGGTGCCTTTCCCTTTAAAAACAGAG
Source organism: Shewanella sp. MSW (assembly GCF_007636515.1). Lineage (NCBI taxonomy): Bacteria > Pseudomonadati > Pseudomonadota > Gammaproteobacteria > Alteromonadales > Shewanellaceae > Shewanella > Shewanella sp. MSW. Next base: position 142,565 of record NZ_LVDR01000008.1, read on the forward strand.
AGATTGGTTTACTTTTTCGAGTTTTGCTGTGCAGTAAAAAACCTTGCCGGTCGATGGGCTCCAACAGGTCACAGTAATCAGGCCCCAGGTATTGGCGGATACGGGCCACCGCTTGTTCCAATAAATGCTCTTGGTTGACGGGAATGCCCACCTCCTGCAGCAATTGCATTCTGGAAACCACCTTGCCCTGATGGCTCAACAAAACACTCAACACACATTGCTCTATTTCAGACAAGACCCAAATCTTACCGGACCCAGTATGTTTGAGCGTGCCGGTATCGGCATCAAACCAACAGCAACCTATCTGCATGGCATTGCTCAGCAGCAAATGAATGGCGGCAGTATAAGGGAAAAAAACACCCATCCAGAGTGATCTGCATGGGTGTTTTCAGGCTTTTAAGAAAAGCGTGAACCTTCTCTCAGACTTTTCTCACGATTAAAACTTTGTTAATTAACAATATGATACATGCATTTCTAGAATGTTGAACTGTTAAGCCAGAGATGTATCAGAATACTGGCGATATAACCCAGGGCGATAACAGGCGTCCACTTGAGATGAGCCCCAAAAGTATAAATGCCCCTCGCTTGTCCCATCAGAGCGACCCCTGCAGCACTGCCGATAGACAGCAAACTGCCCCCGACTCCGGCAGTCAGGGTTACCAGCAGCCATTGGCCAAGAGCCATATCCGGATTCATGGTCAGTACGGCAAACATCACAGGAATGTTGTCTATGATGGAAGACAACACCCCAATGGCGATATTGGCATAAGTGGGATCCCACTGGGTGTACATGGCGTGAGACACCATACTCAGATAGCCCATAAAGCCCAAGCCGCCGACACAGAGCACCACGCCATAGAAGAACAGCAAAGTATCCCATTCGGCTCTGGCAATACGGCTGAAGACATCGAAAGGCACCACGTTACCCAGTTGCTCCAGACGCTTTTCATCCTGCATCAGGCGCGCCTTCTCCTGCGCCCTTGCCAATGCTTTGGGGAAATTCTTCCTCAGGTAGAAGCCAAAGCACTGCAGTAGTCCAAGGCCTGTCATCATGCCCAGCACAGGTGGCAGCCCCAACAATGAATGAGCACAAACAGCCATAGAAATAGTAAACAGGAACAGCAGTACTATCCGCTTGGCGCCTGTCTTGGTATAAACTTTTTCAACCAGGGCATCGGATTTTTCCCTGGAAATAAACAGGCTCATGATCAGCGCCGGCACCAGGAAGTTCACCAGTGATGGCAGGAACAGCTTAAAGAACTCGGAAAAGTGCACCATGCCCTTTTGCCACACCATCAAAGTGGTGATATCCCCAAAGGGACTGAAGGCACCACCGGCGTTGGCCGCCACCACTATGTTGATACAGGACAGGGTGATAAAACGGCGATTATCGGCGCCCATTTTCATTACCACGGCGCACATCAATAATGCCGTGGTCAGGTTATCGGCGATAGGTGAGATAAAGAAGGCCAATAAGCCGGTAAGCCAAAATATCTGGTATAAACTGAAGCCCTTGCCGACCATCCAACAACGTAAAGCATCAAACAACCGCCGCTCTTCCATGGCGTTGATATAGGTCATTGCTACCAGCAAAAACAGCAACAATTCGGCATATTCGAGCAGGTTATGCTTAAAAGCTGCCTCGGCCACTTCCGACATACCGTTTTGGGTATAGATATAACCTATCATGCCCCAGATAAGACCGGCGGCGACCAATACAGGCTTGGACTTCCTCAGGTGCAGTTTCTCCTCCCCCATCACCAGCAAATAGGCGATGGTAAATAGAGTCAGTGCCAGATACCCCACAGTTGAGTCGGTCAGGTTCAGATTATTTACGGCTTCCGTGCTAGCCAGGACCGCAGGCGAAAACAGTCCGGACAAAATTCCTCCTAAGGCTGCGCAGCCCCCATGCAAACGCATCAACTTCATTTCAATGATCTCTCGGTAGGAAATTAACTAAAACCTAGCACAGAGACAGGAAATCAAATCTTGATAAAACGCAAATTTCTGTAATTTAAGTGAGCAAGCCCAAGCCTTAAGCGGCAGACAACTGAAGAAAGGTTGCCAAGGACTGGCAAAAAAACACCATAGATCACAAAAGCGCCCGCAGGCGCTTTTATCTGGTTCACACTTTTTATCTCACGACTTTTTAGAAGGAGTACAGCAGTGTCATGTTGGTTTCGGTATCTGTGCTCTTTTTGTCATCCAGCGGATCGCTGTTATAACGCACAACCACGGCAAACTTCATCGCCAATGCACCTATGATATTAGCGGTCAAGGAAGTCTCGGAACGCGCGTCGAGCTTGTCACCATAGTCGGCAACAAACATCTGGCGGAATTTGGAGGTCTTGCTGATCTCAAGCTCATAGTTAATCACTCCGTGAGCCACCCAGCTGGCATCTGAGTTATACCCCAGAATAGCCCGCTGCTCACTGTCCAGACGCTGATACTGGTAACCAGGACCTATCTCGGCATCCAGGAAACTCTTGCTGCCCTGGAAAACCCGGTAGCCGTAACCGGCTGCGCTGTTGAACTTATAATCATAACCTGTAAAGGGATCGGCTTCGTAACTGGTGTTGGCAAACAGATAACTGCGCTCATCCAGACGGTAGTTACCCTGAACGCCACCAAAGTAACGCTTGGCGGTAACTTCTTCAGAATCTTCCTTATACAGACCTTCGAGCAGATACTGGTTTTCCCAGTTACCCAGTTCGTGTTTCATCGCCAGGCGACCCTTCACTGAAGAGGTATCAGTGTTACCTGTGGTCAGGGTAGCCCCCAACTCCGCCTCACCGGCAAATGTTTTATCACCTTCGACAAAGTCGGCCCCTGCGTGAGCAAATGGTGCGACCAGCAGAATGGCTGCAGCGCTAAGCAGTTTTTTCATTCTTGTGCATCTCCGTTCAAAGCAATCCCTAAAAAAACGGGCGCCATCTTAACATCTACAGCGAAAAATACGAAACAGCTCGCATTTTTCAGCCGAAAAACCTGATTGCGTACACCATCTTGATAACAATGGCCTCCAATCATGCCCGCAACCCGGCCGCAGACATCAGCAGTCGCAACAGCGAAGAGACACTCAGTAAAGAAAGAACACTCAAGCACCAAAGCAGCAGCATCCAACAGCCTGGACGGCTATCGAGCCAAGCCTTAGCGGGGGCCAACAGCCGGATGGCCCGGCCCCTCAAAGCATTAATGATAGGCATCATCGGCGCTCACCTTGCCGCGGAACACATAATAGGTCCAGCAGGTATAGATCAGAATAATCGGGATAATGAACAGGGCTCCCACCAGCATAAAGCCTTGGCTCTGGGGCGGGGACGAGGCCTGCCAGATGCTGATTCCCGGTGGAATAATGTAGGGCCAGATGCTGATCCCAAGACCGCAGAACCCCAGTAACACCAACAGCAGCGTCATCACAAAGGGTTGGTAAGTATCTTGTTTTTGCAGCCCCAGGTACAGATTCCATCCCAGCAGTGCCGTCAATAAAGGCACAGGTGACAGAAAAATAAGGTTCGGCAGCGAAAACCAACGCTCGGCGATTTGGGGATGTGCCAAAGGCGTCCAAATACTGACCAGCACTATCGCCACCAACAAGCCTATGAGCAAAGAGCGGCTCAGCAGAAACATCTGTTGCTGCAGATGCCCCTGGGTCTTCATGATCAGCCAACTGCTGCCAAGGAGCCCGTAAGCGACCACCAGGCCGACACCGCATAAAAGCGGGAAAGGCGCCAGCCAGTCGAGCTGCGAGCCGGCAAAGCTGCGATCTATGACGGGGAAACCGGATATCACAGCCCCCAGCACCACCCCCTGAAAGAAGGTCGCAGCCACAGAGCCGATGGCAAATGCCCTGTCCCAGGCTTTTCTGTGGCCTTCAAATGCCTTGAAGCGAAACTCAAACGCCAAGCCTCGAAAGATAAGCGCCACCAGCATAAAGGTCAGCGGAATCGCCAAGGCATCGATAATCACCGCATAAGCCAGCGGAAAGGCACCGAACAATGCGGCCCCGCCCAATACCAGCCAGGTTTCATTGCCGTCCCACACGGGCGCCACTGAGTTCACCATGATATCTTTGTCATCCCTGTCTTCAACCAAGGGCAGCAGTATCCCCACTCCCAGGTCGAAACCATCCATGACTATGTACATCAAGGTGGCGAAAATAATAATCACAAACCAGATAACAGCCAGATCGATACCCATACTCAGCTCTCCTTATGCAGCTCGTCGCTGTGAAACTGTGAAATTCGCCCGACCAACGCCGGGCTTTCGGATAAGGCTTCCTCGACCTTGGGTCCCTGACGGATAAGATTGAGCAGATAGAGATACCCCAAACCAAACACCAGGCTGTAGACCACAAAGAACCCCAGCAGGCTCAGGCTCATATGCAGCTCGCCATGGGCGGAGACCGCATCCTGGGTACGCATTACCCCATGAATGATCCAGGGTTGCCGCCCCACTTCCGTGGTTATCCAACCGGCCAACAGCGCTATGAGTCCCGATGGTCCCATGCACAGACTGAAGCGCAGAAACCAGCGGCGCTGGTACAGGCCACCACTGTGTCTGAGCCAAAGGCTGACGACACCGAGCAGCAGCATCAACATGCCCAGTCCGACCATGACCCGAAATGACCAAAAGACGATAGGGACATTGGGCCTGTCTTCCACGGCAAACTCCTTCAGCGCCGGCACCTGGGCCTGGCTGTCGTGCATCAGGATCAAACTGGCCAGCGCCGGGATCTTGAGGGCATAGTCAGTGGTTTCTGTCTCCATATTGGGCCAGCCAAACAGGATAAGCGGTGTCGGCTCACCCGAGCTGTTGTCCCAGTGGCCTTCCATGGCGGCGACTTTAGCCGGTTGATGCTCCAGGGTATTGAGCCCGTGAATATCCCCAAGCAAGGCCTGCAAAGGTGCACAGGCGAGGATCATCCACAGCGCCATGGAGAACATCTTGCGCACCGCCGGGTTGTCGTTGCCTTTAAGCAAGTGCCAGGCGCCCGATGCCGCCACCATCAAGGCGCAGCAGATAAAGGCGGCCACCGCCATATGCGAAAGACGCGGAATAAAGGAAGGGTTGAAGATAACCGCCAACCAGTCTGTCGGTACTACTTGACCGGCTTCAATGACAAAGCCCTGGGGCGTGTGCATCCAGCTGTTGGAGGCCAAGATCCAGAACATGGACATTAGGGTGCCGAGGGCAACCATGCAGGTGGAAAAGAAGTGCAGCTGATCGCCGACTTTCTTCCAGCCAAACAGCATCACCCCCAAAAATCCGGCTTCGAGGAAGAAGGCGGTCAACACTTCATAGGTCAGCAGGGGGCCGGTAATACTGCCGGCAAACTCGGAAAAACCGCTCCAGTTGGTGCCGAACTGGTAAGCCATCACCAAGCCGGAAACCACCCCCATACCAAAGTTGACCGCAAATACCTTGGACCAAAAATGATACAACTGCTTGTATACCGGATTACGCTTTTTGAGCCAAAGCCCTTCCAGTACCGCGAGATAACTTGCCAGGCCAATGGTGATGGCCGGGAAGATAATGTGAAAAGAAACCGTGAAGGCAAACTGTATGCGTGCCATTTCGAGTGCATCCAGTCCAAACATGAACCACCTCAAAGGGTCAATAAACCTGGCTGGCATCTTAAGGACTGAGACAAAACTATAATAGATACAGAAAATACGATTTTATATATAACAGATTGAATAATTGTTATGCTGGACACGGGCAATAAAGCAGAGTAAACCATGGCCAAATATGAAACCCTGATCCAGCAATTGAGGCAGCAGATACAGAGCGGTGTCTGGCAGGTGGGTGACCGCTTACCTTCACTCAGGGAGCAGACTCAGCAGAGCCAGATGAGTTTGATGACAGTGATGCATGCCTATCAGGTGTTGGAGAGCCAAGGTTGGATAATCTCCCGCCCCCGCTCAGGTTACTTTGTCGCCCCGAAAGTGGCTGCCCCCAAGCCTCAAGGTCTGCATCAGTCCAGTGCTGTGACCCGCGCCGAGTCGGTGGATATCAACGCCTTTATCTTTGAGGTGTTGCAGGCCAGTCGCGATCCGGGGATCACGGGGTTTGGCTCCGCCTACCCGGACCCCGGGCTGTCGCCCCACAAACAGTTGAACCGGGCCTTGATTTCAAGCGCCAGAACCCTGGATTCCGCCAGCGCTCTGGACAATCTGCCACCCGGGAACCCGGCGCTCAGGCATATCATAGCCCAGCGCTACGCGGCGCAGGGAATGAGCATCTCGCCGGATGAAATAGTGATCACCGCGGGGGCACTGGAGGCATTGAACCTGAGCCTGCAGGCGGTTACCCGTCCCGGGGATTGGGTGGTGATAGAAAACCCCGCCTTCTACGGCGCGCTGCAGTCGCTGGAGCGCCTCGGCCTCAAGGCGCTCGCCATTCGCACCCATCCCCAGGAAGGGATAGATCTGCAGTCTCTGGCCCAAGCGCTGCAAACTCACAGGGTCAAGGCCTGCTGGTTGATGACCAACTTTCAAAATCCCCTTGGCTGCAGTATGAGCGATGACAAGAAGCGTCGTTTGCTGAAACTCTTGCAGGAACACGACTGCTTTTTGATTGAAGACGATGTCTACAGTGAACTCTATTTCGGCAAGGAGAAGCCCCTGCCGGCCAAGGCCTTCGACCCGGACAACAGAACCCTGCACTGCGGCTCCTTCTCCAAGTCTCTGGTGGGCGGTTTTCGTGTCGGTTGGGTGGCCGCCGGCAAGATGGCGCTCAGTATTCAAAAACTGCAACTGATGAGCACCCTGGCCACCAGCACCCCGGTGCAATTGGCACTGGCCCATTACCTGTCGACCCGCAGTTATGAGACCCACCTGCGACAATTGAGGCGCACCCTGGAGCAGCGAAAGTTTGCCACCTGGCAGGCATTGAAGAACCGCTTACCCGACAGTGTCAGAGTGCATTATGGCGATGGCGGCTATTTTCTCTGGGTAGAGTTACCCGAGGGGCGGGACACCACAGAGCTTTATCGCCAGGCGCTCTGGCAAGGAATAAGCCTGGCGCCGGGACAGATGTTCTCGGCGCACCGGGAGTTCAGCCACTGTTTTCGCATCAACGCCTCACTGCCTGGCGGGCCAAAGTTGGAGCAATCGATAACCAGCCTGGCCAAGCTTATCAAAAAGGCGTTGTGATGACTCAAGAGCCATCCGGAAAACACTCCGCCAACCTCAGCCCTATCACCCGAGTGTGTCGTGACAGCCAAGGCGCAACAACTCGCGCCCACCTCGGATTTACACTCTGGAAGCTAAAAGGAAAAAAGCCCGCGAATGCGGGCTTTCAATACAGAGAACGGGATTACAGATTGATCTGTGGATCCAGTTCACCGGTCTGATAACGCTTGTACATGGCCTGCAGTGACAGCGGCTTGATCTTGGAGCCCATACCGGCACAACCGAAGGCTTCGTAGCGCACGGTACAGATGTCGGCCATAGCTTCCATAGAGGCCTTAAGGAATTTGCGTGGATCAAACTCAGTTGGGTTTTCGGCCAGGAACTTACGTACCGCACCGGTTGATGCCAGACGCAAATCTGTATCGATGTTAACCTTACGCACACCGTGCTTGATGCCTTCAACAATCTCTTCCAGCGGCACGCCGTAAGTTTCAGGGATCGCGCCACCATACTGGTTGATGATCTGCAGCCACTCCTGAGGTACAGAAGAAGAACCGTGCATGACCAGGTGAGTGTTGGGGATACGGGCGTGGATCTCTTTGATGCGGTCGATACGCAGCACATCGCCGGTAGGCTTGCGGCTGAACTTGTAAGCACCGTGGCTGGTACCTATGGCGATGGCCAGGGCATCCACGTGAGTGTCGGCCACGAAGCGGGCAGCCTCTTCCGGGCTGGTCAACATCTGCTCATGGCTCAGGGTGCCTTCGGCGCCGATACCGTCTTCTTCACCGGCCATACCGGTTTCCAGGCTACCCAGACAACCGATTTCACCTTCAACAGAAACACCACAGGCATGGGCGAACGCCACTGTCTTGCGGGTGACATCGACGTTGTACTCATAAGAGGCAGGAGTCTTGCCGTCAGACATCAAGGAACCGTCCATCATCACAGAGCTCATGCCGAGCTGGATGGAACGCTGACACACGTCAGGGTGGGTACCGTGATCCTGGTGAATACACACAGGGATATCCGGATACTGCTCGAGGGCGGCCGCCATCAGATATTTGAGGAACTGAGGACGGGCATACTTACGGGCACCGGCTGAAGCCTGCACGATCACAGGGCTATCAGTGGCTTCGGCGGCCTGCATGATAGCACGCATCTGCTCCAGGTTGTTGACGTTGAACGCCGGGACGCCGTATCCATGTTCGGCGGCGTGGTCCAGCAGTTGGCGTAGGGAAATAAGGGCCATTTTTTTACTCCAATAATAGGGTGAATTACTTCACCGAGGTCGCTATCGCTTGGATTTAACTTGATGCTCCCGGCAAAGCCGGGAGCGGTTTCTTTATAATTCTTTTGACTTTGCTTAGTTACCGCGGGCCTTGAGCATAGCCACTGCCGGTAACTCTTTACCTTCGAGGAACTCGAGGAAGGCGCCGCCGCCGGTAGAGATGTATGACACCTTGTCGGCGATACCGTATTTATCCACGGCGGCAAGAGTATCACCGCCACCAGCGATGGAGAAGGCCGGTGACTCGGCGATCGCCTGGGCGATACGCTTGGTGCCTTCGCCGAACTGGTCAAACTCAAACACCCCTACCGGGCCGTTCCAGACTATAGTACCGGCTTTTTGCAGGATAGCTGCCAAGGCTTCGGCGCTGTCCGGGCCTATATCAAAAATCATCTCATCGTCGGCAACCTCGGCCACTGGCTTCAAGGTAGCCACGGCTGCAGGGCTGAACTCCTTGCCAACCACTACATCGGTAGGCACAGGGATATCGCCGCCACGGCTCTGGGCATTGGCCACCAGGCGCTTGGCTTCATCGATAAGGTCGGCTTCATAGAGTGACTTGCCCACAGGATGGCCGGCGGCGGCTATAAAGGTGTTGGCGATACCACCACCCACCACCAGTTGATCCACTATGCCGGATAGAGACTCAAGCACTGTCAGCTTGGTTGACACCTTGGAGCCTCCGACAATCGCCACCAAGGGACGTGCCGGGTTATCCATCGCCTTACCCAGGGCATCCAGCTCGGCTGCCAACAATGGGCCGGCGCAGGCTATCGGGGCAAACATGCCGACTCCGTGAGTCGAGGCCTGGGCGCGGTGAGCAGTACCGAAGGCATCCATCACATAGACATCACACAGGGCCGCCAGCTGCTTGGAAAGCGCCTCGTCGTTTTTCTTCTCACCCTTGTTGAAGCGGACGTTTTCAAACACCACGACTTCGCCTTGGGCAACTTCGACGCCTTCAAGATAGTCTTTTTCCAGGCGCACCGGGCAATCCAGCGCCTTGGCCAGATAGTCAACCACAGGCTTGAGGGAAAACTCCTCATTATATTCGCCTTCGGTTGGTCGTCCCAGGTGGGACATCACCATCACGGCAGCCCCTTTTTCCAGTGCCAGTTTGATGGTGGGCAGTGACGCCCGCAGACGCGCGTCGCTGGTGACCACGCCATCGGCCACCGGCACGTTGAGATCTTCACGGATCAGCACACGCTTGCCCTGAAGATCCAGCTCTGACATCTTGATAATTGCCATTTTTACGCTTCCTTCTTAATCAAAAACAAATCTGTTTCACTAAGGGCGGCAGCTTCCCTGCCCCCTGAAATAATCTGTCGCAGTCTCTCAGGCGCTGCGGGCCTTGATCATCGCCAGTGCCGTATCCAACATACGGTTGGCAAAACCCCATTCGTTGTCGCACCAAAGCAACAGCTTCACCAGTTGGCCATCACTGACCCGGGTCTGGGTACCATCGACCACGCTGGAGCGCGGATCATGATTAAAATCGCATGATACCAGAGGCTCATCAGTATAGCCCAGAATCCCCTCGAGCCGGCCGTGGGTCGCCTGCTCCAACACTTGGTTTACCTTGGCAATATCCACTCTGTCGTTGAGGGTCACAGACACATCTATAGCGGTAACATTAATAGTGGGCACCCGCACAGAGATAGCCTCAAACTTATCCTTCATCTGCGGCAGGATACGCTCTATGCCGCGGGCAAGCTTGGTATCTACCGGAATAATTGATTGCCCGGCGGCGCGGGTACGGCGCAGATCGTCGTGATAGGCATCTATCACCTGTTGATCATTCATCGCCGAGTGGATAGTGGTAATGGCACCGCTCTTGACCCCAAAGTGCCGGTCCAGCACATCGATGACAGGGACAATACAGTTGGTGGTACAGGATGCGTTGGACACCACTGTGTGTTCGGCGGCCAACAGTTCCTGGTTGACACCATAGACTATGGTGGCGTCAACATCCGCCGAAGAGGGGTGACTTATCAATACCTGGCGGGCACCGGCCTGGATATGAGCCTCACAGCTCTGTCTATCAGAGAGGGCGCCGGTAGCTTCGAACACCAAGTCGATATCCAGCTCGCCCCAGGGCAGTTTGTCCGCCTCCGGCTCGGCCAACAGGGTAATGCTGTCATCCCCCAGTTGCATCATGCCATCGGCAAGGCTCGCGCGGCTATGGAAGCGACCATGGGTGGTGTCATAGTTGGTGAGGTGGACTATGGCCTCGGGCTTAGCCAGTTCATTGATAGCAACGATCTGAATTTGCTGCCTTTTACCCGATTCGTATAAGGCACGGAGAATTGAACGGCCGATGCGGCCATAACCATTGATTGCGACTCTGATCATGGAGATCCTGTTCCTCTAATGAGGGATGCTGATTGGGTAACGGCCTGACTTCCCGACAGGCCGTTGCACTTCCTGTGCGGCATTCCATTGCCTGGTTGCCGCACAGTCATTTCCAATCAGGCAGGCGCGGCTCAGGCGAGCAGAGCCTTACCGGCTTCAACCACTTTATCGACAGTGAAACCGAACATCTCAAACAACTGATTGGCAGGCGCCGACTCACCGAAGCTGGTCATGCCAATAATGCGACCGTTCAGGCCGACATATTTATACCAGTAATCGGCTATGCCCGCTTCCACGGCCAGTCGTTTTGTGACATTGGCTGGCAGTACAGCTTCTTTATAAGCCGCGGTTTGCTGGTCAAATACGTCGGTAGATGGCATGGAAACCACGCGCACCTTGGCGCCAGTAGCGGCCAGCTCAACCTGGGCCTTAACCGCCAACTCGACTTCGCTGCCGGTGGCAATGATGATCAGCTCAGGCGCGCCTTCGCAATCCACCAGCACATAACCGCCCTTGGCCACATCATTCAGTTGCTCGGCGCTGCGTGGCATCTGGGTCAGGTTCTGACGCGAGAAGATCAGCGAAGTTGGGCCGTCTTTGCGCTCAATGGCGTATTTCCAGGCGATAGCAGATTCTACCTGGTCACATGGGCGCCAGGTGCTCATGTTGGGAGTCATACGCAAAGAGGCAATCTGCTCAACCGGCTGGTGAGTCGGGCCGTCTTCACCCAGCCCAATGGAGTCGTGGGTATAGACTTGAATATTCTGCACCTTCATCAGCGCGGCCATCCGCATGGCGTTACGGGCATATTCCATAAACATCAGGAAGGTGGCACCGTAAGGTACAAACCCACCGTGCAGGGCAATACCGTTGATGATGGCGGTCATACCAAACTCACGCACACCATAGTGCAGGTAGTTGCCGCTGGCATCTTCGGCCGAAATAGGCTTGGAACCTGAGTACATGGTCAGGTTGGAAGGCGCCAGGTCGGCACTGCCCCCTAAGAATTCAGGCAACATTTTACCGAAGGCTTCCAGTGCATTTTGCGAGGCCTTACGGGAAGCGATATTGGCAGGATTGGCCTGCAGCTGCTCTATGTAGGCTTTGGCATCGGCGTCAAAGTTGGCAGGCAGTTCACCGTTGAGGCGACGCTTGAGCTCGGCGGCCAGCGCGGGGTGAGCGGCTTCATAGGCAGCGAACTTGTCGTTCCAGCTGCTTTCGGCGGCCTTACCGGCTTCCTTGGCATCCCAGGCAGCATAGATTTCAGATGGGATCACGAATGGCTCATGCTTCCAGCCCAGGAATTCACGGGTGGCGGCAATTTCAGCATCACCCAGCGGCGCACCGTGGCAATCATGAGAACCGGACTTGTTGGGAGAACCGTAACCTATTACGGTCTTGCAGCAGATCAGCGATGGACGCGGATCAGCCTTGGCGGCTTCAATGGCGGCGTTAATAGCTTGTGGGTCGTGACCATCGACACCGGCAACCACGTGCCAGCCATAGGCTTCAAAGCGCTTGGGAGTATCATCGCTGAACCAGCCTTCAACATGACCATCGATGGAGATACCGTTGTCATCCCAGAAGGCGATCAGTTTGCCAAGACCCAGGGTACCGGCCAGTGAGCAGGCCTCATGGGAGATACCTTCCATCAGGCAACCGTCACCCATGAAGACATAAGTGTGATGATCGACAATATCGTGACCGTCACGGTTAAACTGAGCCGCCAGAGTCTTTTCCGCAATCGCCATACCTACGGCATTGGTGATGCCTTGGCCCAGAGGCCCTGTGGTGGTTTCGATGCCGGGAGCATAACCATATTCAGGGTGGCCCGGAGTACGTGAGTGCAGTTGACGGAACTGCTTGAGATCTTCAATGCCCAGATCATAACCCGCCAGATGCAGCAGTGAGTAATGCAGCATGGAACCATGGCCGTTTGACAGCACAAAGCGGTCGCGGTCAGCCCATTGAGGGTTCACAGGGTTGTGCTTGAGGTGATCCCGCCACAGGACTTCGGCGATATCTGCCATCCCCATGGGAGCACCGGGGTGGCCGGAATTGGCCTTTTGGACAGCGTCCATACTTAAAACACGGATAGCGTTAGCGAGTTCTTTACGGGAAGACATGCTCTCTCCTGCTTGATCTTAGAGGTCTTGGGCAAAATGGAGCCATATTTTCCCCTACCGGGCAGAAGGACGCAAATAAAATTCGCCCACCCACGGCGCCAAAAGCAGCCCAGGCTTTGCTTTGTGTTTACATTTGCGCCTCATTTGCGAAGCCTGCCGCTCACAAAGCTGTCAACTTGCCTGTCCGCTGATCGCTTTCAACGCAAATGCCAAGGCTGAATTGCCAGAGGAAAAGTCTAGATTCAGATACAGATGAATCTGATAAATTTCAGCAAAATAGCTGAAAACAGTAAAAAAAGATTTGAGTCATTTGAGCCGATTCCTGCGCCATGGCGCACAAATATTTGCGACAAGGGGTGTCATCCAAGTCGAATTCTACTAAAATGGCCGTCTAGATGTAGATGCTTCTACACGTTTGAATTCCACAGACGAGATTTTCCGAATTATGGCAAAACACTTGTTTACCTCTGAGTCGGTCTCAGAAGGACATCCAGATAAAATCGCCGATCAGATTTCTGATGCGGTACTCGACGCGATTCTGGCTCAGGATCCCAAGGCCCGTGTAGCCTGTGAAACCCTGGTCAAGACAGGCATGGTACTGGTAGCCGGTGAAGTCACCACCTCTGCCTGGGTCGATATTGAAGAACTGACCCGTAAAACTGTTCGCGAAATAGGTTATACCCACTCAGATATGGGTTTTGATGCCGACAGCTGTGCGGTACTGAACGCCATCGGCAAGCAGTCCCCCGATATCAATCAGGGTGTAGACCGTGCCGATCCCAAAGAACAGGGTGCCGGTGACCAGGGTCTGATGTTTGGTTACGCCAGCAATGAGACTGACGTGCTGATGCCAGCTCCTATCACCTACGCTCACCAGTTGGTTAAGCGCCAGTCAGAAGTCCGCAAGAGCGGCGCTCTGCCTTGGTTGCGCCCCGATGCCAAGTCTCAGGTGACTTTTGCCTACGAAGACAACAAGATTGTCGGTATCGATGCCGTGGTACTTTCTACCCAGCATTGCGAAAGCGTCAGCCAGGCGGATCTGGTGGAAGGCGTGATGGAAACCATCATCAAGCCAGTATTGCCTGCCCAATGGCTGAACAAGGACACCAAGTACTTCATCAACCCAACCGGCCGTTTTGTTATCGGTGGCCCTATGGGTGACTGTGGTTTGACCGGTCGCAAGATCATCGTTGATACCTATGGCGGCATGGCCCGTCACGGTGGTGGCGCCTTCTCAGGTAAAGACCCATCCAAGGTTGACCGTAGCGCCGCTTACGCTGCCCGTTACGTTGCCAAAAACATAGTGGCTGCCGGTCTGGCTGACCGCTGTGAAATCCAGGTGTCTTACGCCATTGGTGTGGCCGAACCGACCTCCATCAGTGTGGAAACCTTCGGCACAGGCAAAGTCTCGCAAGAATTGCTTATCCAGTTGGTACGTCAGCACTTCGATCTGCGTCCATACGGCCTGACCGAGATGCTGGATCTGGCGCGCCCCATCTATCAAGGCACCGCCGCTTACGGTCACTTCGGCCGTGACGAGTTCCCATGGGAGCAAACCAACAAGGCTGAAGCCCTGCGTACCGACGCAGGTCTGTAATAGACTCAGCTTGCAAAAAAAACCGCCTCAGGGCGGTTTTTTTATATCTATTTATCGGGCGATATCTCAGTAGCAGTGATCGAAATGGGCCGTTTCCATACAGAGGTAACCCAACTGCTCGGCCGATAGCGGCGTGATATCCAACACTTTCATTGGAGTGAATTCGGTATCGGTCAACTGGCGGATCTGCACCTGATAGCTATTGCTGCGCCCACAGTCGAAACAGACGCCCAAGGCTTGCAGCAGATAATGCGGCTTGCCATCGATTTTGGCTTCAAAAGCCTTTGCCTGTTGACCCTGCAGCGCCAATACAGACACCAGGTATCTGACATTATCCCAGGCAGAAAGCCTTAGCGACTCACAGGATTGCAGTAGGGTTTCTGGCGTGTTTTGCATCTTACTCTCCCGCGTCAAAGCGCCTGTTAACCCAGCAGCAGATAGAAATCCCGGCCACAAAGGGTGACAAAATCCAGGGTGCGCATGCGGCCATCCCGGCTATGGGCACGTATAGACGCCTCGTTATCCTCGGCGATCAGTGCCAGCCAAGGCGCACTGATGTTGGCTCTGGCGGCGCCATAAAGCTTATCAAATACGCCCTTGCCACGATAATCAGGATGCACCCAAACCGGACCGTAATGCAAAGTCTGCTGCCAATTCAATTCCAGGTCAAAGCGATTCTGGGCCAGTTGCCGGCAGAGGGCCTGACACAAAGGCGAATGCTTGAGTTTATCCCAACTGCCGGTTATCAGATAACCGGCTACCTTAGTCGCGTCCAACGCCAACCACACCAGGCCGGAAGCCACCAGAGGTTCAAGCTCCTTGGCAGAAAAGCCCTGCCCTTGCATGCCTTGAGTGCGCTCTCTGGCACTCAATTCATCCTGGCCGAAGCGCTGCTCCAGACTGGCAATCGTCTCAATATCGGCCGCCTCGGCCTGGCGGTATTGCATGGTTTGCGGCATTAAAAAGACTCAGCAAGAAAAGAAGCCGCATTATAGCCAAAGCAGGTTTAAGCCGCACTCGATTTGCGAAATTCCTATACTGCTTCCACACTTAAAGTTGAACTTAAGCCACATCACTCAGGAAGAGACATGCTCCCGGATACCATAGACCCAGGCAAGAGCCTATTGGAAAATGAAAGCCACAGACTCAACCTTATTCGCTGGATGCATCAATGTGAGCTAATGAAACGTTACTACCAGGCCGACAAAGTCTTTGTGCTGCAAAAGACAGAACAGGGATTTGAAGTCATTGTCAGCGCCGCCGATGCCAGCCACAGGTTCCCACCCGGTAAGGTATTCTCTGCAGACGAAAGTGTATTCCTGCGTATGGTCGATAGCCCACCCGAGGGCGTTAATCTGGATCTCACCCGCTCCACCTATAATGACAATCCAAAAGAGTTCAGCAATGTCCTTGGGATTCTATCCCGGCCCGTGCTCTGGCCCGATGGCTCGGTGTTCGGTTGCCTGTGTGTCATCAATGCCCATGCCAACGAGCAGCAACACATAAGCCCTTATATGCTGGAACCGTTTCAAATTCTGCTGCAGCAAGACTTGGCGCTCCTATGCCAAAGCCATAGAATCGAATCGCTATCCATGCGAGACCGGGAAACAGGCATACTCAACCGTTATGGTTTCATTATGATGGCGCCAAGACAGCTCAATCTCGGTCGCCGCTTCGGTGCTCATTCAGGCATTATTTTTTTCGAGTTGATACCCGGGGCGAATATGGATGCCGAAACGCTGGCACGTCATCATAAGGAACTCGGTAACCTGATCCTCAGTACCATAAGAACCGCGGATATTGCCGCCCACTACAACGACAGCCAATATGTCCTACTGGTGTTTGTCGATCTGGAGCGGGATCTGGAACATATCATCAAGCGCCTTGAGCGGCAGATGAACCAGTTTTCGGCTCCATTGCAGTTGGACTCCAGCAGTTGCTTTTTCAGCCCGGACTCAGCAGCCAAGTTGGCCCCCATGCTGGAAAGTGCCAGAGCAGGGCTCAAGTCATCCAAACAGAAGAAAGAAGCAGAAAAGCCTTGATTCAAAGCACAGAACAAGCATTAAAAAGACTCAGATCCAATAACTGATTATTTGCATTTTATTAACGCAAACGGTTAGGTATCCTGAGGCAATCCCTGCCATCAAAAATACGATAACTATATGCATGCGCAACTGACGGAAAAAACCAGCAGCTTAAGAGACCACCCCAACGACCCTTTGAAGCTTAGCCATTGGCAAAACCGTTTAGCCACTGTCAGAGAAATATTTCACGCCCAAACTGTGCTGTTACTACAGCATATGCCAGACACCAAGCTACAGGTCCTGAGCCACAGTTCGGTGGCTGAAATCCCAACTGAATTTGAAGATATTACCTCTATACTGCAACACTTTGCAGCTCACCCGGCCGAGACCATCAAGTACCCACTTCATTGGTCCGATGGCAAGCTGTTTGGCGAATTACTGATCCTAAATGGCAAACCCAAGGTAGCGATAGAGCAGTTGCAGTCTTTGCTCGAGCCTATGCTTGAGCTACTCAAGAGTGAGCTTGGACAGTTGCAACTGATGGAACAGATGGCGTCTCTGTCTTTACAAGATGAACTCACAGGTATGCTCAATCCCAGGGGCTTTAATCTGCTGGCATCAAGGCAGCTGAGTCTTAGTCGCCGTTTGGGCTCCCATGCCGGACTTTTACTGTTGGAAGGCAAGGAACTTAACTCAAACCGTATTGCCGGGCTGCAACAAGATAAGGCCCTGAAAATGCTGGCAAGGGTGATACTGGAGAACATGCGTGAAGCAGATATCTGCACCAGGTTGAATAAGAGCCAATTCATTATCCTGGCATTTGTAGACAACCAAGCGCATTTGGATATTCTCACCAGCCGCTTAAAAAAACGAGTTAGTCGCAGCGATTGCGGCCTACAACTGCTGGTTGGGAAAAGCTTCTTTGCACCTGACTCCCACTTCGAACTTTCACCTATGTTGGAACTGGCAAAGCAAGATCTACTGCAATATAAGGCCTCAAGTTAATCCGGGAAAGCCGCTTGCGCCATGGCCGTTCATGCTAATTTTGAACTTAAGCGTTTATTGCGTTTTTTGATCCTGTGCCTTGGCCCATTGGATAAAGATAACCACAGGATATGGCGACATAAATACCAACCCCAAGCCTATCAGCGAGGCAATAATCAACATTCCGCTGACCTCAAGCGCCATAGTAGTCAACATATAAACCCCAACACCGACAAGCAGCATTAACACTCCGATCCAATGTAACAACTTTAGAAGGCCTATCACTGAGTTAGCATTGGATATCACCCTTCTCCCCCTTTTTAATCCGCGTTATTCTTGTCACACTATAAAGGCTTTATAGACTAATGGAAAAATGACCATGATTAAGAAAACTCTCGTAGCTGCTGCACTGCTATTTGGTCTGGCTGCCTGCCAAACCACCCCGGATACCCAAGGTCAGTTTCTGCCACTGGAAGGCAGCTGGCAAGTAGAAAGCATTATGGGACAACCGACTATAGATTACAGTCCCGCCCAGCTGGTTTTTACCAAGGACGGCAAATTGTCCGGTAACAACAGCTGCAATAACTTCTTCGGCACCTATTCCCAGGAAGGCCTGAAGTTAAAGCTCTCACCCGCCGGCAGTACAATGAAAGCTTGTGTCGATGCACTGATGGCCCAAGAACAACTGGTAATGCAGGCCATGCCTCAGGTGACCCAAGGTGAAATGAGCAATGGCAAGCTCTTGCTCAAGGGTGTTGACGGCCAGGTTCTGCTGCAACTCAGCAGCCTCTGATTTTTCCCTTCAGTCATAAAAAAAACCGCCTTCAGGCGGTTTTTTCATTTATGTAACTCATATCAATTACGACCATGCTCTATAGTGTCAACGGCATTCTGTTCAGCTATCAGAGCACTCTGCTGCATATCGGCATTGTAGTGTTCAATATCCAGTTCATTTTCCGACTTGGCAATCACTGTGGTAGCCACCAAGTCGCCGGAGACGTTAACCACAGTGCGGGCCATATCCAGAATACGGTCGATACCGGCAATAATCGCCACCCCTTCCAGCGGCAAACCTACTGTGGTCAGCACCAGCGTCAACATCACCAAACCGGCGCCGGGCACACCCGCAGTACCTATAGAAGCCAGCGTCGCAGTCAGAATAATGGTGATGTAGTCCACCCAGGTGAGGTCTATGCCAAAGGCCTGAGCCACAAACAGCGCGGTCACCCCTTGGTAGAGTGCGGTGCCATCCATGTTGATAGTGGTACCCAGCGGCAGCACAAAACTGGAAATCTTCTTGTTCACCCCCAGGTACTCACTGGCACACTTCATACTGGCCGGCAAGCTCCCCGCCGAGCTTGACGTGGTGAAGGCGACGGCCATCGCATTGCTTATCCCCTTAAAGAAATGCAATGGATTGAGACGGGCAAAGACACTCAAGACCAAGCTGTAGAAACCGACAATATGCAGGAAACAGCCGATATAAACGGCAACAATCACCTTAATGAGCGGCAACAACATCTCCATACCGTATTCACCAGCCACCCAAGCCATCAAGCCAAACACCCCGTAGGGCGCCAGACTCATCACCATATCGGTCAGCTTGTACATAGCTTCTGCCAGACTCTCGAATACCCGAATCGCAGGCTTGCCATGTTCCCCTATCAACACCAGGGCGATCCCCAGTGCCACGGCGAATACGATCACCTGCAGTATCTGCCCTTCGGCCAAAGCCGATACTGGATTGGTAGGCACTATGTTGATCAGGGTTTCCATCAAAGAGGGAGCCTGGGCAACCTTTTCGGTACCGATTTCAGGTGTCATGCTCAAGCCGGATCCCGGACGTATGACAGAACCGACAATCAACCCCAAACTGATGGCAATGGAAGTGGTACCCAGATAGAAAGCAAAGGATTTAAAACCTATCCGCCCCATCTTGGCGGTATCCTGCATTGAGGTCACCCCCACTATCAGCGAGCAGAACACCAATGGCACTATCAGCATCTTGATAGTGTTGACGAACAAAGTCCCTATCGGCTTGAGATAGATGGCGTCTTTACCCAGCATCAGTCCTGTACTCATCCCCAGAACCATACCTATCAGTATCTTCAGCCACAAAGGCAGCCCCGACCAGCGTGACCACAGACGGCCGATGCGTGAAGGTTCGTGTTTTGACATGTGTAAACCTTGATATTTGAAAAAGAGAGGGGCCATTTCCTTGGCAGATGGCCAAGATCAGACATCAAGGCCGGTGCGCGAGTTTAGCACAATGCCCCTGTCGCAAGGATGATCTGTATCACGCTGCCCGGCTCCTGGGTGGAGTTACCATGAGCTGAGGCTGGATAATCCGGGTAAAACTTGAAGTGACACTTTTGATCCAGTCCCCTTTGCGCCTACACCTAACTGCTGATAAATTGTGCCCCGCACACGCAAATCCTACGGGCGCAAAAGCAAACAGAACTCAAAGGAATAATTATGCTTATAAGAAAAGGTACCCCAAGAGACGCCGAGGCCCTGGTGGCCTTCAACCAGGCGATGGCACAGGAAACCGAAGGACTGTCACTGAACAGCGACACCCTGAGCCGCGGCGTCAGCACTCTATTGGAAAACCCCGCCAAAGGTTTTTATCTGGTGGCGGAGATAGATGGAGGGATTGCAGGCTCCTTGATGGTTACCTATGAATGGAGCGACTGGCGCGCCGCCGACTACTTCTGGATCCAGAGTGTCTATATCAAACCTGAACACAGACGCAAAGGCATATATCGCGCCCTGTATCAGGAGGTCAAGGCACTGGCAGAGCACCAAGGCGGCGCCGCAAGCTTCAGGCTCTATGTGGAGCAGGAAAACACCCGCGCCCAGCAAACATACCAATCACTGGGCATGAGTCAGAGCCACTACTTGATGTATGAAGAAAAGCCCGCCTGAGTTCAGGCGCAGATACTGGTGACCTTAATAGCCAGGCCACCCTGGCTGGTTTCCCGGTACTTGGCGCTCATATCCTTGCCGGTTTCATACATGGTGGCTATCACCTTATCCAGGCTGACTCTGGGCTCACAGTTCCTGCGCAGTGCCATTCGGGCCGAGTTAACCGCCTTCACGGCGGCAATGGCGTTACGCTCAATACAGGGCACCTGAACCTGCCCGGCGACAGGATCGCAAGTAAGTCCCAGATTGTGCTCCATGCCGATTTCGGCCGCCATACACACCTGGGCCGGGCTGGCCCCCATCAGCTCGGCCAAACCGGCCGCCGCCATGGAGCAGGCAACCCCGACCTCCCCCTGACACCCTACTTCGGCGCCCGAGATAGAGGCATTGCGTTTGTAAAGTCCACCTATGGCCGCGGCCGTGAGCAAAAAGCGACTGTACTCTTTCTGCCCCAAAGGACGAATAAATTTGTCGAAGTAAGCCATCACGGCTGGAATAATCCCGGCGGCGCCATTGGTCGGCGAAGTCACTACCCGGCCACCGGCCGCATTTTCTTCACTGACCGCCAGGGCAAACAGGTTCACCCAATCGACTATGACCATAGGATCGCTGGAAAGGCGCTCCCCGGTTTGCAATTGCCGCAACAGTGCCGGTGCCCGCCTTGGCACTCTCAATGGCCCGGCCAGAATCCCTTCGGTATGACATCCCTTGTCGATGGCTTGCTTCATTGTGTGCCAGATATTGCCAAGACCACGGTAGATGCGCTCCTCCGGAGCCAACGCCTTTTCATTGGCCAGCATCAAGGCACTGATACTCATGCCATGTTCACGGCACAGCGCCAGCAACTCTTCGGCATTGGTAAAGGGATAAGGTAAGCTCCGCTCACTTACAACTTGTTTGCCAAAGTCGGCCTCTTCCACCACAAAACCACCGCCGATGGAATAGTAGGTCTTGCTGCTCAATACCAGCTCACCGGCCCAGGCGGTGAGCCGCATGGCATTTTCATGCAGCGGCAGGGCCTCACTGTGAAACTTTACGGCATCGGCCGGAAAGGCCACCTTGTGCCCGTGTCCGAGCACGAGTTCACCACAGGCCTGCACCTGTTGGATAAATGTCGGAATCGCATCTATGTCCACAGTCTCCGGACTATTGCCCGCCAACCCCATGATGATGGCGATATCTGTATGGTGGCCCTTGCCGGTCAGCGACAGTGAACCATAGACATCGACACTTACCCGGGTCAGGCGACTCAAACGTCCGTCAAGATGCAGCTGCTCGACAAAATCCCGCGCCGCCTTCATAGGGCCTACGGTATGGGAACTGGAAGGACCCACACCTATCTTGAAAATATCAAAGGTACTGAACATGCTCCCCCCAGTAACTTAGCCTTGGAAGAAGGAGTAAAAAATGGCGGTCATGGACATCAAACCGGCCACTATCACAAAGATGTTGCTCAAGCGACCGCGATAGGCCTTGAGTGCCGGTACTTTGTAAACGGCATACATAGGCATCAGATAGAGAATGGCCGCAATCACTGGGCCGCCCAGAGCTTCAATCATCGTCAGGATACTGGGATTGGCAATCGCCGCGCCCCAAACGGTCAGGAACATAAACAGCTGAATACCGCGATTCAGCCCCTTGTCGCTGCAACGCTCTCGAACAAACGGCAACTGTTTGGAGGCAATTCCCTTCAATCCTTCAGTGGCTCCCAGATAGTGGCCGAAGAAAGAGGATACTATGGCCACAAACGCAACAACCGGCCCCACATAACTGATAAATGCACTGTCATGGATATTGGCCAGGTAAGACAAAATCGGCAGGTTGGATGCCTTGGCTTGTGCCAGTTGTGCCGGACTCATGGCCAGAACACAGGAAAACACAAACAACATCACAAACCCCAGCAGCATCATGGCGGTATTACGCAAGATCATATCGGCCTTCTTGGCCGCATTGGCGCCATGTTCCCGCTTTAGCGATACCGCAAACTGGGAAATAGCCGGAGAATGGTTAAAAGAGAAGATCAACACAGGGATGGTGACCCAAACAATACCGAGAAACTCTCCGGCCGATGGAACCTGCATCAAAGCATCCATCTTCCAATCGGGAATGAGATAGAGCGACATAAACAGCAAGATGCCGACCAGAGGATAGACCAGGAACTGGGTCACTTTGAGCATCAACCGCTCACCGGCTACCATCACAGCCATCATACCGGCAATCAAAGCCCCGGACAGTAGCCAACGCGGTAAAGATGCCATCCCCAATTGATGCACCATAAAACTGTCAACCGTATTGGTGATACTCACGCCATAGATCAACACTATCGGATAGATGGCCAAAAAATAGAGCCAGGTAATGGCGCGACCGGCACCAACACCGAAGTACTCCTCGACCACTTGAGTGATATCACTGCCTTCAATCTTCGAGGCACAGACAAAGCGAGACAAGCCCCGGTGAGACAGATAGGTCATGGGACCTATCAAGATGGTCAGCAACAACAGCGGCCAAAAACCACCGAGACCGGCATTCATAGGCAAAAACAGGATCCCGGCACCCACTGCAGTGCCAAACAGACTCAACATCCAAGTAGTGTCCTGGGCCGTCCAGGATAGTGAGCCAGACACTTGTCCCTTTTCCGGGGCCGTGGGGGTCAGTACAGCGTCTTGAACCTGCGTACCTGTGATCTCTTGTTGCATAAGGATTACCTTAACTTCGGCTGAAATTGGCGGCAAGCATAGCCAATCGCCCGGCAAAGAAATTGATCTGAACCGCCATTCACGGCACTGAATTTGGGCTCTGAGTCATAACTGGGATCCAGATCTGCCTTTTGCTGTAATAAAATTTCAATTAGGCAACAAATTAATTCCACCCTGCAAAGCCGCGGAAACAAAGGTGCTACCTTGAATGCCAGCCGGTAAAGCATCAAGTTTGCGGAGAAAAAAGACAACAGAGATCACCAGCACGTTCGTGAGAAAAATATGACATAACTCAGCAAGGCCGAATTAAAACCCGACAGCGATCACCATCTAAATTGTAATTTTATTAACAAACCGGCAGCAGGCAAAAAAATGCCGCTCATCGAGATGAGCGGCATTGAAGCAGAATGAATAGTGCTTAACGCTCGAGCGTCAGTTCCATCTTGGATACGGTTGCCGCATCAATATCCGCTTCTTTGAACAGCAAGGGGCGGAAACGTTTCTCACTGGAGTAGAGCGCGGTCTGATCGGCAAATTCGGGACGCAGAATATTGCTGGTCTCTGAGTAGGTCAGTATCCCTCTCGCCTCCGGGCCCTCATCGGTAAAGCTCACCGCCATCATCCAACTGGAGCCATAACGAATCTGATAGCCTTTGGCGCTCAGACCTGAATCCAGCGCTTTACCGCTCAGTACATCGGTTGCCGGAGCGTAAGAGTGCTGTGGGATCAGAGTGTCGTCACCACTGGTTCTGGTGGAAAATACGTTGAAACCACCCTCGGCATGATGACTACCTGGCCAGGGCAAACGCACGCCACTGGCGCTGCCATCCGGCAATGAACGCTCGACAAACTGCACACTGCCAAGAGGCGCATCGACGGCAAAACCGGCCGCTTCCAGGTTGAGCGCGGCATGCGCCAGCGCGGTGAGCGCCGAACCGTCAGAACTCAGCCCTGTGGGAGTGGTCGCCGGCTGCAGATAATCAAAGCCTTGGGTCAACATGGTTTTGTCATTGAACAGATGGGCGAATTCCCGAAGCAAAGCGCCGCCTTTACTGTCGTTGTCCTGATGACCATTCCAGGCCTTGAGCGCCGCGCAGGCAGCGCTGATATCCTTGGCAAGGGTACCGACCATTACAGGTTCACTGCCCTTGGCTTCACACTGGGCAATCAGATCATCCAAAACCATTTCGGCCAGATAGCTGCGGTTGTTGAGCACTGCCGCCTCCAATTCATCCAGGTTGAACTTACCATCACTACCGGCGGCATCACCAAGCAGCTTGAGTCCCATGCGGGTTCTCATGCTCAGTTGACCACGCTCCGGGCCATACATGGGAGAAAAATACTCCAGCGGCTCGGCCGGGTTGGTAGACCAGAAGGAGTTATTGGAGTTTTGCACAAAATCTGTGCGTTCCAACTTGGGTGCCCGCTCGAAAGGCGTGGGGCCAGCGAAAGCGAACAGTGAGGTATTGCCCGGCAATATGGTAAAGCCCGCCTGCGCCTTGGCCGCCTTGATCTCAGGGGAAGTCTTCAGCAATACCACAGCCGCCTCGGATAATCCCGGCACGGTAGAGTCATCGATATAGAAGGCGTTGCCTTCCCTGTCGGCATACATGGTGTTATTGAAGATCATGCCGTCATAGTCTTTAAATGCCTGCACAAACTCCTGTTTGTTGGCAGCCATATTCATCGCCAGCCAGTGATCCACGGGATCCAGGGTCGCCATGTTGGCATCCTGCAACATAAAGGCCTGACCATCATCCCAGCCAAAAGGTGCCTGGGTCGCAGGCGCTTCGACTATAGGTCCTTTGGGAGTGGTATAGATATCTTTTTCGGCTACCAGCATACCCGCCGGACCGGCATTGACCAGCACCTGCACGGTTTCCTTGCTGATAGGCATAGGCTCACCGTCAAACAGATACTGCATCCGGTCGCCGGAAACCAGCTCCAGGTTATAGACCACAAAATGTTCGGCGGTGGAGAAGGTATGAGTCCAGGCGAGATCTTTGTTGAAACCAATATTGATTGGGCCCGGCATGCCGACCAGCGAGCCGCCCATCACATCCAGGTGTCCGGGAATGGTGGCATGGGACTGCCAGAATCTCAGGTTACCCGTATGCGGGAAGTGCGGGTTCCCCAGCACCATGCCCTTGCCGTTTTCTGTCTTGTCTTTGCCAAGGCCCCAACCGTTGGAGCCCAGTTCACCCGGGTTGGTCTCCGGGGTTGAAATATTGGCGGCTCTGGCAATCAGCTTGCTGTTGATGTCATTGACAAAAGCTGTCTGGGCGGCAGCGGCCGGAGCCGGGCCGACTATTCGCGGCAGATATTCATCACCATCACCCGGATTGGCGTAAAAGATCAGATCCAGGAAGTTGGCCGCCCCCGGTAACAGGGCGATTGAAAACAGGTAGGTCACCACATCTTCAGCTTCAATAGGCTTGACCCAGGGTTGCCCGGCACAGAAGGGCTCGGCCTGTTGCTTACCTTCGGCCACATCGCTCAAATACCGGTTGTAGCCGGCGACAAACCCGCTGATCAGTGCCCGGGAGTTTTCACTGAATTCTGGCCATTTGGCCTCGGCTTGAGCTCTGACCTTGAGCGCCTTGTAGGCAAAGTCGGAGATCAGGTTACCATTGTCTTCCCGGGCCGGGATCCCTGTGGTGAAGTCCAGGCTGGCATGGGGGCCGAAATACATGGAACGCTCTGAGTTGGCCTTAACAAAACCATCGGCCAGGATGCACAGATTGTCCTGCGCCTGCACATAGCCGTTACCGAATCCCAGGCTTTCCAAATTGTCAGCTTGAATATGAGGTACACCGAAACTGGTGCGACGCACGCTGACCGAGAGCTTACCATCCGGTGCAAATGCCTGCAGTGTGTTGTCGACCGGAGGCGGGTTATGATCATTATCGTCATCCGAACAGCCAACGAGTACCAGGGTGCCTGCCAGCCCCATGGCGTACATGAGTTTGTTGAATTTCATTATAATTATCTCTTTTTTAATGCCATTTATCCGACAAGGCCCAGCCCCTTGAACAATACAACTCCCCAAAGTCATGCGGGTTTGTCGTGGCGCCTATGTCGTGTCCCTCGGTGCACCTTGCGTTGTGATTTATGGCGCGTCACAATGACGCCCAATTCAAGGTCGCACCTCCGACCATTTAAACAATGATTCAAACACCCGTCTACATTAAAGATCTATCAAACAAACAAATATGAAACAAAAACAGTTACAGATAGTGGTGGGTTCTACCAACCCGGTGAAAATCAAAGCCGCCGAGAATGCGGTTCGCGCCCTGCATCCCGACGCCGAGATCCACTGCCAAGCCATGAAGGCGCCATCCGGTGTCGCGGAGCAACCCATGACAGATGCCGATACCCGCCAGGGAGCCATCAACAGGGTGGAATGGTGCAAGGCGAATGCAGATGCCGATTACTATCTGGCAATGGAAGGTGGGGTGGATGATTTCCCCCAGGGGCCAGCCACCTTTGCCTATGTGGTTATAGCCACCAAAGAACGCCTCTGCGTCGGCCGCAGTGCTCACCTGCCCCTGCCGCCCAAGGTTTATGCCGCGCTCAAGGCCGGTGAAGAACTGGGAGATGTGATGGATTCGCTGTTCAATACCGTCAATGTCAAACAGGCAGGTGGCGCCATAGGGCTCTTGACCCAGGGGCATGCTACTCGCGAGAGTATTTATCACTCGGCCTTGCTGCTCGCATCGGCGCCACTGCGTTACCCGGAGCTTTACTGATACCAGCAACCGCTGTTATTAATAACGGCGGTGTTGTTGACCGCCCCACTTCAATCTTTCCCAAGCGACCTGTGTAAATGCGGGACGATGACCAAACCCAGCTGTTGCAAATAGATACAGACTGAGCTAAGTTGAATTCAGAATTAGTTGCTTTACGCAACCATTTTATCATTTGCGAGGTAATTCCTTAGATGTCCCTCAGTACAAAACCGTTAAGTTTGGGCTCATCCAAGCCTGATGTTAAAGAGCCGAGCTCTCACCAGGAACCATCTCAGGATGAACTGGCCCAGGTCAGTCCTGTACTCAGACAACTGTCACGTCACTTGGTACGGCAACTGGGTATGTTGTCCGGCGCCTGTGGGCAACTGCCACTGACCCCGGTGCAGGCACACACACTGCTGGAGCTGGGACAGCAAGATCTCAGTATCAAGGAGCTGGGAAACCTGCTCAATATCGATAAATCCAATGCCAGTCGTGCCGTCAGTCATCTGGTCAAGAAACAACTCGTGCAAACCAAGGCTAATCCCAGGGACAATCGCTGTCTGCAGGTCAGCCTGACTCCGGCCGGGCATAGGATGCTGCAACAATTGGATAACCAACAGGATAACCAATTTGCTGACATTCTTGCCCAGCTGGCACCAAGCGAGGTGACCCAACTAGAAGCCAGCCTGCGCTGCTACAATAAGGCGATTACCAAGGCCAAGAGTCAACAAGGGGTAATAATCCGGCCACTGCAGGCGGCAGACGATGCCGAGTTAGCCGCCGTGATACGCGCAGTATCGGCCGAATATGGCCTGACACCCGATAAGGGTTATAGTGTAGCCGACCCGACCCTGGATCACCTGAGTCGCCAATATACTCAGCCAGGAAGCCAATATTGGATAATTGAAAAACAGCAGCAACTGCTCGGCGGTGCCGGTATCGCCCCCTTACCCGGCGAAGATGGCGTGTGTGAGTTGCAGAAAATGTACTTTATGCCCGCACTACGAGGCCTGGGGCTCTCCCGCCGTTTGGCACTGCAATGTCTCAGCTTTGCCCGCGAGCAGGGATATAAGGCCTGCTATCTGGAAACTACCCAACTGTTGCCACAAGCGCTTGGCCTCTACGCCAGCCTGGGCTTTACCACCTTACCCAAGCCCCTTGGCAATACCGGCCACAGCGCCTGCGAAATCCCTATGTTGTTGACACTTTAGCGGATTCAGCTGCCTAAGCGCTCTTTAATGGCCAGGGTAATAATGCTGGCGCCAAAACCATTGGCGTCGGCCCAGTCGACTATGGTCTTGCCGTCAGCTTCCACCACTTCCAATTCGGTTTTTGACAAGCGCTTGGCGATAAACTCGCCGGTATCTTCGGCGTTGCTGTGATAGGCAGTGCGCAGCAGGCTTTCGCCGTCACAGGAAAGTCCTGAATAGATATTACGCAGCTTCACTCGATTTTCTTTCAATTTCTTACGCAGGCGATTTTTGTCGTTGGACTTGACGTAATCACAGATACTGGCAGCCAACAGATCTTCGGCTTTAGCAGTTGAAGGGGATGACACTGAAGATACAGCAATCAGTGCAGCAATGGCCACGGGCAACAGACGCATCTGACACTCCTTTTTGTAATTGTTATTAAAGCCAAGAGTCCCCGGCAGACTTGTCTGCCGGGGACTCTTGGGCATAAGGATCGCTTCGTGGCCGGTGCCACTCACGTTTCAGGGTTCAAAAGTCTGCTCAAATTTAACATTTTCTAATCATATTAATAAAGCGAAAGCCCAATCCATTTACACCGCGACCACTTTCCTCGTAAACTTGCTGCCAGCTGCCATCGTTCCATTCAGGAAAGCGAGTGTCCCCTTCCACTTGCAAGTCTATCTCTGTCAGATACAGCCTATCGGCCTGAGGCAGGATTTCCCGGTAGAGCTGACCACCACCTATCACCACCAGTTCTTCGCAGTTTCCTGCCGCTTCCACAGCCTCTTTAAAGGAAGAAACCCGGGTCACACCTTCCGGTGCATAATCGCTCTGGCGGCTGATCACTATGTTGTGGCGTCCGGGCAGAGGACGACCTATAGATTCAAAGGTCTTACGTCCCATCACCACCGGCTTTCCCAGGGTCATCTGCTTAAAATGGCGCAGATCTTCCGGCAGGTGCCAGGGCATTTGGTTATCTTTGCCTATGACTCTGTCATGGGCCATGGCGGCAATCATGGCGATGCGCATATACGCTCCTTGTTATTATTGGATTAAATTACCGGGCGGGTACGGAAATACAGCAGGCTGGGCATGGCCAGACCGACAGATAAAGCCCCGAGAATGAACACGGTTTTCAGGCCATTGGTAACCACCTGCTCCCATAGCTCGGTACTGAGTTGTGACTGAGCGGTCAATTGCACCAAGGCAATCACAGTGTTGTAGGCATAGGAACCCGGGATCATAGGGATAATTGCCGCCACGGCATACAACAGCGGCGGTGCCAGATGACGCTTGGCAAAGGCGATGGTTACCATGCCTATGATGCCGGCAGCGGCAAAGGTGGCCCACTCTATCGGCAAGCCAAACTGCAACATCAAGGTCCGAGAGCTGTGGCCTATGGCCCCGGCCAGGGCACAATAAAGCAGATAACGCCTGGGAACATTAAACAGCATGGCAAAGCCCATGGCGGGAATCGCCGAGAAAAAGGCGTCATTCAGCAGTAACAACAGAGTGTCCATCACAGGAAGATACCCCCAAGCTGCATAGCGATGGTAATACCTATCACTGAGGAGACTGTCATCAGGGTCGCCTGTCCCCAGCGGGAGATCCCTACATTCATATGGCCTTTAACCATATCCGATATCGAGTTGATCATCGGAAAGCCGGGAACCAGCATCAGCACAGAGGCCGCCATCGTCAGCTCAGGGGTTTGGGTCACAGGATAGAGATACCCCAGTTGAGCCACCAAGCTGATGACAAAGGCGGTCACGGCAAAATTCACCAACACATTGAAGTGACGTTGCGCCATAGCCAGGCGCACAAACATGCCGATCACAGAGGCAAAGAAGGTGATAAAGCATGCGGCCAGATCGCCACCGAAAAGATGACAAAAACTGCCGCAGGAAAGACCTATCATTGGGATAAGCAGCCACTTGGGATAGGTTTTGGGTTGCAGTCTGGCAAGGCGTTTGCGGACTTCATTGGGGCCATAGAGGCCTTTTTCGGCCAGCAGGCAAATACGTTGCAGCTCGCACACCACTGTCATATTGATGCCGTGCTCGCGAATGCGCCGGGTAGTGGTAATACAACGACCGGAAACCAAGCTGGTGAGCACCAGTGAATTGGATGAGATGGATAGCTCGACACTGGCCAAGCCAAGTGCCCGGCCTAGACGCTGACTGATCTCTTCAACCAGTTCAGATTCAGCGCCGTAGGCCAGCAATAGCTGAGCAACCCGGACGACCTGCCGGGTGATATCGTTTTGGGTATCAGCGTACACAGGTGTTCAGGCTCGCTCAGATATTATCTTTGGTAAATAACCTCGACATCGTAATCATCGTCGTCGAAGTCATCGTCGAACTCATCATCATAGTCTTCGTTGAGGTCTTCCAGGCTATCCTGGTGGTAGTTATCCCACTTGAACTCGACATCGGCGTCAGGATCTTGCTGTTGCTCTTCCGCCGGTAGACTACTGATAAAGTCATAGAGCTTTTCAGCCAGTTCCTTGGTGCCTTCACGGGTATAAGCCGAGATGGTGTAAACATCCCCTTCCCAGCCCATCTCCTTGACTATGCTGTCGACTCTTTCCTGAAGCTCTTCTTCCAGCAGCAGATCTGTCTTGTTGAACACCAGCCAACGTGGCTTGGAAGCCAGCTTGGGCGAGTATTTCTCAAGCTCAGCGACAATCGCCTTGGCCGCTTCTGCAGGACTTGAACCATCAATAGGCTCAATATCCAGGATATGCAGCAATACACGACAACGCTCAAGGTGTTTGAGGAAGCGAATACCTAAACCGGCACCTTCGGCAGCACCTTCAATCAACCCTGGAATATCCGCCACCACAAAGCTCTGCCCTGGGCGAGGATTTACCACACCGAGATTAGGCACCAGGGTGGTAAAGGGATAATCGGCTACTTTCGGTGTCGCGCGGGAAACCGCCCGAATAAAGGTCGACTTACCGGCATTTGGCATGCCAAGCAAACCCACATCCGCCAGTAGCATCAGCTCAAGGCGCAAGCTGCGCACTTCACCGGGAGTCCCCAAGGTCTTTTGTCTGGGGGCGCGGTTAACACTGCTCTTGAAACGAGTATTGCCAAGACCGTGGAAACCACCTTTGGCCACCAACAGCTTCTGACCATGCTGGGTCAGATCACCGAGCACCTCATCGGTTTCTTCATCAACCGCCCGGGTTCCCACTGGCACCTTAAGCACCAAGTCCTGACCACCTTTACCGGTACAGTCGCGGCCTCGGCCGTTTTCACCGCGCTCAGCCATATGGAAACGCTCAAAACGGTAGTCAATCAGGGTGTTGAGGTTTTCATCCGCTTGCAGATAAACGCTGCCGCCGTCGCCACCATCGCCACCGTCTGGACCACCATCCGGCACGTACTTTTCACGTCTGAAGCTGACGCAGCCACTGCCACCATCTCCAGCTTCAACTCTGATCACTGCCTCATCGACAAACTTCATACATACTCCTGGCACCACGGAATGAGGCAATTATACTGCCTAACCCTGCAAGGCGCCAAAAAACAGAAACTATGGCTCTCGCCCAAAACAAAAGCCCCACCAATGGCGGGGCTCAAAGCAATTCTGGTTTGAAGATTAATCTTCGATGCTAACGAACTTACGGTTGTTAGGACCTTTAACTTCAAACTTAACTTTGCCGTCAGTCAGGGCAAACAGAGTATGGTCACGACCGATACCTACGTTAACACCTGCGTGGAACTTAGTACCACGTTGACGAACAATGATGTTACCAGCCAGAACTGATTCGCCGCCGAAGCGCTTTACACCAAGACGTTTGCTTTCTGAATCGCGGCCGTTACGAGTAGAACCGCCAGCTTTTTTGTGTGCCATGAGTCAGACTCCTATTAAGCGTTGATAGCAGTGATTTTAACTTCAGTGAACCACTGACGGTGGCCCATTTTCTTCTCGTGGTGCTTACGACGGTTGAACTTTTGGATAGTTACCTTTTCACCACGGCCATGACTAACAACTGTAGCCACAACTTTACCGCCTGCTACCAGAGGGGTACCCACCTGGACGTTTTCACCATCAGCGATCAGCAGAACTTGATCGAATTCGATAGTTTCACCAGTGGCAACTTCAATTTTTTCCAAACGAACAGTATGGCCTTCAGCAACACGGTGTTGCTTACCACCACTTTGAAAAACAGCGTACATAGCTATTTTACTCCGAAATTCTTAACACGCCGGCTCATCTCTATGAGGCTGGGTGCTACAAAAACTTTAATGACAATGGGCGCGGAGTTTACGCGAATAATCCCTTACAGGCAAGCCCTAATTGAAGCTCAAGAAAAAAAGACCGGATTAACTCGCACATTGCTCCCTCTGCTACTGTCTTGTTCATTAATTTTAGGTAAACTTCGGTCTATTACAATACTTAAGCTTATCGGGAGCTGCCGATTCGGCGTTCCTTCATACCTAGAGTCTACTATGGATTTAACTGCTATCCGTCAGCTGGCTGACGCCGACATGCAAGCCGTCAATCAACTGATCTACAAACAACTCGAATCTGATGTTGCCCTGATCAATCAATTGGGGTTCTACATCATCAACGGTGGCGGCAAACGTATGCGGCCGTTACTGTCGATTCTGGCAGCAAGATCACTCGACTATAGTGGTGAAGCACACCTGAAGCTGGCCGCTATCATAGAGTTTATTCATACCGCTTCACTGCTCCACGACGATGTGGTGGATGAATCCACTCTGCGCCGTGGACGGGAGACAGCCAATGCCCTGTTTGGCAACAGCGCCAGCGTGCTGGTCGGCGACTTTCTTTATACCCGCTCTTTCCAGATGATGACAGAGTTGGAGTCGATGAAGGTACTGCAGGTTCTGGCCAACACCACCAACGTACTGGCCGAGGGTGAAGTGCTGCAGTTGATGAACTGCAACGATCCGGATACCACTGAAGCCAGCTATATGCGGGTTATTTATTGCAAGACCGCCAAACTGTTTGAAGCTGCAACCCGTCTGGCCGGTGTGCTGGCCGGTTGCGACAGCGAAATGGAAACGGCGCTGGCCGACTACGGCAAATACCTGGGCACCGCCTTCCAGTTGACCGATGACCTACTGGACTACACAGCGGACGCCGAAGAACTGGGCAAGAACATAGGTGACGACCTCGCCGAAGGTAAACCCACTTTGCCGCTGATCTACGCCATCGCCCACGGTACAGAGCCACAGCGACAGATGATCCGCCAGGCGATTGAACAAGGTGATGGCACTGAACATATCGAAGAGATCATCAATGCACTCAACACCTGTGGCGCACTGGAATATACCCAGCAAAGGGCCTATGAAGAAGCCGATAAGGCCGTAGCGGCCCTTTCGGTACTGCCAGAGTCCGACTACAAGCTGGCGCTGGTAAGCCTGGCTAAAATCGCCGTAGCCCGCAGTCACTGATAGACTAAAGACGACGATTTAAAGTCCATCAGTTAAATTTGTCGTTTAGCCCAAGTAAAAAAAAGGAGCGCTCAAAGCGCTCCTTTTGATTTATGGTGTGTTGTTTATGGTGTGATTACTGCTCAAACACCAAGTTGTCGTCGCGATAGTCCACCTTGATCGGTTGACCTGGCAGTAACTCACCTCTAAGCAGCTTTTGCGCCAGTGGGTTTTCCACCTCTTGCTGCAGTGCCCGCTTCAGCGGCCTTGCGCCATACACAGGGTCGAACCCGGCTCTGGCAATAAAGCTCAGCGCGGCATCTGTGATCTCCAGCTCGAACTCTTTCTCCAGCAAACGTTGGCGCAGCGATTCGACCTGAATCGCGGCAATACTCTTGATATGCCCGCTCTCCAGCGGGTGGAATACCACGGTTTCATCGATCCGGTTGAGGAACTCGGGGCGGAAGTGGTGCTGCACCACATTCATCACCTGAGCCTTCATCTCATCGTAACTCTGGTGGCTGAACTGCTCCTGGATAATGTCGGAACCCAGGTTCGAGGTCATAATCACCACGGCGTTACGGAAGTCGACCGTACGCCCCTGACCATCGGTCAGGCGGCCATCATCCAGTACCTGCAGCAGTATGTTGAACACATCCGGGTGTGCCTTTTCCACCTCATCGAGCAAGATCACCGAGTAAGGACAGCGGCGCACCGCTTCGGTAAGGTAACCCCCTTCCTCATAACCCACATAGCCCGGAGGCGCCCCAACCAACCTGGAGACAGAGTGTTTCTCCATAAATTCGGACATATCTATCCGCACCATGGCGCTCTCTGTGTCGAACAGGAACTTGGCCAGCGACTTACACAGCTCGGTCTTACCTACCCCGGTCGGGCCAAGGAACAGGAAGGAGCCTATGGGCCGGTTAGGATCGGCCAGACCCGCGCGGCTACGACGAATGGCGTTGGCCACGGCATCGACCGCCTCATCCTGGCCTATCACCCGCTCATGCAATGCATCTTCCATATGCAGCAGTTTTTCCCGCTCACCTTCGAGCATCTTGGAAACCGGGATCCCGGTCGCCTTGGAAAGTACCTCGGCAATTTCAACATCCGTGACCTTGTTACGCAGCAAGGTCATATCCTGCATCTCGGCCTGAGACGCCAGATCCAGCTGTTTCTCCAGCTCTGGGATGCGGCCGTATTGCAGCTCTGACATCCGGGTCAAATCACCGGCGCGGCGTGCCACTTCCATATCCAGTCTGGCTTGCTCCAGATCAGCCTTGATATGCTGAGTGCCCGCCAGTGCGGCTTTTTCTGTGTGCCAAATTTCGTTGAGTTCAGCCGCTTTCTGCTCCACTTCCACCAGCTCGCTGCGCAGATGTTCAAGACGCTTACGACTGGCCTCATCGTTTTCCTTCGCCAACGCCTGCTCTTCCAGCTTAAGCTGAATGATACGGCGCTCGAGGCGATCCAGCGGCTCCGGCTTGGAGTCTATCTGCATCCGGATGCTGGAAGCGGCTTCGTCGATAAGGTCGATGGCCTTGTCCGGCAACTTACGATCAGACACATAACGGTGAGACATAGTCGCCGCCGCCACAATCGCCGGATCGGTAATTTCCACATGGTGATGCAGCTCGTAGCGCTCTTTCAGGCCACGCAAAATGGCGATGGTATCCTCGACGCTGGGCTCATCCACCAGGACTTTCTGGAAGCGCCGCTCCAGTGCCGCATCCTTTTCAATATACTGACGATACTCGTCCAAAGTTGTGGCACCGACGCAGTGTAGCTCACCGCGGGCCAGTGCCGGCTTGAGCATATTACCCGCATCCATGGCGCCATCGGATTTACCCGCACCCACCATAGTATGCAGCTCGTCGATAAAGAGGATCACCTGCCCCTCTTCCTGAGCCAGCTCGTTGAGCACAGCCTTGAGTCTTTCTTCAAACTCACCACGGTATTTGGCACCAGCTACCAAAGCACCGAGATCCAGCGACAATACCCGTTTGTTTTTGATGCCTTCGGGCACCTCGCCGTTGACGATACGCTGCGCCAGCCCCTCGACAATGGCGGTCTTACCCACACCGGGCTCACCAATAAGCACAGGGTTGTTCTTGCTGCGACGCTGCAACACCTGCACTGTGCGGCGAATTTCATCGTCACGGCCAATAACTGGATCCAGTTTGCCTTGCTCGGCACGCTCGGTCAGATCTATGGTGTATTTTTTTAGCGCCTGGCGCTGATCCTCAGCATTGGGATCGTCTACCTTCTGGCCGCCACGCACGGCTTCGATGGTTTTCTCCATCAGCTCTTTGGTCGCACCGGCCTGCTTGAGGCACTGTGCTAGGGTGTCATTACCTTCCAGTGCCGCCAGAATAAACAGCTCACTGGAGATATATTTGTCTTTGCGCTTCTGTGCCAGCTTGTCACACAGATTCAGCAAACGTATCAGCGCCTGGGATAACTGGACATCACCGCCAGTGCCTTCAACCTGAGGCAAGCGCTCCAGTTCCTGGCTTACCAGGGAACGCAGAGTGCTGACCTGAATACCGGCTTGGGTCAACAGCGGATGAATTGAACCGCCATCCTGATTTAACAAAGCCATCATCAGATGGACAGGTTCTATGAACTGATGGTCACGGCCAAGAGCCAGAGATTGGGCATCCGAGATAGCAAGCTGAAATTTATTGGTCATACGATCGAGTCGCATACAGCCTCCTGAAACTCTCAAAATAAGGTATTACTTTGTTAGCTTAAATATGAGGATGCTTTAACCAATTTCAAGTCAGACGAATCAAATAACCACTCAATCAGTGAGCCAAATCAGCGAGGCCATGCGGCCGGTACGGCCGTCGCGACGGTAGGAAAAATAATCTTTGTTGCTATAGGTACAGGCATCCAAGGCATATATCTGCCGGACACCCGCCTGCTGCAATCTGAGCCTGGCAAGCCCCTGCAGATCGCCGAGAAACTTATCTCCCTTAGCTACAAAGCAGTTGTCGGCCTTGGGGTCTTTATTGCAAAAAGCGGCGCGCACTTCACCGCCTACTTCGAAGGCCGTTTTGCCTATTGCCGGCCCAAGACAGGCGATAAGCTCAGAGCCGGGGCGAAAACGGGCAATTCCCGCCTCGATAACGCCATCACACAGGCCACGCCAGCCGGCGTGCAGCGCCGCCACCTGGGTGCCTGCACTGTCACACAGAAGTACGGGCAGACAGTCGGCGGTCATCACCACGGCCACATGCGCCTTGCTGTCGCTATAGCTGCCATCGGCAATCCTTTGGGCATCGCGCGCCAGGTCGACCACCTCTGTGCCATGGACCTGCTCCAGCCATGCCGGCTCGCTGGGCAGAGCCAGCCGCTTTGCCAGCAGAGCACGGTTGGCCTGCACAGATGCGGAAATGTCTCCCACATGCAGCCCCAGATTCAGACTGTCAAACGGCGGCAGGCTGACACCACCATGACGCTGGGTCATGGCGATTCTGACATTGGCCGGCAGCGGCCAGTGACAGCCGTACATGTTACAGATACTCCGGCGGATGCTCTTCGGTGTCTTTACGCAGCGCCTTGGTCAGCTCAACCATATCCTCGGGGATAGGTGCTTGCCAACTCATCAGCTCACAGGTGATGGGATGCACCAACTCCAATCGCACCGCATGCAACGCCTGGCGCTTGAAGTTTTTCAGCACTTCGAAAAAGGCTTCACTGGCGGCCTTGGGGGGTTTTGGACGACCGCCATAGACGGGATCGCCCACCAACACGTGCCCTATATGAGCCATATGCACCCGGATCTGGTGAGTCCGGCCACTTTCCAGCCTCAAGCGCAAGCGGGTGTGGGCACGGAATTTTTCCGCCACACGATAGTGAGTCACCGCCGGCTTACCGCTGTGGTGCACCGCCATATGAGTACGCTTGGTGGGGTGACGCCCGATAGGCTCATCCACTGTACCACCGGCTGTCATGGTGCCCAGCACTATGGCTTCATACTCACGGGTAATGTCGCGCGCCTGCAGCGCCGCCACCAGATGAGTCTGAGCCTCAACTGTCTTGGCCACCACCATCAGGCCTGTGGTGTCCTTATCGAGACGATGGACAATACCGGCCCTGGGCACATGTTCTATCTCGGGGCAATGATGCAGCAGGGCATTCATCAAAGTGCCGTCACTGTTACCGGCACCGGGATGCACCACTAAACCCGCCTGCTTGTTGATCACCAATATATGGTCATCTTCATAGACGATATTCAGATCGATAGCCTGAGCCTCAGCGTGCACCTCTTCTTCCAGAGTGGCGTGAACCTCTATCTCCTGAGATTCCAATACCTTCTCTCTGGGCTTGTTTACCACAGTACCATCAACGGATACTTTGCCATCGAGGATCCATTCCTTGATCCTGGTACGGGAGTAATCGGGGAACAACTCGGCCAAAGCCTGATCCAATCTCAGACCTGTTTGGGTTGCTGATATCTCGCTTTTTAGATTAATCTCTTGCGTCATAGGAACCGTCCCCAGTTAATGGGGTCAAAAACTGTGTACTTTCTGGTACACTCGGAATCGGCCATTTTATCGTGAAATGGAAAAATTCTTAACAACAACTTACTCAAGAATCGAATTCAAGTATGCATAATATTGCCAAAGGCGCTGCCATAGCCTTTTTTTCGCTGGCCATTGTGGCCTGTAGCAGCAAACCGGAAGACGACTTAATTAGCAGCAAGCTGTCTCCGGACGTTCTCTACTCCCAGGCCCGCACCTCTATGGAGCTGGGTAACTATACCAAGGCTGTGCGTTCACTGGAGGCATTGGATTCCCGCTTCCCCTTTGGCCCACACAAGACTCAGGTTCAGCTGGATCTGATTTATGCCTACTATAAGTTGGATGACACCCCATCGGCAGTCGCCAACATCGACAGATTTATCCGCCTCAACCCCACTCACCCGGATATAGACTATGTCTACTATATGCGTGGACTGGTGAATATGCAGGCCGACAACTATCTGTTTCATGACATGCTCAATATAGACAGAAGCGACAGGGATCCTCAATTTGCCCTCGATGCCTTCAAGGACTTCGAGCGCCTGCTCAAGACCTATCCCAACAGCAAGTATGCGGCCGACGCCCAGAAGAGAATGCAGCACCTGAAAAATCGTCTGGCGCTGTATTCGGTTAAAGTGGCCGAATACTATCTGAAGATGAATGCCTGGAGCGCTGCCGCCATCAGGGCTCAGTCGGTGATGGAAACCTATCCCGGCACCCCATCGATAGAGCGCGCGCTCGAGATCATGGCCACCGCCTATGGTGAGCTGGGTCAGGAACAGTTAAAACAGCATGTACTTACAGTCATGCGTGCCAACTATCCGGGGAACGACCTCCTCAAGAATTAATCCCTTAACGCCCCACTTTACCGTGGGGCGTTTTGTTTCCAGAAGAAGATAAAACCAGCCTGCCCTTAAACCTCGAAATCCCGGCTTTACAGCCTGAATTTTCGATTGGGCTAATTTACCCCTAGCCCAGCAATGACGCGGCTTTCGTTCAAAAGCTAAGCAATATGCGCCTTTTCGAGTAAAACTTGCTCAAACACGCGTTATTTTGAAATATTTCTCAGAAAAGAGTTGACTCAAAACCGTAAAAGTCTTTTAATGCACGCCGTCGCCCGAATAGCTCAGTTGGTAGAGCAGCGGATTGAAAATCCGCGTGTCCCTGGTTCGATTCCGGGTTCGGGCACCACCTTCAACTTTAAGGTGCTCAGGCGACTGAGAAAATTGCAAGGCAGTACAGTGCAGGTGTGGTGGAATTGGTAGACACGCCAGCTTCAGGTGCTGGTGCCCTAACGGGCGTGGAAGTTCAAGTCTTCTCACCTGTACCACTTTGCAATAATAGTTAGCTGTACGTTAGACTCTCAATGTGCAGGTGTGGTGGAATTGGTAGACACGCCAGCTTCAGGTGCTGGTGCCCTCACGGGCGTGGAAGTTCAAGTCTTCTCACCTGTACCAATTAACACATGAAAGAGTCGAAATGAAAACAGTGCAGGTGTGGTGGAATTGGTAGACACGCCAGCTTCAGGTGCTGGTGCCCTCACGGGCGTGGAAGTTCAAGTCTTCTCACCTGTACCAATCATTTAAACCTCGCAATGCGAGGTTTTTTTGTGCCTCAAATTTGGTTCATCGCGGATCTCCGGGGAACGCCTCTCTGACTTTCAGAAAGAAGTATTCGGTATCCCGGTAGCCATAGCCCATTCGCTTCAGCAGTTTGATTTTGTTGTTCATCCCTTCCAGTCGGCAGGTGTACAACGGATGAACCGCTGAAGCAACTATGCCATGAAGATAGTTTTTAAGACGCTGGCCAAATTGGAGTAACGGCCTGATACCACTCTCTCTGACTTGTTGCCACCAAAGGTTCCATTGAGCCATGGCTTCGGCTTCATCTGTGCAGTACCACATCTCCTTGAGTTGCTCCCTGAGCAGGTAAACTGTCATTAAGCTTTTGTTCGACTCCAACAGCTCGTTGAGATAACCCGCCTGTTTGTCTGTCAAATTATCTCTGTTTTTGAGTAAGACCCAGCGCCCCCGTTTCACCCGTTTGCGGGCTGGTTTGTCGTGCTTGAGTTGATTAGCCTGGTCAACCCTGACTCGGTCGATGACTTCACGGCCATACTTGGCAACAACATGGAACAAGTCGTAGATCACTTTGGCTTGGGGACAGTGCATCTGTACCTCCAGGTCAAAGGCAGTATTCATATCCATAGCAACGGCTTCAATCTGTTGGCAGTACTGACCCAACTTAACGAAAAACGGCCGGATAGCTTCTCTACTGCGGCCTTCACCTATCCAAAGGACTTGATGAGTATCTGCATCGGCCACCACGGTGGCGTAACGATGGCCTTTGAACAGGGCAAACTCGTCCATGACCAGGCGTTTGACACGACTCCAATCAGGCTCTGTGACCTCCCTTGCCAGCCGACGTTTGTCGATAGTCTTGATGGTATGCCAGTGCAGGCCAAGGAGTTGCGAAATATGTTTAATCGGCAAGAGCTTGAGTAGCGCCTCGACATGCTCAATGAGCCGTGTGGTCTGGCGAGCATAGGGCTTTAACCAGCTGATATGTTCCCGAACGATACCGCAATCGGGGCAAAGAATACGGCGGACGGGTAGCCGTAACTGAACCTGAAACGCCAGTATGGTTCGTTCCGATACGCTGCGAAGTGAAGTGAAGCGTCGTGAACGGCCTTAGCCGGTTTGCCGCAAGCACAGTAGCCGTTATCAATCGGCTTTAGGTGGATGATGAGGGTTTGTTGATTTTGCTCGGTATGGACGGCTTCAAAGCCTTCCCAGAGCACAATGGGAAAAGTAATATTCGACATTGAGAACGGTTGGGGTTGGTTATTGTTTTGGTTTGGCGACTAAACAATAACTCTCCAACCGTTTTCATTTCCAGTCCACGCTAATCTGCGATGAACCTCAAATTTGCCCCTCTCTCGTCTCACGCGTTTCATACTTTTTGCTATACCTTTTGTATGGCTCAACAAATTGGAATGACAGGGCCTCATCCAAGGACAAGTTCCCTTCTGGACCAAGGTTCTCAAGCATGAAGTTACAACTGAAACACAAGATGTTGCTCGGTATGGCCGTGCCTCTTCTCTTGATGCTGCTACTGTGCGGTATCGCCATCAATATCATGAACCAAATCGACTCAGGGGTAGAAAATATCTACAGCGACCGGGTTGTCCCACTCAAAGATCTCAAGAGCATAGGTGATGATTACGCCGTCTTTGTTATAGACGCGATCAACAAGGCCAATGCCGGAGACTTCAGTGCCGAACAAGCCAGTACCGCGCTCAATGAAGCTGACAGAAGCATCAAGCAGAAATGGCAGGATTACACAGCCACTCAGTTGACCGCCAGAGAATCACAACTGGTCAATGAAGCCAAGCGGCTGTTTATTCCCGCCGATGAGCAGATAAAGCGTCTGCAAAATAAATTGGCCACCCTGAGCGGTAATATTCAGGGCCAGCTCAGCCAGGAAATTATTCCTCTCTATCAGGTGATAGATCCCATCAGTGGCAAGATTGCCGAGTTGGTGACCCTGCAACTTGATGTCGCTAAACAAGAAAGAGAGCAAACCCAAAACCTCTACTCCTCTTCCGTTGTGCTGTTTATCTCCCTGGTCAGTGTCGCCATTATTGCTAGCTTACTACTCAGTGTCTGGGTCAACCGCAGCGTCATGTTACCCATAGGCGATATTCTCACTCAGTTAAAGAAGATTCGCAGCGACTCGGACCTAACTGTGCAATTCAAAACCTTCAACGCCGATGAACTGGGGCAGATATCCGATAACTTAAGAGATGTAATATCTCACCTCAGAGGGATCCTCAACAATATCGCCAATGCCGCCAATACGGTCAGCGACTCAGCGACAGAGCTCTCCAGCTTCACCCAACAAACCAACGAGCGGATGCACAGACAACAGGCTGAGACAGAGCAGACGGCTACTGCCATGAATGAAATGACCGCCACAGTCTCCGAAGTAGCCCAAAGCACCACGGCCGCTGCCGACTCCGCCCACAGCGCCGATGCCAGTGCCGCCAATGGCGATTCAATAGTGCAGGAGTCGATTGCCAGCATGGTGGCCCTCTCAGCGCAAATTCAGGGTACAGCGCAGGTGATCACCCACTTGGCCAATGAAAGCCAAAACATAGGCAGGGTATTGGATGTGATTAAGGGAATTGCCGAGCAAACCAATCTGCTGGCACTGAACGCCGCCATTGAGGCGGCCCGTGCCGGCGAGCAGGGGCGGGGCTTTGCCGTAGTGGCCGACGAGGTAAGAACCCTTGCCAGTCGTACCCACAGCTCAACCCAGGAGATTGAATCCATGATAGCCACACTGCAGACAGGTGTGCAGGAAGCGGTGACGGCGATGGAGCAAGGCATCACTCAGGTCGAACAGGCCAACAGCAAAGCCAATATGGCCGGTGAGGCCTTGAAAGAGATAGTGGTGTCTGTCGATTCCATTGCCCAGCTCAATACCCATATCGCTACCGCCGCCGAAGAGCAAAGCAGCGTGGCCGAAGATATCAATCGCAGCATTATGGCAATCAGCGACATCACCCAACAATCGGCCCAGGCAGCCAACGAGTTAACCGAGTCGGTCAGCAACTTAAGCCATCTGGCGGAAAACATGCGCGCCGAAGTGGCCCGCTTCCGTCTCTAACTCTCTGAGGGCCCTTCGGGGCCTATTTTTTATTCCCTGCCAACTCCAAGCCTTTTGTGAACCCAAAAACTTTGCCGCCATTCCTGGCAGCCCCCTCGAAAAAAGCCGTCTCCACAGCAGAGCAAGAAAGTGCCACAACCGCTAAAGACTACGACTGCAACTAAAACAAAACCGCGGACATGCCGCGGTTTTCGCCTGTGCCTGGAAAACTAGATTTTGAATTGGCTCACCGCCTGATGCAGATAGTCGGCGCGGTGACGAACCTCATCGGATGCCGTAGCATTCTCTTCTGCCGCCTGAG
Source organism: Shewanella sp. MSW (assembly GCF_007636515.1). NCBI lineage: Bacteria > Pseudomonadati > Pseudomonadota > Gammaproteobacteria > Alteromonadales > Shewanellaceae > Shewanella > Shewanella sp. MSW. The sequence goes on from NZ_LVDR01000008.1 coordinate 185,538, forward strand.
CCGACTCCTCGGCAATATCGCGGATCACCACCACATTCTTGTTCACCTCGGCGGCCACCATACTCTGCTCTTCAATGGCGGCAGCTATTTGAGTGCTCATATCCATAATATTGGTGACATCAGCATTGATCTGCGCAAGCAAGGTGCCGGCACTGGCCGCCTGCTGGGCACTCTCACCGCCCTGCTTTTGGCTCTGCTCCATAATATCCACTATCGAATGGGTGCGGCTCTGCAGGGTTTGAATGATACCAGCAATCTCTTCGGTCGACTCCTGAGTTCGCATCGCCAGGCTGCGCACCTCGTCGGCCACCACGGCAAAGCCCCGCCCCTGCTCGCCGGCACGGGCCGCTTCAATGGCGGCATTCAATGCCAACAGGTTGGTCTGTTCAGCGATACCGCGGATCACATCCAACACACTGCCTATGGTCTGGCTGTCTTTTTCAAGTTCGGCCACCACCTTGGCAGAGTCGTTCAGTTGTTGCGCCAAAGACTGGATCTTATTGATAGTATCTTCAACCTCAACCTGACCATCCTGCGCATTGTTGTGGGTCTGTTCCGCCTTACCTGCGGCCAGTTCAGTATTCTTGGCAATCTCGTCTATGGTAGCGCCCATCTCGGTGATCGCCGTAGCGACCATATCGGTTTCATTCAGCTGTTTCGACACGCCTTCCGAGGCGCTGATGGCATTGCGGGACAGCTCTTCACAGGAATGGCGCATGGCATCCACTGATTCGATAACCTGTTCGATCAGCTTCTGGAAACTCTCCACCATGCTGTTAAAATGACGTCCTATCATGCCCAGCTCATCGTTGGAGCCCACATCACAGCGCAGCGACAGATCTTTTTGAAGCTCGATGCGGGAAATGACATCCGTGATACGCTCGACCGGCCTCATAATACTGCGGATAATCATCACAGTACTGACCACCAACAACAAAGCAATAAGACCAAATAGTGCCAACCCCAGCATGAAGCTGTACTGCTGCTCGTTTTCCACCTTGGCTATTGCCAACTCTTTCAGCTTGGTAGATGAGCTTTCCGTGGCAAAAATCGCTTCTCGCAGCTGCCCCATCATGCCCTTGGACTCGTCGAGCCCCAACTCCTGCTCCTTGGCCACCAAACTCTTAAAGCTTTGCTGATATTTGCTCATCAGTTGCTCAATATTGCTACGAACACTGAAGTCCAGCAAACTGGCATTGAGCGCCTCATTGAAACGTTCGATATTGGTATCAAACTTATTGAGGTAGCTGAGATCCCGCCGCAACATAAAGTCTTTCTCATTACGCCTCAGTTGCAGCATCAACACCATAAGCTCAGACACATTATGCTCTGCCACCAAGCTTTCGACATTGTGCACCGCTGAGCGTAGCTCACCGTAGAGGCCACTCTTGGGGCTCAAACCTATCTCACGCTGTAATTGCACCACCCCGGTAAACAACTGCCGGTAGTTGGCAAAATCACGATTAAAGCTGTTTATCGGCGCCTCGGGGAGATCATACTCCTTGAAGATCAGTGCCAGTTCTTGCATCAACTGCGCCGTGGCCTGTGCTTCCTGCTGATGTATCTCGACATACTTGAGATCCTGGCGGCCAAAAAAATCCTTTTCATTCTTGCGCATGCTTAATACTTCTTTGTCCAGCTCAACCACTTTCTGGATGGCGATGGACAGTTCTGTCTGCACCGAGCTGGAATATTGCTGCAGTGCAAACATCAATACCAAGGCACCGATCGAAACGGCGGCACTCAGTAACAACTTGTGGCGAATAAGCATGGTGTTACCTCAATAAAAAGAGTCACTCTAAAAAAATAGTCGCAATTCTGTCCCCGTGTCAGTTGAGTTAATCCGGTAACAAAAATGTCATCTTATATTGTCAATGATTAACCTATTGAAAAACAGTCACTAGCCTTGTCACTGTGCAAAAAAAACTAAAATTTTTTCTATTAACTGAGTCAAAAAAACCGAAAGCGCCAAGCATCTGTCGTTCAAGGAAGGTTTTAACCCTACAAACAGCAATTGCATGCGATATTCAACAATCAGAAGTGAATCCAAGAAAGATCTAAGGAAAGTGCAAACAAGCCCCATGTATTCTCTGCGTCGGCTTACAGATCTGGATGCAAGGCGTGGTTCGCAGCAAATGGCTAAGTCCTTTGCATGCCGGTAATATCAACTGGATCTACTTATACAACAGCCAAAATGCAATCGATAAAGAAACCCTGAGTCTGGATGGCAAGTCTTTCGTACGGGATTGAGAATACAACAATCTGGGAGCCGTGGTAATGCCTCGGGCATACAGCGAGATGATGCGGTCATCGAAACCACCTAACTGCTTTTCATCTTTCTTTATCAGCTGAGAGGTGAAGGTGCCCTTGCGGTCACGAGGAATATCCAGCTTGATATCACCGTGAACGCTGCGCACTGTTTTCGTGGACTTCCCGTTACGAGAGTTGCCGGAGTTTTTACCTTCCGGTGCATGTTTTGCATAGCCAAGATGCTGTTCCATTTCGGCATTTAAGGCACGCTCAGTGACCTTTTTGGTGAGTTGCTTGAGAAGTCCAGCGTCACCGAGAATATCATCGGGAGAATTACAGCCAACGAGTAGCTGATTGATAAATTTGTCTGTTATTGGCATTCGACATTCCTTTTAAGAAGTTAAAAATGCCACTTACACAGATATTGTTACACTCTCAAATGTCAAACTGTTTGCCAATTGAAATGGTTTACATTTACATTTCAAGATATAACCATTACAAATCCATTGTTACCTCATGAGGTATAAACCGTTGGTATCAGCAACAAAAACTAACTGAGGGGCTACACATGTTGGCAAGTTATTATTTACCAAGGCGAAGGCTGAGCTATCACTTAGGATATCTATTCTTAGTGAGCATGTTCGCCACACCTGTATTGGCTCAAGACGATCAAACTAATTCACTTCCTATCCCAGAGGGTTATCAAGCCGTCTATCAACGTTCCGTTATCCAAGATGACGTGCCGATGACACTCACACGCTATGAACGGCAAGACGGGCAAAATACGGGCTTACAAGGTGAGCATTTCAGTACCTTATACAGTAAAGATGGGACACTCATGGGTTTTATGAATATTACGTCCAGCGTGGTGGCTCACCCCTTGCCTTCCGAGAAAGAAAGTGAGCGAGTAGCCCGTGAGTTCCTTGCATCGCAGGCTCCCGATCTGCTCACCAACATGCGTATTACCTCTATAGCAACCTATACAAAACCCCTACGTCTTACCGCCACTAACGAGACAGTCGATGTCTCTGGGGTAAGGGTTAAAGCCTACAATAACTCAAGCAGTAACTGGTTTTGGGTCGTCGTTGGCAATGGCAATCAAATCTTATCCTATGAAAGGGATGTCGGTTGGTCTTACATCAGATTCCAACGCAGCAGTGAATATTGGTTGGATGATCAATGGTTACTCAATCAAGGCTATTAGTCACCATCGTCTAATTTAAAGTGGAAACCATGATAGATAGTGTATAGAAAAGCAGGTGTGACTGTTTATTCTGTACACAAAATTTCTGTTCATCGTTCAGGCCTACTCGCCGTTCTGATTGAACCGATATGATTGCTGATATTGACACAATCTGTGAGTTCTGGTGCTGCTCATCACTCAACAAGGCGCGAGCGTGATAGTAAAAAAAGGGGGGCAATATGGATTCATTATCTCAAGCACTCTTAGGTGGTGCGATTCAAGGAGCAATGCTAGGGCACCAGCAAGGGCGACGCTCTTTAATTTACGGGGCGGCTTTAGCGACACTGCCAGATTTAGACGTATTTATCCGTTATGCCGATCCTGTATCAAACATGACATACCACCGTGGCTTTTCGCACTCCATTTTTGTTTTGCTCCTTCTCGCGGCACTGCTGACTTGGTTGATCGGTAAACGAGGGATCTCGTACAGTCACACCAGACTTTTTGTGACACTGTCACTAGTTCTCATCACTCATTCGCTACTTGATTCGTTTACTATCTATGGTACGCAACTTTTCTGGCCACTTGGGATCAAGCCAGAAAGCTGGTCAGCTATTTTTATTATTGACCCCATTTATACTCTTCCCCTATTGGCGGCCGTTATTTGCTTTATAAACAAAGGTTTTTCGTCCAAGATCCGGCGGCTCTTAGTGATCTCTATAGTCTTCTCGACGGGCTACCTGTTATTTGGCTTGTTAGGGAAAAATGCAGCTGAAAACCGTGTTGCCAACTTTTTTCAAACCCAAGGTATTGAAGTTTCGGAGTTGCGAGCCGTACCTACCCCCTATAACACCTTAGTTTGGCGTGTTATAGGAAAAAGTCCTGATGGTAATTATCATGAGGTGATCACCAGTTGGTTCGACAAAGGCAACCCAGAGTGGATAACGCAACCACTCAACTTGGATCTCGCCCAAGTACTTGACGGGAACGAGTTACACCAACGTCTTAAATGGTTTACGGGCGACTGGTTACGTTATGATATCATTGATAACAACTTAGTAGTCAGCGATTTGCGCATGGGGATCCCTACTTTGTACACCTTCCGCTTTTCAGTCGCTGAGTGTACAGACTCTGGCTCTCTCGTGGCAAGTGTACCCGAGACTTGGCCTAGCCGTATGGCCTCATCAGCAGAAACGCAGATGATTTTTGGTCGAATCTTCCAACAAGATCCCCCGTTGCCACTGACGCAATGGCAACAGCAAAATCTCTCCAATACGAATACGCTCGTGTGTAGCAATGCGGTATCACCACAAATACCATCACAGACCATCACAAACAGCTAAATCACAGGTGGCTCTAAGGAAGGCGCGAACAAGCCCCATGTATTCTCTGCGTCGGCTTACAGACCTGGATGCAAGGCGTGGTTCGTAAATCCTTAGCAAGAAGCACAACACAGCAGGCAGGCCCTGTAAACGACTCTCTTCGGGGCTTTCACAGCAACCGGCTCTCTACAAAAGAGAACGCCGATAGGGCTTATTCGCACCTTCCCTAACAATTACTTTTCCACCACCAGATAAATTCTTGGTTTTTTTAATTCTTTTTTAAACCTTTTAAGCGGGTCAAACTATCCAATTACCATGACTCGCCCAAACCATTAAGGACAGCCCAGTGAATGCCAGCCCGCAGCTGACAGAAACCAGATACCAGCAAGAAGTGGACTTCCCGCTGGTGCAGCGTGCCCGTTTGGGGGACAAACTTGCCTTCGCCGAGCTCTACCGTCTGCACCATGGCAGAGTCTATGCATTGTGTTTGCACCTGGCCGGCCAGGTGCCACTGGCAGAAGAGATGACCCAGGACTGCTTTATCCGTGCCTGGGAGAAGCTGGACCAATTCCGCGGTGAAAGCAAATTCAGTACCTGGCTGCACAGCCTGAGCGTCAATCAGGCATTGAGTAGTTTGAAAAAGCAGCGCAGCTTCTGGGCCAGATTTCTGCCTGTAACCACAGAGGCAGACACAGAAGAGTCAACCACAACCCACACGGAGGAAACCTCTGTGTTGGAGCGCAAGATCCTCAAGTTACCCGAGCGGGCCAGAGTCGTGTTTGTGCTGTTTGCCATTGAGGGCTATAGCCATGAAGAGATAGCCGCCATGATGGGCACAAGTACCGGTACCAGCAAGGCGCAGTACCACAGGGCAAGAAACTTGCTTCAGGAGATGTTGTCATGAACAAGCAGCCAACATTGGAACAACTGCTAGAACAACTGCCACGGGAAAAAACACCCGAGCGCGACCTCTGGCCTGAAATCGCCGCCAGGCTGGAACCATCTCAGCCACCCAAGGCCGCAAACGCCAGCAACGGCTGGCGCAATCTGGCTATCGCCTGCAGCCTGCTATTGGTGTCTCTGCTCGGCTATCAGGGCTTGCAGCAACAACCCCAAAGCCGCGTCGACCCACAGATGCTGGCCATGCTGGAGCAGTTGCAGTATCAACACCAACAACAGGTGAAACAACTGGAAGCCAGTGTCAATTTCGGCCAATGGCAAAAGGTCAGCATGACCACGCCGCTCAGTCGCGGCATAGATGAACTCAGGGAAGCCGCCACGCAGATATTCCAGGCACTAAAACAAGACCCGACCGATCAACAACTTTGGCAACTCTGGCTTTGGGTACAGCAAAGGGAGATAGAGCTGCTCACCCGGGGTGAACAACTGCCCACTCAACTCGACCAACAAGGAATCAGCATATGAACAAGATATCACTAACCCTACTCTCTTCAGCCCTGCTGCTGAGCCCGGTATTGCAGGCGGCCGAGAAGGTCGATCAAAGCGCGGCGCTGGAGTCCGGAGCTAAATTGAATATCAAGATCCAACGGGGAGAAGTGAAGATCCGCAGTTGGGACAAGGCTGAAGTCGCCATCAAGGGCAAGCTGGATGAGCTCAGTGAAGGCCTGGTGTTTGGTCAGCAGGGCGGCAGCTTTGTTATCGAAGACAAGCTGCCCAAGAGCTATAACAGCCGGGACAAAGACGGCTCAAAGCTGGAGATCTTTCTGCCCGCCACCGTCAATATGAAGCTCAAAGGCGTTTCCGCCGATTATGACCTTCAAGGATTGGAGGGTGAGATCAACTCAGCCAATGTCAGTGGCGATATCAAGGGCCAGGATCTCAAAGGCAATCTGCAACTGACCACGGTTTCCGGCAGTATCCACACCCAGAGCAACCAGGGTGAACTGTATCTGGAAACCGTTTCCGGCGACATTGAGGATAAACAGAGTCTGGGCAAGGTGAGTTATCGCCTGGTGAGCGGCGAACTAAACGCCGAGAGTGATGCCATAGAAGTGGAGCTGGATCAGGTCTCGGGCAAGAGTCAATTGACCCTCAAGGCTCCCGAGTCACTCAAGGCCAGAACCGTCAGTGGCGACTTGAGTATTGCCATGCAAAGCCTGGCCGGCAATGCCAATGTCGATAGCGTCAGTGGCGATATTGAACTCAAGTTTGCCAAACTGCCGAATGCCGCCTTTGATATCAGCGGTGGCCCAGGTGGCAAGATTGACAACCAACTGACCCAGGACTCACCGAAAAAAGCCAAGTACACCAAGGCTGAATCGCTGCAATTCCAAAGCGGTTCCGGCCAAGCCGATGTCAGTATCAACACCATCAGTGGCCGGATTAAACTGCAGCAATAATCAGCTGTATCGCACCAAGGCCTCCGGCTGGCCTTGGTGCCTTTTCTTCAGCCTACCGAGGCTATCTCCGCTTCGGTCAGATAACGCCACTCACCGGGTTCCAGTTCGCTATCCAGTTCTATGGCGCCGATTGACTCACGATGCAGGGCTCCCACTTTGTTGCCCACAGCGGCAAACATACGTTTCACCTGATGATATTTACCTTCGGTAATGGTTAACAAGACTTCAGTCGGGCTAATTAACTGCAGCTGCGCCGGCCGGGTCAGCCCCTCTTCCCGGTGCAGCGCCAGGCCAGCGGCAAATTGTGGGATCAAGTCTTCAGTAACAGGGCTGGCCAGCCACACCCGGTAGCGTTTGCCGCATTCCTTCTTGGGAGAGGTTAGCTTATGCGACCACTGGCCATCATCGGTAATCAACACCAGACCTGTGGTATCAGCATCCAGGCGCCCGGCAATGTGCAGGCTCTCGGGCTTTTCTATCTCCAGTAGACTGATGACCGAAGGATAGACCTCATCCACGGTTGAGCAAATGGTATCGACCGGCTTATGCAACATCAGATATCTGTTGCCTATCAAGCTGATAGGCTCACCGTCGAAGCACACTTTCATGCCGTCACGCACCTTGAAGCTGGAGTCCTTGACGATTTCACCATCGACACTGATTTCACCGCGGTGCAGCGCCTTCTTGGCCATGGAACGGGTCAGCTCTGTAGACTCACAGATAAATTTATCTAAACGCACTTGGCTATCCAACCTCTTGAGTTATGCCGTGTCAATTGCGCGCCATTATGGAGCCTGACAAGCTAAAGGGCAAAGACTGTCAAACGCTCACTCAAATAAGCGCCTGTAACCTTTGCTTACAACTCCCGCGTCGCCGAAGCTCACTGTCGTCGCAGCGGGACTTGTTTACATTCCCACACAGGCCTTAACATAGGCATCACTGCGGTTTTTCCCGAACAAACGGGTGTGCAGCCAATCTGATAAAAATGTCCCCTAGCGGGACAGCAAAGAACAAAGAAAAGGAAACAGCATGAGAAAAGTACTCATTGGGGGATTGTGTGCCTCACTCATCGCAGGCCTATCTGCCTGTAATGACAAAACGGCTGAAACCCAGGCTGAAGCAGCCAAACAGCCGGAAGTCGCCAAAACCGCAACTGCCGCCGCCGTCAGCCAAGCCCTGGGCTCGGGGATTGAATTTGCCAACTTTGATAAGTCTGTTCGTCCTCAGGATGACTTCTATACCTATGTCAACGGCGGCTGGATCAAGAACACAGAGATCCCGGCAGATCGCACCAGCACAGGCGCATTCTATGACCTCAGGGAAAAATCCCGTGACGATGTCAAAGCCATTATTGAAGAAGTGGCGCAGAGCAAAGATCTCAAGCCCGGCAGCGACGAGCAAAAAGTGGCCGACCTTTACCGCTCCTTTATGGACAGCGATACGCTCAACCAGCTAGGGATCAAGCCACTGGAGAGCGAGCTGGCAATCATAGATGCCATCAAAGACAAGCAAGCACTGGCGGCCTACTTCGGCAAGAGCCAAATTCTCGGTGGCGGCACGCCCATGGCCTTCTATATCGATGTCGATGCCAAGGACTCCAGCCGCTATGCCACCCATATCTGGCAATACGGCCTGAGCCTGCCGGAGAAAGACTATTACTTCAACGAAGGTGAGCGTTTCGTCAACATCCGCAAGGCCTTTGTTGAGCATATCGCCAAGATGTTCACCCTGGCCGGTTTTGCCGAGCCACAACAAAGCGCCGAAGCCATCATGAAGCTGGAAACCGCTATTGCCGCCAAGCATTGGGATGTGGTTGAAAGCCGTGACAGCACCAAGACCTACAACAAGTTTGAGGTCAAAGAACTGTCAACACTGGCGCCGGACATCGACTGGAACGCCTACCTGACTGCGCTTGGCGCCGACAAGCAAGCCGATATCATCATCAATCAGCCCAGCTTTATCGAAGGCCTGAACCAGATAGTTAAAGACACAGATCTGGCGACCTGGAAAACATATATGCGCTGGCAGCTGTTGACCCACTTCGCCTCAGATCTGAGCGAGCCGCTGGATAAAGAAAACTTCGAGTTCTTCGCCAAGACACTCAACGGCCAGCAAGAACAGGAACCTCGTTGGAAGCGCGGTGTTGCCAAGGTCAACAGCCTGCTGGGTGAAGTCGTGGGTAAAGTATACGTCAAGCGCCACTTCGCCCCTGAAGCCAAGGAGCGGATGGAGCATCTGGTGGAAAACCTGCGCGGTGCCTACGCCGACAGCATAGATGAACTTGAGTGGATGGGCGCAGACACCAAAGTTGCCGCCAAGGAAAAACTGGCCAAGTTCAACCCGAAAATCGGCTATCCCGACAAGTGGGAAGACTACAGCAAGCTGACTATCAAGGCTGACGACCTGGTCGGTAACGAGATCCGCGCCGGTGAAGTGGAACATCAGAAACAACTGGCCAAGTTGGGCAGCCCCATAGACAAGGGCGAATGGCACATGACGCCACAAACCGTCAACGCCTACTACAACCCGACCATGAACGAAATCGTGTTCCCGGCCGCCATCTTGCAGCCACCTTTCTTTAATATGGCTGCCGACGATGCCGTCAACTATGGTGGTATAGGTGCGGTTATCGGCCATGAGATGGGGCACGGCTTTGACGATCAGGGTGCCAAGTTCGACGGCGAAGGCAATATGCGCGACTGGTGGACCGAGCAGGATCTGAAAGAATTTGCCGCTCGCGGCAAGGCGCTTATCGCCCAGTACGACGGCTACTATGTGTTTGACGACCTACACGTTAACGGCAGTCTGACCCTGGGTGAAAATATCGGCGATCTCTCTGGCGTCACCATAGCCTACAAGGCCTACAAAAAATCCTTGGCGGGCAAAGAGGCTCCGGTAATCGACGGTCTGAGCGGTGATGAACGCTTCTTCCTCGGATTCGCCCAAATCTGGCGTGCCAAGATCAAAGAGGAAGCCATGCGCAACCGAGTGGCCACAGATCCTCATTCACCGGCTAAGTTCCGCGCCATAGGTTCACTGTCCAATATGCCGCAGTTCTACAGCACATTTGACGTGAAGCCAGGTGACGGCATGTATATTGAGCCGGCCCAGCGCGTAAAAATCTGGTAATTTTACGCTTGCCAACAAAGGCGCCTCAAGGCGCCTTTGTTTTTAGATGAATAAAGTTTCATTTGAGGTTCAGCAAGGGTTCAGAGCCAAGTGCTACATTGGAGTCAAAGCCACTTAGAAGTCATTCTGGATGCGAGGCCCCATGACCCGATTATTCCGCACTTTCCTGGTTTTCCTGTTATTGCTTTCGGCGCGCACCGCCTACGCTCAGCCTTCAGAGTATGAAGCTGAACCAAGAGACGACAGCGGCTACAGCCAGCGCCAAAACTCGGCCCATCCATTCAATGCCCTCAAGAAACAAAGCTTCAGCGCCCCAAGGCAGCCCGTCTCCAGCCTCAATGCCCTCTACCAGCAGGCACCGATGGCACAAAATGAATTGCACAGTCTCCTGTCACAGATAGCCAATCAGAGCGAGACTGAGCTGCTCCTTGCCAAAGTGAAAGAGCGTCAACGGGCCGAAGCCAAGGTGGCGCACAAGCTGAATAACGACCCCGCCGCCCTGACAGATCTGGTGCGAGCCACCCTGATAGCCGACAACCTTGATGACCTGCAGCTGGCCTTTGACACCCTGAATCAACAGGCCAATGTGCTACAGGTCAAAGACAGGTTTGCCCAGCCAAAGGCCTCTGGCTATCGGGATATCAACCTGCTGCTGCAACTGCCGAAAAGTGGCCTGATTGCCGAAGTTCAGTTGCACTTAAGGGAGATTGCCGCCATCAAAAACGGCGCCGAGCACCAAGTCTATGAAGAGGTGCAGGCGATGGAACATAAGGCTGCCCGCGAGCAAAGGCCGCTGAGCGAGCTGGAACTGGCCCGGATCCAGAAGCTGCGCCAGGAATCACACAAGCTGTACCACAAGGCCTGGTTAGGTTATAAACGCCAACAAACCCAGACTCTTGGCATAGAAAATACCATAGTCGCCTGACAAAGCTTGTCAACGGCCAACAAGCCGCTATACTCCAGCGCATTGACCCTCGGCCAAAGCGTAAAATCATGCATGAAATCATAGAGCAACTGCAGGAACTGTCAGAGCAGGTTCCTGTACCGCTGGATCTGCCCGGCTTTGACGATCTGGTGGATATCGAAGAGCAAATACTCATCCCTTTGCCTGCGGAGCTGAAAGAATATCTGCTGCATGCCAGCGATGTTATCTATGGCAGCCTGGAGCCGGTGACCGCTGCCGATCCCCAGTCCCACACCTATCTGCCGGAAGTGACCTCCTATGCCTGGTCGCTGGGAATGCCCAGAGATCTGATTGCCATCTGCCAAACCGGTGATGACTTTTACTGCATAGATCAGGAAGGTGTGGTCTACTTCTGGAATCAAGACGGCCTGGATGAAGAAGATTGCTGGGAGTCATTCTGGCAATGGGTCGAAGACGTCTGGCTGCAAAGCTGACACAGGCCGGCATGCCCTGGGCGCCCCCCATCAGACACATAGAAAAAACAGGAAGCATTATGTCCAAACAATATCCGCTCAACGCCATCGAATTTCAGTGCCTGCGCCAATCTCTTGGCTTGGGTACCGCCCAGGCCGCCGAGTTACTGAAAGTCGATGAAGCCGAGTTGCTCTCCTGGGAAACGGGCGAGGCGCAGGTAAGCGAACTGGCTCAGAAAAAACTGCTGGAAATCGACGATATTATCGAGATGCAGGTGCTGAACACCTGTGATGGTATCGAGGCCATGTTCAAGAAAGAACCCAAGCGCCGTTTGGCCTTTGTGGTTTATCCTACCCAGGCGATTTACACCCAGTACAACCCTGAGTTTTTAAGCTCGCTGCCACTCACTGAGTTGTACAATACCGCCGCCTGGCGGATCAAGAAAGAGTGCAAACTGGTGCTGGAAGTGGATATCAGCCTGGTGCCACTGGATGTGGAATCCTACAAGGCCTTCAGAGAGCAGCAAGGCGGGCTGGGGGAGAGCCGCGAAAGCCGCGCCAAGTGGGCGGCCGCACAGCTCTGAAATATCACGGCCCCGAAATACTGCGGCTTTAAACCAGAGTTTGATTAATCAGTTAAATTGGCGCTGGCTTTGTCCAGCGCCTTTTTCATTGCCGGACGCAGGTTAAGCCTGTCTCGGTAAGCCGCCAGTTTGGGCGGGATCTGCTGCTCAAAAATGGTGGCCCAGTTCAGAGTATGGGCCAGCAGTATATCGGCCACAGTCAATTCATCACCGAGCAAGAATGGGCTATCAGGCAGCCACTGCTCGGCAATGGCCGCGGCCTTGTTGAACTCCCATACGGCAGTGGCTTGAATCGCCGCCACCCGCTGCTCCTCCGGCAAGGCAAACCTGTGCTTGCCCATGGTCCATAACGGCTGCTCCAACTCGGTTATCACAAAGCTCAACCATTGATGATGATGCCCGGAGGCTGCCGTGCCTGGCTTGGGCAACAGACGCCCCTCACCGTAACGCTCGGCCAGATAGAGCATAATGGCCGCCGATTCGGTCAATACCAGACCGTCATCCTCGAGCACGGGGATTTTACCGCAGGGATTAAGCGCCAGGAACTCAGGAGTGCGGTTCTGCTGCTTGGCCATATCAACAAAGTGAAACTCCCAGGGCAGTTCCAGCTCTTCCAACAACCAGGAAACCCGCAGCGCCCGGCTTCGCGGCGTGCCATAGAGTCGAATCATATTACTTTCCTTAAATTGCCCTGTCGCCATAAGCAATGGCTAACGCAGGTATGGTGGCAGAAAAGGCGCCCGCAGGCGCCATGATGATAAGGTCAACAGCAACAAGATACTCCCACTGCCTCAAGCTTGTCACTCAGTCCTTATTTCTCGGCTCTTATGTCTCACTTCTTATCTTAACTCTCCAGCATCCGGCCCTTGTCAGTTTGCCATCAAGGGCCGGGGGCCTGCTCAGAAGTTAAGACTAACCTTGGTGTAGATGAAACGGCCTCTGGGGTTATGCACAGACATCACATAGCCATAGAGATCGCCATCGCCATCGCCTATGGCAAACGGCGGCTCTTCATCCAACAGGTTGTTGACCCCGAGCGTCCACTTGAACATCTCGTTGAAACGGTAGGAAGCCTGCAAGTCCACCAGGAACTGGGCATCCACCATACGTGACTTGTTCTCGGTAAAGTCGAGGGCGCCGTCGAAGTTGATATCCGGCGTATCCTCAAATTCACCTATGTAGCTGACATTGAGGTTGGCGGCAAAGTCGCCCATGGTCCAGTTAGTGCTGGCCAGCCAGCGGTACTGGGGATACTCATACTCGCCGGTATAATCCAGGCCGTCCTTTTCAAACTTGTCCAGATAGCTCCACTCAAGGCCAAACTTGAGATCGCCATAGCTGTCCAGCTCCAGGCCGTAGTGAGCCGAGATATCCAGGCCCTGGGCCTCCTGGGAGCTTAAGTTAACAAAGCTTGAGTGAATCACATCAAGCACCCCGAGCGGCTCGCCACCGGCGGGGGGCAGGCGCACACAGATAGCGCTGTTTTGATCATTACAGTTGGCGGCATAGATATCGCCCAGAGGCTGCTCGTCTATCTTGTTGTCCTGGGTGATGTTCCAGATATCGAAGCCGATATCGAACTTCTGGCTCGGCGCCCAGATCATGCCGATGTTCCAGGTTTCCGACTCCTCGGCGTCCAGATCCGGGTTACCGGCAAATACCGTGTTGTAATCCAGTACCTCACAGTCGGCCTCGGAGATACCCTGAGCGGCGCAGGCATAGGTATCTTTAAAGAAGTTACTCTTTTCCGAAGGGCCCAGGCCTATCTGAGCCAACGATGGTGCCCGGAATCCCTGGGCCCAGGAGGCGCGCATACTCAAGTCTTCCGTCATGCCCCAGTGGAATGCCACCTTAGGATTGGTGGTGGAGCCAAAATCGCTGTAATGATCGTAGCGCCCCGCCAGTTGCAGCTCAAAGCTGTCGGTCACCGGAATGGAAAACTCCAGGTAGGCGGCATACTGATCGCGCTCGGCCGCGGCGGAAACCGCTTCAGTCCCGAAGATAAGCCCGCGCTGGAACTGCTCATCGGGCACATCGCTGACATCCTCTTCACGATATTCCATCCCGGCGGCCAGCATGATATCCCTGTCTGCCAGGGTAAAGGCATGCCCCGAAATGCTGGCATCATAGGCGGTAATATGTGACTTGCCCTGACGCACCAGACTGGTGGTAATGGCATCTATCACCTCGGGTGAGTTGATGGTGCCGCCAAAGGGGTTGTAGTTGCCGAGATTGATTTGCTCCTGCAGATAGTCCACCCGCACCCAGCCCTGGCTGCGATCCCCTGTCTGGGTCGACTCACTGCGCCCCTTTTGGGCCGAGACTTCCCAGTCCCACTCCTTGAAGCTGCCGCGCAGACCGGCCACTAATCTCAAGCTGTCGGACTCGATATCCCAGCGGCGGGGACCGGCATCCACTGTGCGGAAGCGACCTATGTCAATATCCTGACCAAAAGGATTGTTGGGATGTGAACCGGGAACCGTCAAACCGGCGGTTTCATCCAGCGGTGTGGCGGCGCCACCGGCCTTGGAAGTATTGTGCTGAGCCGCCAACTCCAAAAAGGCGGTCAGGGAGTCACTCAGGTGATACTCAAACTGACCTATGGCGCCTATGCGCTCGGCCTCGGGGATCACCAAGTTATAGGGGCCATAATCGAACAGGCAGCTGCCGCTCGATGTGGCGGAATCGGCCGGACAAGCCGGATCTATGGTCTTGACGCCATTGACATAGAAATACCCGGGAAAGCCCCGCGAGGAACGGAAATCCTCCCCGCCCCAGGGCGACTGATTGGCGGTACCAAACTGCCCCATCTCATCGGCGCTCAGGGTCGAGTTGCTGAAGTAATCCAGGATCACAGACGCGCTGCCCTTGTCACTCATGGTGCCCCACACCAGACTGGCGGTCTTTTCGTTGTAATTGGGGCCATCTGTGGCGCCATAGCCGAGATTGACTTCAATGCCTTCGATGTTTTTCCTCAGCACTATGTTGACCACCCCGGCGATGGCATCCGAGCCATAGATGGCCGAGGCGCCGTCCTTGAGTATATCTATCCGCTCAATGGCCGATACGGGAATGCTGTTGATATCGACAAAAGAATTGCTGACCCCTTCGGCAAAGGCGCTGATGGAAACCCGGCGACCATTGATCAGCACTAAGGTTGCATCCGGCCCCATGCCACGCAGGCTGATGGCGGCGGCACCGTTGGCGGTAGAGTCCTGGCTGTTGCCGCGGGTGGAGAAAGTGCCGGCCCCGGCCGCCGGCATTCTTTCCAGCAACTGCTGCAGGTTGTCGTAGCCCATGTTGGCAATATCTTCCTTGCCTATGGATTGAATGGGCGATGGGCCTTCCATATCGGTACGTTTGATCCGCGAGCCTGTGACTTCGATACGCTCCACAGACTCCTCGGCCGCGAAGGATTCTCCGGTAGGGGTCAAGGCAAGTGCGACGGCGCAGGCACTCAGGACAAGGTGAGGTCTGTTCATAATTATCCCTAATTTCTTCAGCTGTTTTTGTGGAAAACAACCACGACTACAAACTTCCGTGTTGTCATATTTCTTAACATTTACCGATTCAACTTAACTCTTTAATATCTAAAGTCAATGCCTCTACCCGAGGTAAATTTGATTTTACTGATATAGGAAGTCGCCATGTCCACAGCCGCCGCGCCACTGCTTCAGGCTCGCTTTGCCGATAATATCGCCAACATAAGCGCCGAGCTAACCGAGCGTAAGCTAGTGGTGCGCCGCGGCCTGCTGACCCGCACCGAAAATACTGTGCCCTTGGATAAAATCACCGACATGGCGCTTATTCAGCGGCCACTGATGCGCCTGTTCGGTCTGAAGAAACTCAAGCAGGAAACCGCCGGACAATCCGGCAATGACGCCCTGATAAGCCTGGTTGGCATAGTCGATGCTGACGGATTTCGCGCCGCAGTGCTGGCACTGGTGTTTCTCAACCTGGGTGCCGGTACCATGCATGACTCAGGAGCCTCCTTTGCCGACTCGGGAGCCCAGTTTGCCGGGCAGTTGATCTCCCTCTACGCCAGCGTGCTCGGGGAGTGGGGCCGTATGCTTATCGCCTTGGTGGCGCTGCTGTGTATTTTCTCCACCACTGTCACTGTGCTCTATGATTACAACAGCACCCTGGATGCCGGTTGGCGCCTGCTGCTTGAGCGCCGCCCCAGCGGTAAACGCCTGGCGGTGATCCTGCTGGTTATGTCGCTGCTGGCCTTGCTGCTGTTCCTGTTCTTCAAGGGTGCCTTGCTATCACTGTTGGAATTGGTGATGATCCAGGCCTTTATGACCACCTGCATTTTTGCCTGGTTGAATCTACGGCTGATGAGTTCCAAAACCCTGCCGACTGAGATCCGTTACGGCAAGGGCATGCAACTCTGGGGCTGGCTGGGACTCGGTTACCTGTTTGGCTTTGCGCTGCTGTTTATCTATTGGTCTTGCTACATCAAATAAGGAAGTTGCATGAACTGCTCACCGCTGGCAAAGCCGCGCTTTTTAGGGCCAAACCTCTCATCGACAGTCAAAGGCATCACCATGGCCTGCATGCTGGGATTCACTTTAAGCCTGAGCGCGGCGCCAGGGCCCAAACAAGAGCCGGCACCAGGCAAGGGTTCGGCGCCATCTGCCTGCCACAGCCAAGAGCTGACACAACAGCTGCAGCTGATAATCAAGCAAAACCCCCTGCCCTTCAGCGGCGTAATCGAGTTAAGGCAAGGTAAAAAGACACTGCTGAGCCATGCGGCCGGAGAAAGCCAGGGCAAACCCATCACCTCTGATAGCCAATTTGTGCTGGGTTCACTGTCAAAGCAAGTGTTTGCCGTCTTGGTGATGCGGGCGATAGAAAGAGGCGATTTCAAGCTCAATGACAGCGCCGCCGCCCTGCTCGGCAAAAAGGCCGAACTGGATCCGGCCATCACAGTCGCCATGTTGCTGAGCCACACATCCGGCATAGGCATCCAAGGACAAGCCTTGCTGTTCACCCCGGGCAGCGATTTTAAATACAGCAATGACAATTATTGGCTGCTGGCCGAGATCCTCAAGCGTAACGGCAGCAGCAGTACTCAATTGCTGCAACGCTTCTTTGATGCCGAGGGGCTTGAGCTCAAGGCCCGCACCGGCAGTATTGAAAGTATCCAGGAACAGTTACCCCATCTGGCGATAGGAAGAACCGAGACAGACAGCGGCTTTGAGAGCGTGGCCGAGCAGTTGACTCTCACAGATAAGCTGCTGGCCAGCGGCGCCCTTATTGGCTCCGCCTCTGCCTTTGCCGACTTTCAGCAGGCCCTGCATCAGGGGCAACTACTGAGCCCTGGCGGCTATCTGCAACTGCTGGCGCCAAGAGGCAAACGCCCCCATCGTTGGGGCGAGCTGAATTATGCCGCCGGAATACAACTGAGCCCTGAGTTGCCCCTGGAGTTCAGCCACAGTGGTTACATAGCGGGTTATATCAGCACGGCGATTTATTATCCGGACTCGGGCTTCAATCTGGTGGTGCTGGAAAACACCTCTTGGTCACTCAAAGATATAGGCCGGGTGTTCGCCCTTCACGACAAGCTGCGACAAGCGGTGCGCGAAACGGCCGCGAACTGTCCACTGGAAAAAGCGGCAAATCTGCCCGGCTTTTAGGTATAATGCCGCAATACTGCGGAGCCTCCGCGCCTAACGCACCTAAGTCAATCGCCAGACAGTGTTAAAACTAAGCCGGGAGTCAAACCGGCCCAGGGACATTCATGACCAACAACGATATTCTGCGCCGCTTGCGCTTTGTCTTTAATTTCAACGACTCCAAGGTATTGCGTCTCTACGCTAAAATGAAGCGTGAAATGAGTGAAGCTGAGCTGGCCGGCCTGCTCAAGAAAGAAGATGAAGAAGGGTTCCGTCCCTGTGACGATCGCACCCTGTGCCAATTTCTCGATGCCGTGATCATCGACAAACGCGGCCTGCGTCCCGGCAGTGGCATTCCGCAGCCGCTATCCAGCCTGAACAACAACATCATCTTCAAGAAACTCAGAATCGCCTTGGAACTGAAAGAAGAAGATATTATTGCCATTCTTGAACTGGCCAACTTCCGTATCGGCAAGGCTGAGCTGAGCGCCCTGTTCCGCAACCCGGAGCACAAGCATTACCGCTATTGTGGTGATCAGTTAATGCGTAACTTTATCAAAGGCTTGTCACTTAAATATCGCGGTAAGTAAGCCAACAAGCAACGACTGATTTCTCCTTTGGAACCAGGCATCCGCCTGGTTCTTTGTTTTGTGTCGTTACCCTCTTAGGCTCAGGCCAATCCGGTTTGCCGCGTTTTAAACAAAATTTTTGCTCAAGCCCTCGCCCGCAGGCAACAAAGATCACATTTCGTGGTAATCTATGCGGATTTAGATCACAGCCCGTCATCCACCAACAAAGAACATAAAAGGTTAGCCATGGACGATAATAAACGCCCCTTATATCTGCCTTTTGCCGGTCCGGCTATTCTCGAAGCGCCGTTGATCAACAAAGGTAGTGCATTTACCGAGGAAGAGCGTATTTTCTTCAACCTCGAAGGCTTGGTGCCCTACGTGATTGAAACGATCGAAGAGCAGGCCTCACGTGCCTACGATCAGTTCAAGAACTTCAGCAATGATCTGGACAAGCATATCTATCTGCGCAATATCCAGGACACCAACGAGACCCTCTTCTATCGTCTGGTTCAGAACCACATCACAGAGATGATGCCTATCATCTACACCCCAACCGTCGGGTTGGCCTGTGAACGCTTCTCCAAAGACTACCGCCGTAACCGCGGCCTGTTTATCTCCTATCCGAACAAGGATCGCATCGACGACATACTCAACAACTCCACCCGTCACAAGGTGAAGGTGATAGTAGTTACCGATGGTGAGCGTATTTTGGGACTCGGCGATCAAGGGATCGGCGGTATGGGGATCCCGATTGGAAAGTTGTCGCTCTATACCAGTTGCGGCGGCATCAGCCCGGCTTACACTCTGCCCATCACCTTGGATGTGGGAACAGATAATCCGCATCTGCTGGAAGATCCCATGTATATGGGTTGGCGCCACCAGCGCATAGGCGGTGAAGAATATCTGGAATTTATTGAAGCCTTTATGCAGGCGGTTCATCGCCGCTGGCCCGAGGCCTTGATCCAGTTCGAAGACTTCGCCCAGAAAAACGCCATGCCGCTGCTGGAGCGTTACAAGGATAAATACTGCTGTTTCAACGATGATATTCAGGGAACCGCCGCCATCACAGTTGGCTCACTGCTCGCCGCCTGTAAGGCCGCCGGCACTCAGTTGAGCCAGCAAAGAGTTGCCTTCCTCGGCGCCGGCAGCGCAGGTTGCGGCATCGCCGAAGCGATTATTGCGCAGATGGTTTCCGAAGGGATAAGTGATGAGCAGGCCAGACGCCAGGTGTTTATGGTCGATCGCTGGGGATTGTTGCAGGACAATATGCCCAACCTGTTGCCATTCCAGCAGAAGCTGGCGCAAAAGCGCGAAGAGCTGCAGCAATGGAGCAACTTCGGTGACAACATCTCATTGCTGGATGTGGTCAACAACGGCAAGCCGACAGTGCTTATCGGGGTTTCCGGCGCCCCTGGGCTGTTCAGCGAGGAGATCATCCGCGCCATGCACAGCCACTGCCCAAGACCGATAGTGTTCCCGCTGTCCAACCCCACCAGCCGGGTTGAAGCCACGCCCAAAGATATTCTGCATTGGACCAATGGCCAGGCGCTGGTTGCCACCGGCAGCCCCTTTGAGCCTGTGGTCATAGACAACCAGACCTATGAAATCGCCCAGTGCAACAACAGCTATATCTTCCCCGGCATAGGCCTTGGGGTATTGGCC
Organism: Shewanella sp. MSW; assembly: GCF_007636515.1. Classification (NCBI taxonomy): domain Bacteria; kingdom Pseudomonadati; phylum Pseudomonadota; class Gammaproteobacteria; order Alteromonadales; family Shewanellaceae; genus Shewanella; species Shewanella sp. MSW. The sequence continues at coordinate 205,595 of NZ_LVDR01000008.1, forward strand.
AGTGGTGCCAAGCGGGTCTCCGATGAGATGCTGATGGCCTCCAGCCGCGCCTTGGCAGAATGCTCGCCGCTGGCGCTCAACGGCAGTGGTTCCCTGCTGCCTAAGCTGGAAGAGATCCAGAAGGTCAGCAAGCACATCGCCTTTGCCGTCGGCAAGGTCGCCATCGAGCAAGGCCACGCATTGCCGACTTCCGATGAGATGTTGCAACAGGCTATCGAGAGTAATTTCTGGCAGCCTGAGTATCGCCGCTACAAGCGTACTTCCTTCTAAGAGCGTCCGCACACATAAAAAACCGGCATATTAAGAAGATAATGCCGGTTTTTTTATTTAGCCATTGGCTATCACATCTCGAATACTGTTGAGTAAGCGCCTGTCGGTACGAGCTTTTTTCAACTTGCGCACACTCTCCTTGAGCGCCGACTGTGAAATACGATCATATATGCCGCTATATTCCTGCTCGGCAATAGCCTTATCGGTATCCGCCAGCTGGGCGATATCCTGGGCCATCAAACTCAGTTGCAACCAGGCCGAAGCGATAAAAAAGCCGTGAAAATCGGCTCTGGGCAGCAACTTGGCAGCACTTGGCGGCAGCTTGTCCCAAGCCTGTTTGAACTCAGACTCCTTATCCTCCAGCAGTTGTTCAAACAGATTGTCATAGGCTTCTTTCAGCGCCGTCGGCAACTTATCCATGGGCAGAACTTGAGAGCAGATATTGATGGCGGCACTATGTGCCTGTTGCCGGTATTGAGCATCAACTTGAGTCATTGTGTATTCCGTCTAAAAGCGATTGGCGGCGAGTATAGCACCGGCATGAAACAGCAATCCATCTCCAATTGGCACCATGAAAATACCAAAAAGTCAGCGAAATAACGGAGCCAAGCGGGCTCAAAACCAGGTAACAGGCATTGGATGAAACCCTACTTGGTGCGCAAATTTAACGATTTATTGCTGGTCAGCCAATGCCCTGGTGCGTATGCTTAGTAACATAATATAAACATATCTCTATCGGTAAGCGTGAAGTCATACTTTTTGAAATCAGCCTTCGCTCTGCTACTTTTGTCCGGCATGGTTCCGCTCGCTCAGGCATTGGATAACCCCGAGGCAGATAAGTTATTCAAACTGCTTGAAAATGGGCAGGTCAATAATGTTGCCAAGGTGGAGCAAACTCTGGAGCGGATAGCCCAATTGTTGGCAGATAACGATCTTGATCGCCAAGTAAGACTCAGGCGCGCCCGCTGTTGGAGCTATGACATCAATAATAATGCCAAGGTTGATGCAGCAATAGATTACGCCAATACCCAAGAACAGATGGCTGAAAATCAAGCTTATCCGGAAGCCCTGACCGACTTTCGCCTGTGCCATGGTTGGTACTCTCAACTCAAAGGTAATATGGAGCAGGCCAAAGCCGACTATGACCAAGCCTTACAACAAGCCTACCAACTCGAAGACCGCCGGTTAATCGCGGATGCCCGCAGTATGCGTGGTGCCATGTATTCTTTTCAGGGCAATTTTGCACTGGCATTGGAAGATCTTCTGACCGCCCAACAGCTCTATGAACAACTCAAACTGGATTATTGGAGCCGCTACAACTTGGTTGATCTCGCTACCAGCTTTCGTCGTTTCGGCGATCCGCAGAGTGCACTCAACTATTACCGCCAATTGGAACAGGCTTATCGCCAAGGAGGCCATGAAGAACAAGCCTATATTGTCAATGGCGAGATGGCCATAGCTCTCGAGGAATTGGGAGATTTCGAAGCGGCTGTGACCAAATTCCAGCAGTCTTACAACTATCTCAAACGACAAGGAATGACTGTCGAAGCCGCAGGAGTTTCGGTCAATATGGCAGGTTCGCTGTTGAAACTCGACAGAATAGAGGATGCCAAACAGGCATTGGAACGCGCCAAACCATTTGTGACCGAGCAACAGGGTGGCTTTTACAGCTTTATGCAACTCTACAGCGCCGATGTGCTGCTGCGCCAAGGTCAGGCGGAACAAGCTATGGTCCCCTTGGCCAAGGCAGAACAGAGTTTTCGGGATATCAGTAATGACAGGGGATTGGCCGAACTCTATCTGCTCAAAAGTGAAGTATTGGCCGCACAGGGACTTTGGCAAGAATCAACAAACGTGCTCAAATCATATATCTCCCTGCATTCTGAACTGGATAGTAAGCTTCAGTCATACCGCACCACAGAGATGCGTACCCGCTTCAATGCCGACCGCATGGCAAAAGAAAACCAACGTCTGCTGGAAAGCGAGCGTCTCAAAGAACAGGAGGTGCAGATACTGCAGCAAAACCGCCTGTTGCAGCTGGCGGTGCTGATCCTTGCCAGCATCATTATTTTCATTATGGCGATTCTGGCCTATAAACAAACCGGAAGGTCACGTCAATTTCAGAAGATAGCCCATACGGATCATCTCACTCAGTTGGCCAACCGACGCTATACCTATCAGAGGGGAGAAGCGTTATTCAATCAGGCCAAACATTCAGGCGTACCTATGTCTGTTATTCTGTTTGATGCCGATAACTTCAAGGATATCAACGACCAGTTTGGTCATGATGGCGGTGATAAGGTACTGCAACACCTGGCTAGCGTGAGCCAAACGCTTATTCGTGAGCAAGATCTACTGGGGCGGATCGGTGGTGAAGAGTTTCTGCTGCTGTTGCCGGAAACCAGTCGAGAAGAATGCCTGAAGATTGCTGAGCGTTTACGTCAAACCTTGGCAGAGTCAAGTCCAGAGGCGCTTGCAGGCGAGTCCAGAGTCACCATCAGTGCCGGGGTGGCGACTCTCAATACCGAGTTACAATTTTCAGAGCTGCTGAAACTGGCAGATAACGCTCTATACCGCGCCAAAAATAAAGGGCGTAATAGGGTAGAAAGCGCCTGAACCTCCCCCACCAATCAGTAATTCAGTGGCTATGCCATAACACTTCAGCCTCAGGCAGTGACGCCTTTGCTCCAAACCATTCAAAATACAGAGCATCAAATTCGCCACTTCGCTGCAATGCCAGCAGCGCCTTGTGCCAGGCTTCGACTCGCGCAGGATCTGTGCCACTGGAGAACGCCAGATATAACCGCAAGTGTGCCAATTCCAGCACAGGTCTCACAGCAGTCAACGGTTGATCCAATTGCCGCAAGACGCCCTGAACCGCGATCTCTGCCTGACACCAATAACGCACCCGCTTATGCAGCAACTGCCTGGCCGAATACTGAGGAAACCCCGAGATTAGCAACCGCTCATCCGCAATATCCCTCAACAACCTTTGCGCCGGAGAGTGACGATAAATCGCTATATTACCGGCCGCAGCCGCCTGTGATAGATCTGCCGGAGTGAAATCATCATCCATGCGAGCATAAAGCTGGATACGGGTTTCGGCAATCGGGCCAACAAAATCAAATTGCTGCCGTCGCTGTTTATCAATAGAAGTGGCAAATAACAGGATATTGGCATGATGAGTTGCCATATTTATGGCGCGGGCCCAAGGCAAGATCTCTATGACTGGCTCATCATCGGTGGCGGTGACTTTGTGGTTCAACGCCTTTACCAAGGCAACGGCATAACCATCAGTTTGTCCTTGGTATTCATAACTCATGGGTGGCCAGGCTTCGGTCAAAAGCCTCAGAGGCACAAGTCTGGACTCGGGAGGCTCATTCCCGGCCTGGACGAAACCAGCAAAAATGCAGCCACACACAATCAAGCAGGCCCAAAACAGAGGCTTAATTGTCGGCATATATTCATTCCCCCTCGGTTTCAGCATAGCACCGACAAAAGCCAAAATCGCCGTTTGCGGCAACTGTGAGCGATTCTGCTTTACTGATATAATCAGGTCTTTTCCCCGGTCAGCCTCTGTTCATGTCAGCTCCTCAACCACCACAATTTGATCCCTGTATGCTTGGAAAGCTCGCCCGCGACATAAAAGCCTGGGGCAAAGAGCTGGGTTTTGCTCAAGTGGGGATCACAGATACAGATCTTCGCCGCGAAGAGCCCAGGTTACAGGCCTGGCTCGATAAGGGCTATCACGGTGAAATGGGCTATATGGCCAGCCACGGCATGATGCGGGCCCGCCCGGCCGAACTGCATCCCGGCACTTTGCGAGTCATCTCAGTACGGATGGACTATCTGCCGCCAGAAGCGGGGTTTGCCTTCAATCTCAAAGATCCTAACCTTGGCTATATCTCCCGTTATGCCGGTGGCCGCGACTATCACAAGCTGATGCGTAATCGCTTGAAAAAGTTGGGCGAGCGCATAGATGAAGCGCTCAAAACCCTGCAACTTGAAGGCAGTGGCTTTCGGCCCTTCGTCGACTCGGCTCCCATTCTGGAACGGCCGCTGGCAGCAAAGGCCGGGATCGGCTGGACAGGTAAACACTCACTGATCCTCAACCATGAGGCCGGCAGTTGGTTTTTCCTCGGCGAACTGCTGGTGAACCTGCCGCTACCCTTGGATGTCGCCATAGCCGAAGGCTGCAACACCTGCGTTGCCTGCATCACAAGTTGCCCAACCGGCGCCATAGTCGAGCCTTATGTGGTCGATGGGCGCCGCTGTATCTCCTACCTCACCATAGAGCTGGCCGGCAGCATTCCGCTGGAGTTTCGACCACTGCTCGGCAATCGCATCTACGGTTGCGATGACTGTCAACTGGTATGCCCCATCAACCGCGCCGCCCCCTTGACCGCAGAGACAGACTTTCATCTAAGGCCACAACTTAAGCAACCCAAACTGCTGGAGCTGTTCGCCTGGAGCGAGACCGAGTTTTTGAAAAACACCGAAGGCAGCGCCATTCGCCGCATAGGTCATGAACGCTGGCTACGTAATATTGCAGTGGCGCTGGGCAATGCCCCCGGCAGTGAAACCATAGTTGTCGCCCTGCAGGCGCGACTGACAGATGCCTCGGAGCTGGTCGCCGAGCACATAACGTGGGCACTGGCGCAGCAGGCAGAAAAACTCAGCGGCAAGGACACAGTGCCCATTCCCGCCCGCAAGACAGGACGCCTGATCCGGATAGTGGAAAAAGGCCTGCCAAGAGATGCCTAAATTCAAGTCTAATCCAGGGTAAAACCCACTTTGATGGTGACCTGCCAATGAGCGATGACACCGGCTTCCAGGTGGCCGCGGGTATCTATCACTTCAAACCAGCGCAGATTGTGCAGCGACTGACTGGCCGCCGCGATGGCATTCTTGACCGCTTCATCTGAGCTGATGGGGGATGAACCTGTCAGTTCTATTATCTTGTATACATGACTCATGGGGCTTCTCCTGATAGTTATCTGAGTCCGGTTGCTGACCTGAGTATAGACAGAAATGGCCGATGGCATATTTCCCTCAGTTTCTGTATATTTCTCAGTTGGATAACCATCAGAAAAAATCAAGGGATTGCCATGCAATTAAAACATTCAGGTCCAGGGATAGCCTCATTTGTCACCAGCATATTGAGTGGAATCGCCCTGTTTATTACTTTTATTGTTGCCGGAACCCTGGAAACAACAACACCGGGCGGCATGGATGAAAACTCCATGGAAGCGGTTCTTGTAGGGTTAATGATCATCTTTATGATGCTGGTCTGTCTGGTGTCTTTGGGGTTGGGTATTGGTGGCCTGGTACAAAAAGAGCGGCAGAAAATCTTCGCCATTCTGGGCACAATCTTTTCAAGCTTGATCATCATGGGCACTGTGGGCCTGATGATACTGGGAATAAGCATGAGTTGAATCTTTACCGCGTTGAAGTCAATCAACATCAGGGGCGCATTGCGCCCCTGACTGTTATTAACCACAGAATTTTATCACCCGAGTCGACGTCGCAACTCCCTGGTGGCATCAACCATGTTCTTTAAAGCCGGCTCAACTTCCTCCCAATTACGGGTCTTCAAGCCGCAATCCGGGTTAACCCAGAGCTGGCGCAGAGGAATTTTCTGCGCCGCCTTTTCAATCAGGCTCACCATGGCCTCCACTGTTGGAATGTTGGGGGAGTGAATATCGTAAACCCCGGGGCCGATTTCATTGGGATAGTCAAAGTCTTCAAAGGCATTCAACAACTCCATCCGTGAGCGCGATGTTTCTATGGTGATCACATCGGCATCCATGGCGGCAATTGCGGCAATAGTGTCGTTGAATTCGCTGTAGCACATATGGGTGTGAATTTGGGTCTCGTCCCTGACACCGGCGGCGCTGAGCTTGAAGGCGGCCACAGCCCAATCGAGATAATGGGCCCAATCGCTGCGTTTGAGCGGCAAACCTTCCCTAAACGCCGGCTCATCAATCTGAATAATGCCTATGCCCGCCTGCTCCAATGCCACCACTTCATCGCGTATCGCCAGAGCCAACTGAGTCGCTATCTGTTCGCGGCTAATATCCTCGCGGGCAAAGGACCAATGCAATAGGGTCACAGGCCCGGTCAGCATGCCTTTCACCGGTCTATCGGTTAGACTCTGGGCATACTCGGCCCAGTCGACTGTCATCGCCTTGGGACGGGTCACATCGGCATAGATCAGCGGCGGCTTAACGCAACGAGAACCATAACTCTGCACCCAGCCATGTTTGGTAAAACCAACGCCGTCGAGCTGTTCACCAAAGTATTCCACCATGTCGTTGCGCTCGGCTTCACCGTGTACCAGCACATCTATTCCCAGCTTGAGCTGCCGTTCTATGGTATCCCGGGTCACCTGTTGCAGTTGCTCTGTGTATACAGCATCGTCCAACTCCCCCTTGCGCCAGCGGCTACGCAGGTTACGAATGGCCGCCGTCTGCGGGAATGAACCTATGGTAGTCGTCGGCAACAAAGGCAGCTTGAACCTGGCCTGCTGGGCTTGTCTGCGCACCTCAAACTCATGGTTTCGGTCGTAATCAGCCGCAATCAAGGCATCAATTCTGGCACTGAGCGGTTGATTACGCCCCTGCGCCCTGGCCGCGCGCCGACTCCGGCAACGGGTGACCACGGCTTTGGCATTTTCAGTCTCAGGCGCCTCCAAAAGCGCCTTGAGCTCCTGCAACTCGGTGAGTTTTTGCCGGGCAAAGGCCAGCAGACTTTTAAGCTCGGGCGCCAGCGCGGTTTCCACCTCAAGATCCACCGGGGTATGCAACAGGGAGCAGGAAGTAGCGAGCCAGAGCCGGTCTCCCAGATCCCGTGCCAGTGGCGCCAACTGCTCGGCCACAAGATCCAGATCGGCGGCCCAGACGTTACGGCCGTTGATCACCCCAACCGACAACACCTGCTCGGGTGCCAATGCACCAGCAAAGGCCTGCAACTGCTCGGGCGCGGTGACCAGATCCAGGTGAATACCCGCCACCGGCAGTGCCGACAACAGACTTTGATGGTGGGCGACAGTGCCGTAATAGGTTGCCAGCAACAGCTTGAGCGGCGCCGACTTGAACACGCCGTAGGCCTGATTAAAGGCCTGCTGCCAGTTGTCATCCAGCTCAAGTGCCAGCGCAGGTTCATCCAATTGCACCCATTCGACGCCTTGGGCGGCAAATCGGGCCAGAATGGTTTGATAACATTCCAGCAGCGCCGGCAGCAGTGTCAAACGGTCGAACTCTGAACCCACTGTTTTGGACAGATACAGGAAAGTGACCGGCCCCAAGAGTACCGGCTTGGCGGTGTGGCCCAACGCCTGAGCCTCGGTCACCTCTTCAAACAACTGTTCCCAGGCGATATCGAAGCGTTGATCTTCGCTGAGCTCAGGCACCAGATAATGGTAGTTGGTGTTGAAGTACTTGGTCATTTCAGACGCCGGCGCATGCTTGCCACTGGGCGCTCGGCCACGGGCAATCCGGAACAGGGTATCGAGATTGACAGCGCCGCCATCACAGTGACGCTCTGGGATTACCCCCAGAGTCGCACTCAGGGTCAGCACCTGATCATAGTAAGCAAAATCGCCGACCGGTAACAGCTCCACCCCGGCATCAGCCTGCCACTGCCAATGGGTGCGCCTAAGCTCATTGGCAACGCTTTCTAATTCGGCCACGCTGGACTCACCACGCCAATACTTCTCCAAAGCAAACTTGAGTTCACGTCGACGCCCGATACGGGGAAAGCCAAGACTGTTTAATCGCATAATGTATACCATCCTTTATAAAACATGCGGCAAATGACTGATGACGCCGGAATACAACAAATAAACATGGGCGTCTGGACGTCTAGAAGTTTATTGTGTTAGTCTCAACACAGGCAACCGAATTGAATTCAAGGGCAACATGAGCGGCATTCATGTGGAGAGGAAATGATAGAGCTGAGACACCTTCGTACTCTGATAGCACTGAAAGAAAGTGGCAGTCTGGCCGGCGCGGCGAAGAAACGTTTTGTCACCCAGTCGGCACTGTCGCACCAAATTAAAGAGCTGGAGACCCGGATTAACTCCCAGGTATTTGTCCGCAAAAGCAAACCTCTGACCTTCACGCTTGAAGGTAGTCGTCTGCTGACCCTGGCAGAAGAGATATTACCTCGGGTACAGGAAACCGAATTTGTACTCAAGCGAGGCCTATCAGGAAACTGCGGCCCCTTGAAGGTGGGTATTGAGTGCCACAGCTGCTTTCGCTGGTTAATGCCTGTGATGGAAGCCTTTCATCAGTCTTATCCGGATGCCAATCTGGATCTCTCCAGCCGCCACCTGTTCGACTCACTCAATGCACTGGAAACCGGTGAGCTGGATATAGTGCTAACCTCAGATCCTGTACCCGGCCATGCCCTTGCCTACCAGCATCTGTTTGATTTTGAGGTGAGACTGGTGATGGCCAAAGATCACCCGCTGGCAGGCAACAGCTATATTCTGCCGCAGCAACTGGCCGGGGAAGCTATCATCAGTTATCCGGTACCGCTGGAAAGGCTGGATATTTTCCGTCACTTCCTTGAGCCGGCCGGGGTGGTGCCTGGCCCACAAAAACGCTGCGATCTCACCAATGTATTGCTGCAACGCATCGCCTGTAAAGAAGGGGTAGCGGCCTTACCCAGCTGGTCACTGACCGAAGCCCAGGGCTTGAGCCTGACCTCGGTGAAACTGGGGCAGGAAGGCCTGAAACGGCCGCTGTTCGGTGCCTACCGCCGCGACAGCAGCAATAGAGTGCAACTGCAAAGGCTGCTGGAATTGATTGCCAAAGAGGGATTACAGCGTCAGGACAGACACTGACTGAGCGGCTGCCACCGTCCCTTAAAGGCGGCGGCAGTCACAAAGCATCTAGAGAGGATTCAGCAGCAGACCGCGCTGGGACAATACCCTTCTCAGTACCAGTCCGGGCGAATTGGGATCCCGGGTCTGTCTCAGGTTATGAGCAACCATAAACTCGCTTTGCAGCTCATCATCCAACCCCAGAGATTCAAAAGCTTCCACCGTCAGCGTCTGCTGCTGGGTATCTATTAATGTCTTGATAATGCCCAGCGGAAAGCATTGCTCGGCTTCGGCGTTGAGATAAGCAAACGCTGTCAGGGCTATTATCTGACCGAATACGCTGAATAGTGCCAGAGTCTGCACTTCGTCCGCGTCTATCTGCACCCCTTGCATCTGATGCAAACTGTCCACAGATTCGATCGCCACTGACTCGGTCAAACGCCAATAGCCTTGTACCAGCTTGCGATATGGCTGCGGCAATTCATCGAGCCGCTCCTTAAGATAGAAACTAAAGGCATAACGGTAGATATTGACCTGTCCAAGGCGCACCAAGGCATCCTTGAGGCTGCGGTTGGGCTGGACTGAAGGTGAGAGCGCGTTATTGCTGCGCCACAGCAAATGGGCTGCCAGCGCGGGATCGGTCGCGACAATATCGATCACATTGCGGATATCACCATCGGCAATAATAGCCTTCTTAAGCGGGATCAGGATGCCGCGGCGCCCTATCACCTGCTCTTCGTTGGCAATAATGGCACGCACTTGAGTAAAAACCTGCTGCTCAAGATCTGTCATGTGATTCTTTAAACCTGCTGTTATTTATTATGAAGGCACTATTGCCATTTATTATGGCAGAGAATTTACCCACAAAACGCCCACCAGGGTCAAGTTCAATCGATAATTAGCCCGGTTTTTGCTAAATAGAATCAAAAAAGTAGCATCAAAAAGCGCCCGCCTCCTGCAGCTTGGAGAAGATGATTTGTGCCAAACGTAAATAACCCTGTTGATTAAGATGTACATTATCTGACTTGAGCTCGTTTGAACGCAAAAGCTCAGATAAAGTATCCTCCAGCAATATGGCACCGTGCTTGTCGGCCAGTTCGGCATATAAAGGCAGAGGTGACAGCAACAGACTCTTTTGCGGCACAGCCAGCAGCACTACCGGAATTTGCCGCTCTTTGGCCTCAAGTAACATGGTCTCAATGTTTTGCGTCAATTGCGCCTGGCTGCGACCGCGGAGAATATCGTTACCGCCTTCAAGCAAAATAAGCAGATCCGGCTTGGTTTCATCCAGCAGCGCCGGCAAACGCTCAAGCCCGGCAGCCGATTGCTCACCGGAAATCCCGGCGTTGATCACCTCACAACGGCACAACTCAGCCAGACGGCTGGGATAATCATGCCCGGCCTTGGCACCCACGCCTTGGGTCAGGCTGTCACCGAAGGCCAGCAGTTTGCCATTACTGCCGATATAAGCCAGCTTGGGTTCTGAGCACGCCAGCAAAAACAGCGACAACAGGGCTATAACCCCGCCTCTCAAACCATACCTAAAATCAGCTTTCATATTTCGACTCTTGCCTCCTTGTCGGTGCTCGAAAAGGCCCAGGTTCTAAACTACAACCGATAGAAATACGGGCAGAAAAAAGCCGGGAAACCCCGGCTTTCTATGCTATCAGAAGCGATAGCTGACGCTGAATCTCAGCGCCCGGCCGCTTCCTGAGTAATAACCATCGCCCCAGGTACTGAAATAACCTGAGCTGGCATATTGCTTGTCAAACAGGTTGTCGACCCTCAGGCTGGCAAGCCAGGCATCACGGCTGTAGTTGAGGGCGATATTTCCCAGCCAGTAGCTGTCCAGTTTATCGTGCTGATTGCCATTGTCACCTTCCATATATCTGTCACCCAAATACTGGCCCTCGACAAATAGCTGCCAGTGCTGACCAAAGTCCACACTGGTGTAGACACGCCCTGAATGCTCGGCCACCCAGGAGAGAGATTTGCCTTTGTTGGCGCCTTCAGTAAATTCGGCATCGATATAGTTGTACTCAAGTCCCAACTGCAGCATCTCATTGAGCTGCCAGTCCCAGTCGAGGCTGGCGCCATAACGACGGGAAGCATCGGCATTGACGTTGGCACCGGGGAAAGCGCCGCCGATAGGCATATCGGCACTGGGATCAAAGACAATTTCATCTTCCAGCGACAGCCGGTACAGGTTCAGACGCAGGCTCTGGTTGCTCAAGGTCCAATCCCAGCCGGCTTCAATGGAACGGCCGGTCTGCGGCTTGAGGCCGACGACCGTTGGCGGCGTATAAGCTTGCTCATCGACCTTGGCGAAACGGAAGCTCTCATCACCGCGAAGATAAAATCTGTGGCCTTCCAGCGGCCGATAGTTGAGCCCCAACTCGAGCGCGTGAGCGTCTTCATCCAGATCTATGCCATTGGGATAAACTTTACCATCCTTGAGTTCATCCTTGACCTTGGCATAGCGCCCACCCACCACATAGCTCAGGCTGCTGGTCAGTGGCACATTGGCCTGTAGATAGGTGCTGGTCATGGTTTGGGTATTGCTGCGCTGCATATAACTGAGATCGAACTCGGTTTCACCCCGTTGAATATCTGCGCCTATGACTATGCTCAGCTCACCATTGCGGGTCTGATAACGCCCAAGCGCCTTGGGGTTGAATTCCAACAACGAGCGCTCATTCCGACCCGGGCTGCCATAGCTGACGCTGGACACTAGAGTGTCACTGTAGTTAAGGTCCGCAACCAAAGCCCAGTTGGCGTGCACCTGGCGCTGAATATGAGCACGCCAGGCGGAAGTCATCTCATGGTTGTAATCCCCCGGCGTCGATGTCGCCTGGCGAGGATCGACCTCAAACTGTGCCTTGGTCAACGCACCAGGGGTCTGACGCTTATTATCGTAGTAACTGCCTTCGACAAAGAAGTTGGTCAACTCTGAATCATATTGCAGACGCCCCAGCACAGAACCGGTTTCGTTGGCATTGTTTTTACGGTAGTTGTCACTCTCGTTATAAGCAGCAGCCAAATAGTAACGCCAGTTGTCATTGATGGCACCGGACAGATCGCCACGGCCTTCGTAGGTATCGAAGCTGCCACCTGAGAGGGTCAGGTTGCCACCGCTGGCATTGGGTGCCTTGGTGATAATATTGATCACCCCACCGACGGCCTGATCGCCATAAAGCACCCCGGCACTGCCGGATAGGATCTCCACCCTTTCAATCTGATTGACTGCAATGGCACTCAGACTGGGAGCGGCAATATCGATATTGTTGAGTCGGCGACCATCAATCAGTATCAGGGTGTTATTCACCGCCTGACTGGCCGAAAAACCGCGCATCGCCAGCACAGGCCCTGAGTTATTGTCGGATATTTGAATGCCACTGCGGCCACGCAGCAACTCGCTCAGATTACTGGCACCACTTTGCTGAATATCGGCGGCATCTATGACCACCACATTGGCAGCAATATTGAGCGGCGTGTCATCCTGACGGCCAATGACCACCAGCTGTTCATCCACAGCCTTGGGTGTCACGCTCGCCATGACGGGAACAGAGGTAAATGCACCGCAAAGCAGCGCGAGATGATTTAGTTTGAAACCCATTTTCCTTTGACTCCTGAAAGGGAAACGGGGCAAGAGTGCCACGGCAGGGAGAGCCCCTTGGCTGCCGCATTTCGAGATCTGCCCACCGAAATCATCGAAATACCTCCAGGGCCGGTCTCCGGACTTTGGCTATGCGGTTGACCGCGCAAGAACCGGCTTTTATGACGCCGCTTGGGCGCGCCTGTCTCTCACCATTTACCGTTGCGGGGGCAGTGCCGGATTCTCACCGGCTTCCCGATTATCCCCGGTCTTTAATTCCGGGGCACCACGAGAGGTTGACTGAAATACTGTGCTGTCATTCCCGGCCTGGCCGAGAGCGGGCATTATAGACGTCTATATGGATAAATGTCTAATTTTGACGACGACGGACCGCCGCAGATTTACCCTGAAAAACAAAAAGGGAGCCGAGGCTCCCTTTTTATGCTCTTAGCTATTAACCCAGCTCTTTGGGGTTACTGCCAAAACGGTTGTCACCCACTTCGCTGTCCTGGCAGTAGAAGACCAGCAGTACAATCCAACCTATAACAGGGATTAGCCCCAACAGCTGCCACCAACCACTGCGGTCAGTGTCATGCAGTCGACGCGCCGCAATCGCAATAGAGGGTAATAGCAGACCCAAAGAATAAATCAGCCCCAGCACTGTGGTACCCAGAGCATAGTCGATAGCACTGACAACCATACTGAAAATGATATAGAACAGAACAAACATCCAGTATTCTGTCCGTCGGGCTCGACCGGTAAAGTCGGCGTATTTTTTGATGGCTCCGATGAAATGTTCCATGTTTTCTCCCAATAACAGATCCAAGATCCGAAAACGCCGCACCAATTATTGAATGGCTTAAGGCAACCAAAGTTTCACCAGAGTTTCTGACTCCCTGAAACAGCAAACAATTTTAACATACCTGAATGAACTGCAAAGTGACAGAAAAGAGATTTACATTCCGTTCGCCACAGAATCAGAGATATCTCACCCCGTCAGTCGTCATTGGTTTACAGATATCGCCAATAGATAGCACATCGACGCTTTTTCATCTTACCTGGTCAGCTTAAAACCGCGGCTAGCGGCCAGAGCCTGGATATCGGCTTCCATTTGATCCAGCTGTGCCTGGCGCTTTCGACCTATTGCCCCCGAGTTAGACTTGGATGCCAGACTGGTGAGAATATTGCGCCAGTATGACACTTGTTTTTTACGCTGTTTACGGCTCAAAGGATTGAGTGGCAGCTGCGCTGCGAGCGCCTTGAGCAAGGCTGCAGTAGCGCCTCGCCAAACCTCTGGCAGCGATTCCAGGTTATTCAAAAGCCAGCCAAGACATACCAAGCGACTCACCTCGGTGTGGATAAATCCGTTGTCACCCAAAGGCATTTGCCGCCCCAATAACAAGGCATTGAATTGCCCCTGAATTTCAGTGCTCCAAGGTTTGCGTTGCAGCTCGGTCAGATGCTGGGAGAAGACCATCTTCGCCAGTTCATGCTCAGTAAACAGGCTGCGAATGCCATCGAGCAGTGCCAGAGTAAACTCAGGGTAACGACGACCGAGAGTCCATTGCAATGAAAGTTCGAGGCCAGAGGCGCCCTCGCCTTTACTTGACGACTCCCACTTGAGGCACACAGGGACAAACCAGGCAAGAAAACGCGTCTGCCATTCAGGTCTGGCGGCAATGTAGCCAAGAGCCTGCCGCCCCAAAAAGCTACTGGCCGGGCTGGCCCGGTTGACTTCAAGAAATGCCAGTAACTCGTCGGGGGTATCGGCCTCCAGCAACGGCTCAAGCCGAGGAGAGAGTCGCTCTCTGGCCAGGAAAAAGCGTAAACATTGACCCGCTTTGGTCAGAGTCCAACCGCCTAGCGCCAACATAGGCAACGCCAATAGAATACCCAACAGTTCGTGCCAGGTATTTTGTTGCTCTCGATAGTACTGGATATCGGTGCGCGCTATGCCAGGTTCCTCAGGCAAATACCAAAGGGTCACAGCCTCACCGACGCTTTTTGAGTCGCAAAGCAGGTCTGGGGGATTCCAGATATAATGCTCACCGCCGTTAGGCAACTGGTAATGCACCAGGCAATCCCACTCATAACGGCCGACACCCCAGCGCCCCGGGGGCACATATTGTTGAGCACGCCGGGCGATATAACCTTGGGTCTCGACACCTCGCTCGAGCAGGATATTCACTTCCTGCCAGGATTCAACACTATCCTTGACAAAAAAGAGCCCAAGAGCCGAGAACAGTCCACCGGCAAGCGCAAAAGAGCCGATAAAAGCCAGGTCTTTCCAGATTGCCCGTATCTTTCCCACCGAGCCCCCTTTGATTCAATCCTTTAAGGCCGCGGATTGTAGCAGATTTCAACAATCAGTTGAGGAACACTTCACAGTTTGCCATTGGGGTCTGCGCACGCCACTGAGTCATGCTATGCTCGGGCAAATTGCGAAAGGAGTAACAGCATGAAACGCCCTATCATTCTCGACTGCGATCCCGGCCATGATGATGCCATTGCCTTGATCCTGGCCCTGGCCAACCCTGAACTGGAACTATTGGCCGTGACTACCAGCGCCGGTAACCAAACCCAGGAAAAAACACTCAACAATGCCATGCGAGTGCTTACTCTACTGGGCAGAACCGATATACCTGTAGCCAGCGGTGCCCCCAAGCCTTTGGCAAGAGAGCTGATCATTGCCGACAATGTTCACGGTGAATCCGGGCTCGATGGTCCTGAACTACCGGATCCCGCCTTTGAACCTCAGCCGGTAATGGCCTGGGAACTGATGGCCGAAAAAATCCGCCAAAGCAGCCAGCCGGTGACTCTGGTGCCCACCGGGCCATTAACCAATATCGCGATTTTCCTGAGTGCCTATCCCGAACTCAAATCCCGTATCGAACAGATAGTGCTGATGGGCGGCGCCGCCGGTGTCGGCAACTGGACTCCTGCCGCCGAATTCAACATTTTTGTTGACCCGGAAGCGGCCGACATGGTGTTCAAGTCAGATATCCCCATCGTCATGGCCGGGCTGGATGTGACCCATGAGGCGCAGATCATGGAACAGGATGTGGCCCGTTTCCGCGCTATTCCCAACAAGGTTGCCAAGTGTGTTGCCGATCTGCTGGAATTCTTTGTTATCTACCACAAGGATCCCAAGTGGGGCTTTGATGGCGCACCACTGCATGACCCCTGCACCATAGCCTGGCTGCTCAAGCCTGAGCTGTTCATCGGCCTGGACTGCCATGTGGCCATCGAAACCCAGAGCGAACTGACTGTAGGGATGACTGTTGTCGATCGTTACCACCTGACCGGTAAACCCGCCAACGCCAAGGTGCTGATGCATCTGGATCGTGAAGGCTTTGTGGATCTGCTGGTTGATAGCCTCTACGCCTATCAGGATTAAAATATGAGCAGACTAGTGATAATCGGCAGTGCCAACGCCGATCATGTGATGGAATTCAGTCACCTGCCCGAGCCTGGGCAAACACTGATGAGCCGCAGCTACCGGTTGGAACATGGCGGCAAAGGGGCCAACCAAGCGGTCGCCACCGCCAGACTGGCACAGCCTGGTACCCGAGTGGACTTTATCTGCCATCTTGGGGACGACGCCATTGCCGATACCATGATTAAGAGTTGGTTGGACGATGGCATTCACCCACAGGGGTTGAAGAAGATGCCGGCAATGGCGACCGGCAGTGCGATGATTTTCATCGGTGATAACGGTGAAAACTGTATCGGAGTGGCCGCGGGTGCCAACGCCAGCCTGGAACCTGCCGATGTCCACTGTCATCAAGACCTGTTCGAAGGCGCCAGCCATCTGTTGGCACAGCTGGAAACGCCTCTGGAATCAGTCAAAACTGCACTGCAACTGGCTAAGCAACAGGGCACAGTGACCATACTCAACCCGGCTCCCGCAAGCCCCTTGGCAGACGATATGCTGGCCTTGGTGGATATCATCACTCCCAACGAGACCGAGGCCGAAGCGCTTACCGGTATCGAGGTCGAAGATGAGGCCGGCGCTGCCAGAGCGGCAGCCGCTCTGCAAGCCAAAGGGGTTGGTACAGTGGTAATCACCCTCGGCAGCCGCGGTGCCTACGTGCGCCATCCCGAGTTTGAGGGCCTGGTGCCTAGCTATCCGGTCAAGGTGATTGATACTGTAGCCGCAGGAGACACCTTCAACGGTGCCCTGATGGTGGCCTTAAGTGAAGGGCTGGTCATGGAGCAAGCTGTGGATTTTGCCAACAAGGCAGCCTCCATAGCCGTGACCCGTCATGGCGCCCAGCGCGGTATTCCCTACCGCCGCGAGCTGTAATCAAGCCACTAACAACACAAAAACGGGAGTCATAGACTCCCGTTTTTTATGCTGGCTGCCAGTCAAATTATTCGCCTGGATTGGCTTCTCTATGAGCCTTGAGCTTATTGGTAAACTCTTGCTGCAGTTGCTCCATTTTGGGCAGCAGTCCCTGGCTCAGCGATTGAGTCATCATCATCGACTCCTGCATCACGGCCGGCATCTTGGCAACCATGGAGCGCCCTGTGTCACTGGCATAAAACGCCAGCATATCGGCAATTTCCTTGTCACTGTAGTGCTTTACATAAATATCTGTCAGTGGCTGCTTCAGACGGTCCCAGCCCAGCTCCTGCTTGAAGATCTGCGTACTCTTGCGGGCAAACTCTTCAAATAAAGGCTTTTCACTCTCCTTGATATTGAACTCTTGTTGCATGCTCAAAATCATCTGTTCCATCTGGGTATAAGCCGTGTCCATCATGGAGTCCATCTGCATTTCCAGCAGCAGTTGCTCCACCTGGGCCCGGCGAGCGCTGTCATCGGCCAACGCCAAAGGGCTGGTGAGCAATACACCACCCAGAACAAGAGATGACCAAAAACCAGGACCTTTCATGAGTGCCTCCGTGGCAAATATTGATTCGACTGTCAGTCTATCACAACCCAAACAGCTGTCAGCTGCTCCGGCCGCGGCTGATAGTTAAAATTCTGAGATTAATTCTCATTTAAGCTAGATACCGTTATGATTAACCCAGGCGGGAGCCTGCGGGGCTCTCGTACTGTCGAGAGAAATATCGACCCTAAAACCAGAAAAGGAATTGAAAATGAATAAGTTAACCAAGAGACTCGCGGGTATTGCCCTATTGGGAGCCGGCGCCGTTATCAGCAGTACTGCCAGCGCCAACGAATGCAGCCTGACCATCACAGCCAACGATGCGATGCAATTTGATACCAAAGAACTCAGCGTTCCCGCCAGTTGCAAGACGGTAGAACTGACATTGACTCATTCCGGCACCCTACCTGTGATAGCCATGGGCCACAACTGGGTTCTGAGCAAGAGCGCCGATATGCAGGGCATTGCCACTGATGGTATGGCAGCAGGCGCCGATGCCGCCTATGTTAAAGCCGGTGATGAACGGGTCATTGCCCACACACCTCTGGTTGGTGGCGGCGAATCAGTCAGCATCAGCTTCAGCACCGAAGGCATGACACCGGAAGAAAGCTATAACTTCTTCTGCTCCTTCCCTGGCCACTGGGCCGTGATGCAAGGCAGCTTCAGTATCAAAGGCTAAGCCTGCGCGCTTTGGGCCCTGCAAGGGGCCCAAAGAAACATTTCCCTACCGTAAGACAGCAGACTTCCTAATCATCATTGGTCAAGGCCCGCGGGGTACCGCAATCTTTGCCCGATAAGGTTGAGCGCCCGGCCGCCGAGGTATGCCAGCTGTTGAATCAGGCCCTGCAACTCTCCCCCCCCCAGCGCTAGTTAAAAAAATCCCCGCAACTTGGCGGGGATTCAGATTAATGGCGAAGCTTACTTAACGATTTCCATCTCTTGCAGTAAGTTATCTGCATTATCCAGATACTTCATCACCCACAGCATGTAACGGCTGTCCACCTGAATGGAGCGGTTGATGTTATCGTCGTAGTTCCAGTCACCTATGATGCTCTCATAAACACCGTCAAACAGCAGTCCCACCAGCTCAGCGCGGCCGTTGAGGGTTGGCGAGCCTGAGTTACCGCCTGTGGTATCCAGAGTTGAGAGGAAGTTGACCGGTACCGAGTCAATATCTTTGAAGTAGAAGTCACCGTATTGCTTGGCCTTGATAAGCTCCAGTTCTTTCTTGGGAGCATCGAAAGGCTCAACCCCGGTGTCTTTCTGCACTATGCCTTCCAGACGAGTGAAAGGTACGGCGTAGAGACCGTCTTTGGGTGAGTAGCCCTTCACATGCCCCACCGTCACCCGCAGGCTGGAGTTGGCATCAGCATACACAGGTTTACCCTGCTCACGGTTGTAGGCAATGATGGCTTCCATGTACTGAGGACGCACCTTCATCAGCTCACCGGCCAACTCTTTCTTTTTCTGCTCCAGCTGCATACCTGTGTCATAGAAGGCCACGGCAAACTGGATCATAGGATCTTTCGAGGCCTTGAAATCGGCAACCGACTTGTCCATCCAGGCCAGACGCACATCTTTGTTATCCAGCTTGGTATTCTTGTACATCTTGTCCAGAGTCTTCTTCAGCTTGGCCTCATCGAGCTTGTTGCCTATGCCGAAGTACTTGTCCAGCGCCGGCAGTCGCTCAGACTTGGGCAGCGCCGCATAACGCTTGAGCATCTCAAACACCAGCGCCTTGTCGACACTGGCGGCATAACGGCGATCGATACGCTCCATACCGGCCTTGAAGCGGATCATGTCACGCTCCTGGAAACCCGGCTCGCGTTCCATGTCCGGCAGCGCCTTTTCATTGGCCAGACGATAGAGTTCGCGGGCCGTTGGCAACATGGTGGTATACCCCAGATAGCCCAGGATAATATCACGCTGCTGATCCGCCTGGCTTTGAGCGACCAGCTTGTCCAGCTGTGCCAACACCTCGCCATACTGGGCCTTGCGGCTGCTGTCGGCATCGATCCAGCTCTTGAGCTTGGCTTCCAGGGCTCGCTTGTCTTCCAGCATGGTCGACTTGCCGTAGAACTCGATCATCGAGGTGAAGTTCTTGGCATAGTTGGCCAGACCGGCGATCAGGCTCTCGTACTTGATGCGCTCGTCACTGCCTTCCGGGGCCGTCTCTTTAATGATCTCGATAAAGCGCTCACGCAGCTCCTTGCCTTGTGGATAGGACCACTCAAACTGGTTTTCCACTTCATTGCCGGTGCGGTATCTGTTGGTGCGACCCGGATAACCGGCCACCATCACAAAGTCCCCTTCCTTGACCCCTTTGGCCGACACCTTGAGGAAGCTCTTGGGCTCATAAGGCACGTTATCCTTGGAGAAATCGGCCGGCTTGCCATCTTTGTTGACATAGGCGCGGTAGAAGGAGAAATCGCCTGTATGGCGCGGCCACATCCAGTTGTCGACATCACCGCCGTACTTACCCACGCTGGCCGCCGGGTTATACACCAGGCGAACATCACGGATTTCCAGCTGCTTCACCAGATAGTACTCAAGACCACCGTGGAAGCTGTAAACCTGACAGCGATAGCCATCTTCTTTTTCACACTGGGCCACCAGTGACTTCTCGGCCGCCTCGACGCCCTTGTAGAAAGCGTCGCCCTGCTTGTTGTCCAGGCCTTGCTTGACCTTGTTGGTCACATTGGTGACCTCTTCGGTGACATATACCCGCGAGCCCGGAGTTGCCGGCAATTCTTCGGCAAAGTTTTTCGCCAGGAAGCCATCACGCAGCAGATTCTTCTCCGGGGTGGAGTTGTACTGGATGGAGCCGTAGGCACAGTGATGGTTGGTTACCACCAGACCCTTGGGCGAAACGAAAGACGCGGTGCAGCCCCCCAGGCTTATCACGGCGTTCATCGGGAATTCGGTCAGCTTGGAAATAGACTTGGCGTCTATTTCCAGTCCCTTGGCCTTGAGTTCATCGGCCATGGCCGGCAGTTGGTAGGGCTGCCACATGCCCTCATCAGCCTGTACACCAAAACTGGTGGCTATGGCCGTTGCAAGTAACCATTTTTTCATTCTAGTAAGTCCATTCGCTGGTATTAGTTCAATTTGTTGTTTTTGTGCAACAAAAAAGCCGGGCACAAGTCCCGACTTTAACACAGACTCCCAAGCGGCTACAGACTCGGAAAAATTCCCTTACAAAGGGCTTAGCTTAGGCCCCCAGCGTCGCATACAGCTGGGCAGCTATAATGCCTATCCCCAGGAGGGCCATCAGCGCCATCGCCGGCTTGCCACCGGCAACTTTGTAGCCTTCCGGCGACTCACGCCGCTGTTTCAGCGCTATGGCTATCGGCAGGAAGATGATGATCACCACTAAAGGCACGGCGGCAAAACCCAGCAGCGCTGAAAAACCTTCCGGCAGATACAGGGCGCAGGCCAGCGGCGGAATAAAGGTCAGCAACCAAGTCTGCAAGCGGCCGACAAAGTTACTCTTGGCGCGGATAAGCTCGGCGCTGAAGTCAAACAGGCTCAGGGTCACTCCAAGAAACGAGGTGATCAACGCCAAGTCGGCAAACAGCCCAATGCACTTGCTCACCAAAGGCTGCTCGCTGATAGCCTGCAAGGCACTGATGAGTTTCGACAGTGAACCGCCAAAGCCGTGAATGGTATCGCCGCCGACGGTACCCAGGGTTACCAGCAGCCAAAGCAGATAACAGGCCAGCGGAATGCCGGAGCCTATCAGTAGCACCTTGCGTAGGGAAACCGTGTCACCATCGAGATAGCGCACCAGAGTAGCAATACAGACATGGAAACCAAAAGAGGTAAATACCACAGGCACGGCGGCCAGCCACACATTGGCATAGGAATCGGTCGGCGCCTGCTCCAGTAAGGTGCTCATATTCACCTCAGGCAACAGAAACAGTACCACCAGCACCAGCATGACTATCATGGCAGAAAACAGCCCGCGGGAGAGCTTATCGACCCAACCGACTCCCAAGGCGGCAAAACTGCCCAGAGCCAGGGTAAACAAGAGTACCGCGTCCTGGCCATCCAGGGTCATATCGAACCAGGCCTTGGCCTTGAGCACCAGGAGATCGGCGCCGCCGGTCAGATAGGCAGCGGTCAGGGCAAACAGCAGGCTGAGAAAGGCGGCGCTTTGAATCAGTTGCCCCGTCTTACCCAAGGCTTTACCTGTGATGGCATGCAGGTTATCCCCCACGCCGGAGCGCAGATTGACTTCCAACATCAACAATGAGGTGTAGGCAGAAATGCCCCAAATGACCAACATCAATAGCAGGGCCGGCAGTAAGCCCAGAGCAGCCGTTGCCAATGGCAAGGCCAACATACCGGCGCCTATCGCTGTACCTGCGACTATGGCTACAGAGCCCAATATTTTAAAGTTCACTAAAATTCGTCCTGTTCTTTTGTCTTGTTATCTTTAAGGTCAGATTTACCCAAGGGGAAAGGCGAATTGTCAGCGCAGCTGGCAAGCTGTAACGTCTTGGCCGCAGATGAAATTCCGCCTTACGGAGTTTCATTGGCCCCAACAGCTCAGCAAACAGAAGAGGTATGCCACCAAGCCACTGGGGCTAACTAAATCGTGGACAGCGGAATTGGGGACTGCAAAGATGCAAACTCAACACTGAGGCTCTTTCTCAAAAATTAACTTAACCGGGACATTAACAGAGCCACAGCCCTTGGGCAAGCGGGGAAGCGCGACTATCGGCCAGTTACCCTATGCTTCGACTTGATTCCTGATACAGGGCTGTCAAACGGAAACATAAACCATTTTCTCGACTTTCAGCGGCGTAAAAAATCGACAGCCCCCTCTTTCCCAGATAAAGAAATCTCATTTTTATCGAAATCAGAGCAGTGTTGCCATAACGAACTTTATAGTTATAATGGCCGCCTCTGTCTTAGGGGAGTAGCTAACCTGGGTCCAGCCCAGGGGTAAGTATCAACACACTTGGCCTCATGCCATGGTGCTTACAGCAAGCTTAGGCTTGCCCGGCAAGACCTGAGTACGGTATACCGCACTAATTATAAAGGGGTGGGCGGTAGACTGTGCTTGGAATTTTGCCACCCCGAAGGAACGCCCATTTTGGAAGCTCTCATCGCCTCAACTCTCACTGTCGCCGTAGCCGAAATCGGTGACAAGACTCAGCTGTTGGCCCTATTGTTGGCCGCCCGTTTCAAAAACAAGACCGCAATCATCTCAGGGATCCTTATCGCCACCCTGCTCAACCATTTTGCCGCCGCCTGGCTGGGCCAATGGGCCATGGGTTGGCTCAGCGCCGATATCGGCCGTTACCTTGTTGCCGGCAGTTTCTTTGCCATCGCCCTTTGGGTGCTGGTGCCCGATAAGGTCGATGCCGAAGAGAGCCGCTTCTACCGCTATGGCCCTTTCGTGGCCACCTGTTTGCTGTTCTTTATCGCCGAAATGGGTGACAAGACCCAGGTCGCAACCGTGGTGCTGTCAGCCAAATACGATAGCCTGCTGATGGTAGTATCAGGCACCACTGTCGGCATGCTGCTGGCGAATGTTCCCGTGGTACTGGCCGGCCATTTCAGTGCCGACAAGCTGCCCATGACCTGGATCCACAGAGGTTGCGCCCTGCTGTTTGCCCTATTGGGGATTGCCACCCTGTTGTGGGAATAGGGCAACCGCTGACAGCGCAAAAGGGGCAGCTCAAGCTGCCCCTGTTATTTCCGGCGTGCAATTATCAGCTGGCCAGCATCTCTTGCACCCGGCGGCCGTAGTCGGCATCGGCCTGACTGAAGTGACCTATCATTCGCTGCTGCACATCCTGAGTCGCTTGGCTCAGAGTACCGCAGATATTGCTGATAAGCCTGGCCTTTTCCTCTTCCGGCAACAAGCGGTAAAGGTTGCCAGCCTGGGTGTAATCATCCTGACCATAACGGCTGTATCTGTCAGCTTCACCATCCAGGCGCAGCGGCGGCTCTTTGAACTCTGTGGCATCCTGCAGGCCGCTTGGCTGCGAGTTGGGGCCATAGTTTGCCGCCGCATCGCCACCTGTCTGGCTTCCTTGATAAGGGCACTGAGCCCCGGCCATGGCACCGGCACGTTGATGGTGATTGGCCTGAGTCGCATGGGGGCAGTTCACCGGCAACTGGTTATAGTTGGCTCCTATCCGATAACGCTGGGCATCGGCATAGGCAAACAGGCGAGCCTGCAACATCTTGTCCGGCGACGCGCCAACACCGGGAACCAGGTTACTTGGCGCCAGTGCCACCTGCTCTACTTCAGCGAAGTAGTTCTGTGGCAGACGATTGAGCTCCAGTACCCCAACCTCAATCAGCGGGTAGTCCTTATGTGGCCATACCTTGGTCAAATCAAACGGATTGATATGGTACGTATTGGCATCGGCTTCCGGCATTATCTGCACCTTGAGCTTCCAACGGGGGAAGTTACCATCCTGGATTGCCGCCACCATGTCGCGCTGGGCATGATCCGGATCGATTCCCTTCACCTTGGCGGCCTGCTCTTCAGTCAGGTTGGCTATGCCCTGCTCAGTCTTGAAGTGGAACTTGACCCAGAAGCGCTCACCCTTGGCATTCCAAAATGAGAAGGTGTGCGAGCCAAAGCCATGCATCTGCCGATAGTTGGCCGGAATGCCCCGGTCAGACATCAAGACCGTCACCTGATGCAAGGACTCCGGGTTGAGCGACCAGAAGTCCCACATCGCCTGAGGATCTTTCAAGTTGGTGTGCGGGTTACGCTTCTGAGTGTGGATAAAGTCAGGAAACTTGATGCCATCACGCAGGAAAAAAGTGGGGGTGTTATTGCCCACAATGTCGTGATTACCGCGTTTGGTGTAAAAACGCACTCCAAAACCACGGGGATCGCGCTCGGCATCGGCGCTGCCCATCTCACCGCCTACGGTCGAGAAGCGAACAAAAGCCTCGGTCTGGGTGCCTACACCCTGGAAATGTTCGGCTATAGTGTATTGACTCATATCATTGGTCACTGTGAAGGTGCCATAAACCCCCGTGCCTTTGGCATGCACAACCCGCTCTGGGATCCGCTCGCGGTTGAAGTGGGCCAACTTTTCAATCAGGTGCCAGTCCTGCAGCAACAGAGGACCACGCTCTCCGGCGGAGAGGGAATTCTGATCGTCTGCGATAGGGGCGCCGCTCTGGCTGGTGATATATTGCTTCTGACTCATCTCGTGCTCCTTAGTCCTTTGTTTTGTTTAACCAGTTTTCAATCACATCATATAGGGTGGCCATAGGTGCTCCCTTGAGCAGTCATATTGGCGATGTGGTCATCTTAGTCAAACGACCATTTTTTAAAAACGATTAAAACTGATTGTCATAATTCCATTTATAGATTGCTTTGGGGCTGGCTTAATAAGTGGAGGATAAAGAAATGGATAACCGAGATAGCAGTGACTACCAGTCGAGATGAAAAACGGCTGAAGCAGAACAAGCTGACATCGTCACGAAAGCAAGAAACAAACTTTATAGAAACCGGCACCATGAGATTACTCGGGCGCCGGTGGTTTGCCAGCCTTACTTATCATCTGATTTTTCGCCGTTTATTTGATCACTTGACTGCAATTCAGGCGCTGGTGTGCGATAGAGTTTAACCAGGTAATAGGCATCGATAAGCACAATAAAGAAGTTCACCAAAGCCACAGGATAAGCAGCAATGGCCACACCATAGGCAACAAACAGTGCCGCTCCAAGCAGGTTCCACCAGCGCAACCGTTTGATATTGGACATCATCAGAGAGATAGCCACCACTACTGATGCCAGATATCCGACCCACTCCCATATATTGATTGTATCCATCCAAGCTCCCCTATTTCACAGCAGCAACTGTCTTCGAATCATGACGCCCCTGAATGCCAAATTCCCAACCCCTCGCCTATAAGGATAGTCGCTTACAAACAGGAGCAAGAATGAATACTGGAGCTAAAAAATTGGCTTTGGGCCTGTTGGCAATCTACCCAATTGCAACTAGGCCCGTTGTCCATGCGAGTGAAATAATCTTGAAAAACAGGCGATACATTGGCCTTAATCTATGCTTTTACGCAAACTCAGCGCTAGCATATGGCCCTAACGCTTGATCACGGCCGCGGTCATACGGGAGATACAGGTCAGCTCACCGGCGCTATTATGAATAAGCACTTCCCAGACAGAGCTACGTTTGCCCAAATGTACCGCTCTGGCGGTTGCCTTGAGTTCTCCATTACGGGCTGCCCGCAGGTGATTGGCGTTGATCTCCTGACCGACACAATAGTAGTTTTCAAAGTCCACCGCAAAATTGGCGGCATAGCTGGCCACCGTCTCTGCCAGCGCCACATTGGCACCACCATGGACTATCCCAAGTGGGTTGTGGATAGCCGGAGACGCCGGCATGCTGGCTACCATATAGTCATCACCTATCTCTGTGATGCGGATCCCCAGGGTCTGCATCAGGGTGCCCTTGCCACTCATACCAACATCCAGTTTGGCACAATCTTCCAGGGTGATAGGGCGAAACCAAATACTCATCTTATTGTTATCCTTAGTACTCCAATTAGGAAAATCAGTGTACTTGGCCGCCAACATCCAAGTAAACCCGACCAAGCAGATAAGCTTGCACCGACGCAACTTCAATGAAAGGTAAAGCAATGGGGCAATCGCCCCCCTGCGTAAATGATTGCGAAGTTCTGAAGTTATCTCCCCCTGTCATCAAAAATTAATTTTTGCGCGATGTGTTTATAAAAAAAGCGGCCAGCTGGCCGCTTTCATCCATTTGGGTTATCAGAATTGAGCAACAACAGGATCAGAGCAAAGCTCGGCTTCCAGTTCACAAACCTGATAAGTCACGCTCTCGGCTTCAGTGCTGAAGCGATCACGGAACTGACCATCGTTGGCGGTAACGGCTATCTGCTCACCATCGCGGAAAATCGCCACTTCATCACCCAGGGCACCATTCCAGTTAACATCGACCATGGCGCTGCCACGACGGGACTTGAGGGCGCGGCTGATATCGGCAGAGATGCTGTGGGCAAATACCTGCACTTCCATGCTGACACTGTCGCTGAGCTCGGTGGCATCGGTCGCTGTCAGGGTCACTGTGTAGGTACCAGCCTGGGCATACACATGTTGAGGGTTTGCCTCGCTGGAAACAGAGCCGTCACCGAAATCCCAGTAGTAGCCGGCGATATCATCATTGATATCAGAGCTGCTGTTGCTGAAGCTGACGCTCAGACCTTCGGCTTGATAGTCAAAGCCGGCATTAGGTGCTGAAGGACCGGCTTCACCCAACGCAGTGATCACCATACCCCAGTTGTTCAGGGTGCCATTGTCACCACCGGCGTGGTCAGTCACACTCAGAGTCCAGGTTCCTTGGGCAATTTCACCGTTGAAGTCACTCAAATCCCAACTCTTGACGATATCATCATTGCTACTGCCTTCACGATTATGCAACACCACTTCGGTACCGGATGGCGAAGTCAGGGTCACAGTCAAATCACCAATCCAGGTGTGGCTGATGTTGACGTTGCTGTTGACCCCGAAGATCTGCAGCGGATCGGCGATCTCAATGGTGCTGGTCACTGTGGTGTTATCGGCAATAGCCACCGGGGTATCATTGCTGTACGGGAAGTCATTCAGCCCTTGAGGGATGATTTCCAGGCTCACCACACTGCTCTTTTCAATACTGCCGTCATTGCCCGACACAGTGATGGCATAATCGCCCCACTGAGTCTCGGCAGTGCTTGCCACGTTCAGGGTAAAGCTGTCACCGGCACCAACGTTGGTGGCAGACAAAGATACCCCTTCCAGAGCGGGTTCCACACTGACACTCAGCTCAACACTGCCATTCCAACCGGCGACACTACCGACACTAAAGTCATAGCTGGTGCTTTCACCGGCTTCAATGGTGCGGGCAGCCGGGCTCACGCTAAAGCGATAACTTGGGCTTGGATTAGCTTGATCGAGTGCATTGGCCGCATTCAGACGGGTACCGGCAACACTCTTACCTGTCATGGCCGCATTGGCATCACCCGAATTCATCAACAGTGCTTTCATCTCAAGCGGTGTCAGATCCGGGTTGATAGACCATACCAGAGCCGCGACGCCACTCACCATAGGTGTCGCCATTGAGGTGCCCGAATAGCTCTCGTAGCCACCACCAGGAACCGTTGACAGAATGGCACTGCCTGGCGCGGCCATATCTACACTGGTAGCACCCCAGTTGGAGAACCAGGAGATATCATCCGAGCTATTGGTACTGGCGATAGACATCACTATGTCCGATTCATAGTTGGACGGATAATGAGGGCTGGCATCATTATTTGTGGTGTCGTTACCGGCCGCAGCCAGGAACAGAATACCGGCGTCACCGGCAGTTTCAATGGAATCCTTCAGCGCCTGGCTGAAACCACCACCACCCCAGGAGTTGTTGGTGGCCTTGATATCGACACCATGATTCACCTTAAGATCTGTCATATAGTCGATACAGGCGATGGCATCTGCGGTAGAACCTGTACCTGCAGGAGTCAGGAACTGACAGCCAATAATAGTCACGTCCCAGTTGACTCCGGCGACACCCAGGCCGTTATTTCCCTTGGCGCCAATGGTGCCGGCCACGTGGGTACCATGACCGTTACCGTCCATGGGATCGCCATTGTTGTTGGCCGCGCTGAAACCGTGAATATCATCAATCACGCCGTTGCCGTCATCATCTATGCCGTTACCCGGAATTTCCCCCGGGTTGACCCACATGTTGGCCTGCAGATCCGGATGGGTATAATCAACCCCGGTGTCGATAACTCCGATGATCACATCCGTGCTGCCTGTAGTGACATCCCAAGCTTCGGGAGCATCTATATCGGCATCGGCCACACCACCGGTTTGCCCTGTGTTATGCATGCCCCAGAGTTCAGGGAAACGAGGATCATCCGGCATGCCTATGGCGCGCAAAATGTAGTTGGGTTCAGCATATTTAACCGCCGGGTGACTGGAAATCATCTTGATCGCCTGCTCAATATCGGCTCCTTGACGCAGATTCAGCTTGGCCAGACGACCATCAAGCAAGCGGGCAAATTTGTCATCTATACCATCGGCATTGGCATCACGCAAAGTACCACGTACCAGGCGCTGAGCCGCGATGCGCTCCTCCTTGGTGGCATTATCCTTGTAAACCACCAGGATAGAGTCCTTGGCGTAACGGATCTCGTTTTTAGCCATTGCAGGCGCGCTACCAAGCGCCATAACCCCAGCGACAGCTACTGCCAATGGCGAGAATTTTTTCAACATATTCGGGTTTCCTATAGTCCTTATAATCCCTTGGTATCCGGAACGGCTTGCATCTGCGGCACTTCCTTGAAACGACAGGCAAACAGTGACCAGCGAGTGAAATCCGGCGTTTATTTATTGCAAATAGATTGTTACCGCAATGAAAACGATAGCGATAGTAGCAAACGGTAAAATACGACTTTGATACTAGACGTGTTAGGTATAGATAATCTTATAAGCCGCCAAAAACAAAACACAATTCATTGTTTTAAAACAAAAATAAGTCAAACCACCATTATTACAAAAAGCAATATCGACTAAAGCCTAAATAGCCTTTAACTCCAATTGCGGCACCCATCCTATACGCGTAACTTTTGTTGCTGATTTGTTCCACTCTGGTTCAATCAAGGATATGTACGAAAAGGAGTCTTAGGTGTCGGTACTCGCAAAAATCCTGTTTGGTTCAACCGTTTTGTTGACCAGTCTTGGTACAGCAGCGACAGAGCGCCAGGTGAATGCATTACAGGAGTTGCCAGTCACCCTCCAGACACTGCTGGAAACTCAGGGACGTGACAACTTGGTCGACCTGATGCAACAAGGCAGTTTCAACCAAGCCATCATAATTCAAGCCGGAATTGACAACGGCGCTGTCCTCACCCAAGTCGGATTGGGTAATCAGGCGCAAGTAGTACAACTCGGGGTCAATAACCAGGTTGAAATGATGCAGGTAGGTGACGCCAATAAGGCAAACATCACTCAAATAGGCAATGACAATCTGGTGCAACTCAACCAGCTTGGCAGCGCCAATTTTTCGATACAACAAATTGCCGATGCAGCTACTATCAGCATCACGCAGTATTAAAAACACAGGGAGCGTTTAATGAAATCTCAAGCTAAAAAGTCACTGATTGCACTGGCTATCACAACGGGTCTGGGTATGAGTGCCCAAGCCTTCGCCGGTAGTGTCAACGAAATATCAGTTAACCAGCAGAGCCGCAGCACTGTAGGACAGGAAGTTTATGCCGAGCAAACTGGCATTCTGAACCTGGCTGTCATCAATCAGGAAGGTTCTGCCCAGGAAGCCACCGTGGTTCAAGACGGTGTTTGGCACGAAGCCTATGTTGATTCCAAGGGCGACGAAAACAAAGTCACTGTGACTCAAAATGAAGACTGGCACGTGGCCAGCGTCGATGTGGATGGTAACGTCAACACTGCAACTGTCGCTCAATCCGGTTTCTTCAACGAAGCCAATGTGGAGCTGATCGGTGACAACAACAGCGCCGAAGTAAACCAGAACGGTGACACCAACTTTGCGGTATTCCGTGTCAACGGCAACGACAACTCTGGCTACATCAGCCAGAACGGTAACAACAACGAAGCCGGCATGATAGCCGTTGATTTCAGCCCCAACGTAGGCAACGGCAACTCTGTGACCGTACTGCAGGAAGGTAACGCCAACATAGGTGGCGTTCGCGGCGTTGCCGGTGATAACAACAGTATCGAAATCGATCAGGCTGGCGCTCTGAACACTGGCTTTGTTTATGCCCTGTCCGGCTCTGAAAACAGCATAGAAATGATGCAAACCGGCACTGCCAACACCGCAGTGCTCGAATTCACCACAGGTGATGATAACGACGTTGAAATCTATCAGAAAGGTGACGGCAACACGGTAGGCGATCTGCTGGTTGCCGATATTCAGGGTAGCGATAACCTAGTCGATATCCAGCAGGAAGGCGACACCAACGGCGTTGAATTCCAAATCTGGGGTGACGACAACAACATCGACCTGGAGCAGGATGGCAGCACCAACTTCGCCACTGCCGCCGCCTATGGCACAGACAACAGCATGGACCTGACTTCGCAGGGGGATTACAACGAACTGGTCGCCTTCACCACAGGCGAAGACAACCAGATCGAAATTCATCAGGAAGGCACTGAAAACTTTGCCTATGCCGAACTGGAAGGCGATAACAACGAAGTGGATATGGAGCAAGATGGCAGTGCCAACGAAGCTTTGGTCACAGTGGTTGGCTACAACAATACCGATATCGAAACCACTCAAAGCGGTGAGCTCAACTTGGTAGACCTGCTGATCCTGGGTGATAACAACCTGGCTCAAATCGTTCAAAGCGGTGACAACAACTGGGTGAGTGGTGTTGAAGGCGGCGCCTTCGCTGTGGTTGGTACAGGTAACAGCCTGATGATCACCCAAAGCGGTAACGAAAACCTGGTTGTCGGTTCTCAGGCCGGCGCCAGCAATGCTATCAGCGTAACCCAAAGCGGCGACTACAACGTTGCCACTGTTATCCAGAACTAATCACTCTGGTGCTTTGTGCGAAAGGGAGCCTCTTGGCTCCCTTTTTATTTGCCCAATTGCCAACTGAGCGTGAGTCATTATGGCTTGAAAACTTATGGTTACAGCGGTTTCCTGGAAACCCCATACCATAAGCATCGAATAGCAAGGCGAGTACTCACTGCTGGCACAGTGGCTATCATGGCTTCTAACTAAAAGTTACTAATTAGTATTGGCAGAGCCTCCGGCGACGGATGTTTCTCATTGCCTACCGCAGGCTTATGCACAGGCGATCCTGTGACAAGGCGAGAGTTGCGCAGCAACATGCTTTCGAGCGCGAGCCAGGGATGGTGAGCTGGCCGTTAAACAAGGAAGTTGTTGTGAACCCATCCCTGGGCGCTCGACGAAAACGTCCCTGTTTTCGACGGTCACAGTTCCGCCTGTGCCTGAAAATGAGGCGTATGTCTGCAGACACTTCAGATGTTTCAAGCTACTCAGCGCTAACAGAATTGCACCAATTCCCCCTTCGGAGCCGCCGCTGGCGTTGTTGTAAATTGGCGTAGCCAAGACAGGGAGGTCGAGGCTCGAAGGTCGAGCAGGGCGAATGTTGCTAGGCAACAAGCTTATGAGCGCGAGCCAAGGAAGGCGAGCTGGCCGTTATGCATGGATGTATTTGGCGAGTTCTGAGTGTAGCCAATTTGCTTTATAAGCCAGCGGGGATTTCGGCTACGTCGGGGTGTCCTTGGGGATGCAAGGGGCTTTGGACAAGCAAAGCCCCTTGTCCGGTGTG
>NZ_LVDR01000009.1:0-201674 GCF_007636515.1 Shewanella sp. MSW
TATGTCTGGTGACAATAGCATTGTGGTCCCACCTGATCCCATCCCGAACTCAGAAGTGAAACGCAATCGCGCCGATGGTAGTGTGGGGTCTCCCCATGTGAGAGTAGGTCATCGCCAGACGCCCAATTTTAGTAGTGCGCCAAGGCGTGATACTAAAGGAGCGGTAGTTCAGTTGGTTAGAATACCGGCCTGTCACGCCGGGGGTCGCGGGTTCGAGTCCCGTCCGCTCCGCCAACTTAAAGAGAAAGCCTCATCGAAAGATGAGGCTTTTTTCGTTTTGATTCTTTTCTGCAAATTTACAGAGTCATCCTTATAGGTCAGGAATATCCCGGTTCTTGAGGTTGACGATTGAGAATGCATAAGTGCTATCGTTATATTCGCTTTGGCTGTAGGATTCGTTTGAGTCTGTGACTTGGGTACTTAACCGAAATTTTTTTGTCGTTATAATAGTCATATTCTATTACAGGTGATGATTGTGGATTGTCGTATCGGTTGCGGTGCCTGTTGTATTGCACCCTCCATCAGCAGTGCCATTCCTGGGATGCCGCAAGGTAAACCTGCAGGGGTTCGTTGTGTGCAACTTGATGACAACAATCTATGTCGCCTCTTTGGTTCCCCTGAACGTCCCGATGTGTGTAGTGATTTCTCCGCATCGGTAGATGTATGTGGTAACAGCAACGAAGAGGCGCTCTGGCTGATAGGCTCTTTAGAGGTGGAAACCTCTTTCTGAAGGTGAAAGATGCAGTTAACGCGTTATACAGATTTTGGAATAAGAACTCTTATGTATCTGGCAATTCAACCGGAGCGTGAGACTTTATTTCGAATCGCAGAGATCACAGAGGTTTTTGATCTTTCACCTAATCATGTCTCCAAGATAGTACATCACCTGGGTAAGCTGGGATATTTGCAAACAATACGCGGCAAGAGCGGTGGTTTTCGTTTGGGGATGACTCCGGAGCTGATCAATGTCGGCGAGCTGGTGCGGGCACTGGAAAATTCACTGGCGCCTATTGATTGCAGCAAGCCTTATTGTCGGCTGACTCCTGCTTGTCAGTTGAAAGGGGTCTTGGCTCAAGCTGTGGATGCCTATCTGGCTGTGCTCGACCGTTATACCCTGGCAGACATTGTCAGTAACCAACAGGAGCTGCGAGCCTTGCTGCCGGATCTGGAAATCCCTGTATTACAACTCTGATTAGAGTTTTTCACCGCTGGTATTCTGCTTCTGGGCCAAAGAGATTGGCAGTAAGTTAGATACAGGCACCAGAGTGACTCCTATCTTTGCCAGCTCTGGCAGTCTCTTCTTGAGGAATTGCATACTCTCTGGGTAAGGGTGAGCTATCATCAAGGCTTCACCTTCGCTTTGGGCCTTGGCTATTGCCAAGTCCAACTGTCTTTCGAAAGCCTGTTCGGTTAGTTGATTATCCAAGAATACCTGACGTCTCAGCAGCGGAACACCCAAGGCATCGGCCTTCTCGCCAGCTTTAGTGTAGCGGGTAGTAACACTGTCAATAAAGAAGTGCTCTTCCTGTAGCAATACTTCCATTAACCAGCCCATAGGTTGCTCGAGTTGAGTCAACAAACTCCCCATATGGTTGTTACTTCCCCTGGCAAAGGGCACACTCTGCAAGGCTTGTTTGAGAGTTGCTTTAAACTCGGTTTCTGACATCTGGTTGTTGAGTCCACCAGGCCCCATGGCCTTGCCGTTAAGCGCCTGCATAGGGAGGTGCACCATGATTTCGTGGCCCTTGCTGTGAGCCTGGCGAGCCAGTTGTTGCCCGAGTGGGGTATGTGGCAATACAGACAAGGTCACGGCTGAAGGCAAGGACAGGGCGGCCTCATCTGTATGGCGGTAGCCAATATCATCGATGACGATTGCCAGTCTGGCTCCCCACGCGGGAGAGCAACTTACGACCAGCAGTAGTAAGTAGAAACAATAGCGCACGTTTTATATTAATTTTATTTATTTGATTGTATCCATGCCACCGCCGAGTTGATGGCTCTATCGCTGGCGGTATCTGCATGGGGAGATATGAGGTCGATTATAGGCACAGTTTTGTTATCGGAAACAGTATTGGGTGCGATTTTTATATCGGGTTCCACCCCTTTGGCGTTAATATCCTGGCCCTTGGGTGTGGTATATCGGGCTATGGTCAGCTTGATGGTATTACCATCGATAAGTGTTGGGATCAGGCTTTGTACTGTGCCTTTACCGAAGCTGGTTTCACCTATCACCTTGGCACGGTTGTTCTCCTGCAGCGCTGCGGCCAGTACTTCGGATGCTGAAGCTGAACCGCGATTGATCAGTACTAATATGGGCACGCCGGCAAGCATGGTTTGCGGAGATGCATAGTAATCTGAGTTGGCATCGAAAAAGCGTCCTTCGGTAGCGACTATGCGGCCCTTATCCAGAAATAGATCCGCTATCCGAATCGCCTGATCCAGCAAGCCTCCGGGATTGTTGCGCAAATCCAGAATCAAACCATTTAGTGACTGCTGTTGCCATTCGCTCAACTGGTGGACTATGTCGCGGGTCGAATCTTCCTGAAAACTTGCCAGGCGAATATAGCCAATGTCGTTAGTGAGCATTTTCCCAAGCACAGAGTGGATGCTGATAGTGGCCGGTTTGAGGCTGACTTCAAAGCTGACATCCGAGTGAGCATGATGCAGCTGTAGTGATAACTCACGGTTGCTGCTGCTGAATTGCTTTATTTGGCTAAGCACCTCTTCCAGAGACTGCTTGGCAATACTCTCACCATTGACGGCAGTAACAATATCGCCGGCCATGATCCCGGCTTGTTCGGCCGGAGAACCGGGAAAGGGCGCGATAATTCTGAGCTTTTCCCCTTCGGTGGACACTTCAAAGCCGTAGCCGAAGTATTCCCCACGGTTGCTGTCTCTGAGGCTGCTCATCTGCTCCGGTTTCAGAAAGCCGGAATAAGGGTCGAGATGTTGGAATATGCCTTCAATGGCGGCATCGACAAGCTCTTTGCGGCTGATATCCCTGACGTAGTAGGTTTCCACTGTATCCATCACATCCAGCAATAATGAAAGCTCGTGGGTGTGACTGGGTTTGGGAAAGTTTTCGTGGCTGGCCAGGCTGAGAGAGACTCCCATGATGATACCCAAGCCGATATACAGCAGGTTGCGAATAGAGTTGCCCATGTTGCCCCCTTTGAAGTACCGGGGGCTGATGATTAGCGCCGACAGTAATTTGCCGGGTCGACAGCTTGCCCCTTATGCCTTATTTCAAAGTATAGGCCAGGCTCGGTTTGTCCTCCGGAACTTCCTACCAGTGCCACGGCTTCGCCGGCCTTGACTGAATCGCCTGCATCTTTCAGCAATGCCTGGGCGTGGCCATAAAGGCTCATATAACCTTTGCCGTGGTCGACAACCAGCACCATACCAAAACCGCGCAGCCAATCGGCATAGATCACCTTACCTGCGGCTACGGCACTGACAGACTGGCCCTCTGGAGCAGACAGAATGACACCTTTCCAGCGCACACTGCCGGAGCGCTGACTGCCAAAGCTGTTTTTGATCCTGCCCTTGGTGGGCCAGTTGAGGGCGCCACGGGACTTGGCCAACCCTTCCATGCTGGGGCTATCGCGCATAGCGGCCAGTGCTTGCTCGACAACTCGCTTCAGTGATGCTTCTTCTATCTGCAGTTGCTCCAGCTCCGAGGCCTTACTACTGATGGTGCGTTGCAGTTCCTTCAGTGTTTGCTGTCGTTGATCCTGTTCTTGATTGAGGCGTTTGGATTGAGCCTTCTGATCCAGTACCAGCTGGTTGAGTCTATTGCGTTCCTGCTGCTCGCTCTGCTGTACTGCCGATAATTCCTGACGGGTCTGTTTCAGTTGTTCTATGGCCTGCATTCTGGCCTTGTTGAGGTATTCATAGTAAGCCAGCATTCGTTCTATGGTGGCCGGGTCTTGCTGGTTGAGCAGCATCTTGCTGTAGTCATGATTCCCGGCGAGATAGGCGCTGGTCAGTTGCTGGGCCAGGGTTTGCTGTTGGCTTTCTTTGAGCTTGTCCAGTTGTACGGCTCTTTGTTTCAGGTCTGCAAGGCGTTTTTCGGTATCGCGGAGGGCATTTTCTGTGTGGTTGACCTTACGGGCGGCATCGGCAATAGCCTGTTCGTCTTTTTTCAGCAGTTGCAGCAGTTTTTCCCGTTGTTTGCCTGTGTCTCTCAGGGCATTTTGCTGAGCGGTGATCTGGGATTGCAGTGCCTTTAACTCGGACTGACGCCGCTCCAGATCGGATGCCTGCAGCTGAGAGGAAAACACGAGAAAGCCAGCAAGTATGCTGGCTTTGGCTAAAATACGCTTCTGCACCGGGTCAGTGTTACTCTTTTGTATGGATTAACGGACGCCCTGTCATTTCGTCAGGAATGCTCTGTCCCATTAGTGTCAGCATGGTTGGGGCGATATCACTCAGGCGGCCACCTTCATCGATTGTGGCCTTGCGGCCGACATAGATAAAGGGCACCAGCTCACTGGTGTGGGCGGTATGAGCCTGGCCCGTGGTTTCGTCCACCATCTGCTCGGCATTGCCATGGTCGGCAGTGATGATGCACTCACCATCTACCTTGGCCAGTGCGTCCACTACTCGGCCTATGCAGGCATCTACAGCTTCGCAAGCCTTGACCGCAGCATCAAACTTGCCGGTATGGCCAACCATGTCACCGTTGGGATAGTTACAGATAATGACATCATATTTAGTTGATTCAATAGCTTCAACTAACTTATCTGTCAGTTCTGTCGAACTCATCTCGGGTTGCAAGTCGTAGGTGGCGACTTTGGGCGAGTTGATCAGAATACGGTCTTCACCCTCGAATGGTTGTTCTTTGCCGCCGTTGAAGAAGAAGGTTACGTGGGCATATTTCTCGGTTTCAGAAATACGCAGCTGGGTCAGACCGCGATTCTGCAGTACCTCGCCCAGGGTGTTGACCAGGTCTTCCGATGGGAAGGCTACCGGAGCCTTGATATCGGCGGCATACTCTGTGAGCATGACAAAGTTGACCTTGGGCGTCACTGCGCGTTCAAAACCATTGAAGTCCGGATTGACGAAGGCGCGGGTGATCTGTCTGGCGCGGTCGGCACGGAAGTTCATGAAAATTAGCGCATCGCCATCGTGCAGCTTTGTGGCCTTACCTTGATCCAGAATCGCTGTTGCGGCAACAAACTCATCGTTTTCATCGCGGCCGTAGGCAGCTTCCAATGCGGTTACGGCAGAGTCGGCACTGTAGTTACCCTCACCTTGAGTGATCAGATCGTAGGCTTGGGAGACTCGGTCCCAGCGATTGTCCCTGTCCATGGCGTAGTAGCGGCCAACGATGGAGGCTATGCGACCTCGGCCTAATTCGGCAAACAGCTTGTCGAAGTGTTCCAGACTGGCTTTAGCACTGCGTGGCGGGGTATCGCGCCCATCGAGGAAGGCGTGCAGGTAAACCTGCTTGGCACCACGTTTGACGGCCATGCGGCACATGGCTTCAAGATGATCTTCATGGCTGTGAACACCGCCGGGTGATAACAACCCCATGATGTGCACTGCGCCGTCTGTTTTGATGGCGGCGTCGACAGCCTCGATCAGTGCTTGAGTTTGCTCAAATTCGCCATCTTCAATGGCCTTGCTGATGCGGGTCAGTTCCTGATAAACGATACGGCCGGAACCAATATTGATATGACCCACTTCAGAGTTACCCATCTGCCCGTCAGGCAAACCTACATCTTTACCTGAGCCGGAAATCAAACTGTGGGCGTATTCGGCGTTGAGTCTGTCGAGAACCGGAGTGTTGGCATGATGTACGGCATTCATATGCGTGCCTTCACGATAACCCCAGCCGTCCAGAATCAGCAGTGCCAAAGGACGTTTGCTTGTCTTCATGTTGATACCTGTAAAGTTGAAAGAATCGGTCAAATCTGAAATTGGTTAAATATTACTACGTCTGCCCTGAGGGCAAAAGCCATTTACCCCGATTGTGACAATAGGGCGGACCGCGGTTTAACGCCGATTCAAGGGGCAAAACTGCGGCGAAACAGCTGCAATCTGCCTGGCCTCTGGGTATACTCTGCGCTTGTCCGAAATGGCTCAATAGATAACAGGCAGTTAAAAATGCAGGAATATGTAGAGTTTTTTAAAGCCCACCCCATGCTAAGCCTGGCCTGGGTGGGTTTGTTTATCGCCGTGATTGTCACCCTGTTCAAATCCGGTTTTTCCAAGGTTAAAAGCGTAGATCATCAGCAGGCGATTTTCTTGATGAATAAGGAAGACGCCAAGGTGGTCGATGTGCGAGCCAAGGACGATTTTCGCAAGGGACACATTCTCAATGCTTTGAATGTGCCTATGGCCGATATCAAAAATAATCAGACTACCAACCTTGAAAAGTACAAAACCACACCCATTATACTGGTATGCAACGCTGGCATGACCTCATCTCAAGCGGCTCAGATTTTGGTTAAGCAAGGCTTTGAAAAAGTCTTTAACCTCAAAGGTGGTATGGGTGATTGGCAGGCAGCAAATATGCCTGTATCCAAAAGCAAAAGATAATGAGTGTCGGCGGTTGTCATTGCATTTGGCGCCGCTCTGTTAGTAGAGTGGCCATACTGAAGTGGCAACCGGCATCCTGAGTTCTGTTCCGGCGCTGAACAGATGAATAGCAGGGATGATGACTGGGAGTCGCAATCGACCCGAGTAACATACACCCTAAACACCGGCTCATTGCAAGCCGAGACTAAATGGATAGGTAGGAATTATGGCTGAAGTAG
The DNA here is from genome assembly GCF_007636515.1 of Shewanella sp. MSW. NCBI lineage: Bacteria > Pseudomonadati > Pseudomonadota > Gammaproteobacteria > Alteromonadales > Shewanellaceae > Shewanella > Shewanella sp. MSW. Next base: position 6,765 of record NZ_LVDR01000009.1, read on the forward strand.
CAAACAACGAACAACAAGCCCCACAGTTCAACATTCAACGTGTGTATATCAAGGATGTTTCTTTCGAAACTCCTAACAGCCCAGCGGTATTCCAGAAAGAGTGGAATCCTGAAGTTAAGCTGGATCTGGATACCCGTAGCGCCAAGTTGGCCGACGACGTTTTTGAAGTAGTACTGTCACTGACTGTGACCGCCAAAAATGGTGAAGAAACAGCTTTCTTGTGTGAAGTACAACAAGCCGGTATCTTCTCTATCTCTGGTCTGAGCGATCCTCAACTGGCTCATTCTCTGGGCGCTTACTGCCCTAACATCCTGTTTCCTTATGCCCGTGAAACCGTGGCCAGCCTGGTATCCCGTGGTACTTTCCCACAGCTGAACCTGGCACCTGTGAACTTCGACGCCCTGTTCGCTCAGTATGTGCAGCAGCGTCAAGCCGCCGCCGAGCAAGCTCCGGCCGAAGAAGCAAACGCGTAATCAGCCGATGAAAGACACTGCCGAAATAACGGTATTGGGGGCGGGCTCTTATGGCACCGCCCTTGCCATTTCTTTGGCCAGCAATGGACACAGTACCCTGTTGTGGGGGCATGAGCCCGAGCATGTGGCTAAACTCGCTGCCGAGCGCAGTAACCAAGCCTTTCTTCCCGGAATAGCCTTTCCCGACTCCCTGGTGATGGAGGCCGATCTGGCCAAAGCATTGGCGGCGTCGCGAAATATTCTGGTGGTGGTGCCAAGTCATGTCTTCGCCGAAGTGCTGGCTCAGGCCAAGCCTCTGCTGCGTGATGATGCCCGCATCATTTGGGCTACCAAGGGGCTGGAGCCGGAAAGTGGCCGCCTGTTGCAGGATGTTGCCCGCGATGTGCTGGGGGAGAAATATCCGCTGGCGGTATTGTCCGGACCGACTTTTGCCAAAGAGCTGGCGGCAGGTTTACCAACCGCCATCTCAGTGGCCGGTACTGATGCCGAGTTTACCCAGGATCTGGTGGAACTGCTGCACAGCCCCAAACGTCTGAGAGTGTATGCCAATGACGATTTTATTGGCCTGCAGCTCGGTGGCGCGGTCAAGAATGTCATCGCTATAGGTGCCGGCATGTCCGACGGTATAGGCTTTGGTGCCAATGCCCGTACAGCCCTGATCACCCGTGGTTTGGTGGAGTTGAGCCGTCTGGGGGAAGCCTTGGGCGCTCATGCATCTACCTTTATGGGAATGGCGGGTCTTGGGGATCTGGTGCTGACCTGTACCGATAACCAATCGCGTAATCGTCGCTTTGGTTTGGCATTAGGTAAAGGTTGTGATGTCGATACTGCCCAGGCTGAAATCGGTCAGGTGGTTGAAGGTTACCGCAACACTAAAGAGGTCTACACTCTGGCCAAGCGCTTGGGAGTCGAGATGCCGATCACCGAGCAGATCTATCAAGTGTTGTATCAGGGCAAATCGCCTATTGATGCGGCCAAAGAACTGCTGGCCAGAGAGAAAAAGTCGGAAACCTCGGCAGACTGAGTCATCTCCAATCCCGGAAAAGGATGCTAGAACAGCGTCCTTTTTTTATGGTTCTCGCTTCCAGCGAGCACGACTTAACATGCAGCCCAAAGCTGCTGGCGCAGTACCCGATTATAAGCAAAAGCCAGTTATTGAACTGGCTTTTTATGAGGGCTACCGACAGTAACCCTGATGAAAGTTTCCTCAAAACGGCAAGCTGAAGCCTATGCTGACAGTACGGCCCATGCCCTTGAAGTAACGATTGTTGTTAGCCATGGTCTGTGAGTAGTAACTGTAGTAGTCTTTATTCAGCAGATTCTGTAGCCCCAATGTCAAAGTGCCTTGGTATAAGGGCATAGAGAAGGAGGCATCAACCGTGATATAGCCGTCAAACTCGGCGTACTCTTCACCATTGGCCTTTTTGAAGCTACGGTCCATATAGTAGTTGGCCTGAATCCGCCCACTCATCTCGGCATCGAACCTGTGTTCCCAGAATAGGTTGAGACGATTGGGTGCTATGTTGGCGCCGTCGAGATCTGTGTCTGTGCTGCCATCTTTATTGGAGTCATACTCCCCTTGTTGCAGCGCCAGGTTCAGCCCCAGATCGTCGTCATTACCCAGGTAAGCCGTGACATTGGCTTCCAGTCCCTGGATCACGCTCTTTTCCCGTTTCACATTGTAGAAGCCGTCTTCATTCAGGGCTAAACGGGCACCCAGTTTGGCCTCGGAGCGATACAGGGCCAGCTTGGCTGCCAACAACTCGCCTTGATAGTCCAAGCCCAGTTCATAGTTGTCTGTGACCACGGGCTCCAGCGTCAAGGAGCCTTCCACACTGGGGTTTTGATCCGGGAAGCTGTTGCCGTCACGCAGAATTCGTCCTATGTCGGCCATACCAAAACCTTGGCTGTAACTGGTATAGAGGCGCAGCGCTGAGCTGAAGTTATAACTGGCACCTATATTGAACAGGGTTTCATTGAAATCCGGTTCGCCACCGGCAACCTGTTTGTGGCCAGAGGCCCATAGGGTTTGGAAATCATCGACCTTGAGTTTGGCATATTCATAACGAACGCCGCCGGAAATAGTCAGGGCATCCAAAGGTGAGAAGCTCAACTGGGCATAGGGGGCGATATTGTCGTAACGGGTCTCGGGTACCCAGGAGCGTCCGGTCTGTACCAGATCCTGCTCTGTGGTATCGCTGAAAAGGTCTACCCCATAGGCCAGATCCACACCGCTGTCGGCGAGATTATTAGCGATCATCGATGCCTTGAGGCCCCACTTGTTGGACTTGTTGCGTGACTGATCATAGAAGTACTGCTCGCCATTGGCGCCGGTATCACAGGTCGTCAGATTCGCAGCACCTTCGAAGGCCGGATCATAGAAGCTGCCGAAACAGCCACCGCCATAGACACCCTTGAAGTTCTGGTTGAACAGTTGCAGCTCCAACTGCTGCCCGGCGATGTTGCGGTGCTTATAGGTGAGACTGCTGGTGGTGACCTTGTTGTTGGCAGCCTGCCAGGGTTGTTTCTGTTTCACCGCCGACGTTGGAGTATCTGTGGCGACATTACCTTTGACCGGCATCCAGTCACCATTGTTGTCCATATCGTAGTGGTTGACCATCAGCTCCAGTCGCGACTCGCTGAACTCATAGCCCAACTTGAGGAAGAAGTCCTTGCTCTGGCTGTCCATCGACTCGCCCTGGGTGGTGTCGACACCTATGACATCATCGTTGGCATCATAGTAAACGCCATTGCTGTGGTATCCCACTGAACCCAGCATATCCAGGTTACCGCTTTGGCCGGAGAAGGCATAGTTGGCACCAAAGCTCAGGCTATCGGACTCGAAGCTGGTGGGGGTGGACAGATCAAAACTTACCCGACTTTCGTTGTCGCCGCTGGGTTTCTTGGTGATGTAGTTGATGATGCCGCCCTGAGCACCAAGGCCGTGCATGGCGTTGGCTCCATGGATAATTTCAATTCGTTCTATCATCATGGGATCTATGGTTTGGCCTGAACGACCACCACTGCGCAGAGGGTTTGACTGAGGCACGCCATCTATCATGATGAGTGGGGCGCGGCCACGCAGGGTTTCGCCGGTATTGGTCATTTTCTGGCGGCTGGGGGAGAAGCTGGGGGCCAGGTTGCCCAAAATGGTCGACAAGTCCCGGGTGGTGGCCAACTGTTGCTTGAGCTGTTCCTGGTCTATGACGGTCACAGTATTGGGGATGGCACTGAGTGGTTTTTCCATCCGACTGGAAGTGATGACCATGGTTTCCATTTGGGGCTCTTTGGCGTAAGCCGCCTGGGCAGCCAGCCCGGAAAGGACTGACAGAGCGACGAGGGAGCGAGTGAATTTCATCGTTATTCCTAATGTTTGCCATCTTGGAAGACGGCTTATTGGTTTGCGGTTTCCGGCTCTCCTTGCCAAGTTGATAAATACAAATCATTGTTATTTGCATAACGGCTAAGGAGTATAAAATAGGCTGGTTTTCTCTGTCCATAGCTGTGATGAATTTTTGTAAAGAGTGTCAAGGAGCTAAACCTGGGATGTGATTAGCTGACTAAAGGCTGGAATCTCGCTCTCCGGCTATGAAACTTTCAGGCTGCCTGTGGTATGGTTGGCGCATCTGAATTTTGTCAATCCAACAGATCCTTACTATGCATAATATTGCTCAGATTATTGCCCAGGAGCTGAATGTTCGTGAGCAGCAGGTTGCTGCTACCATCAGCTTGCTGGATGAAGGTGCAACAGTGCCTTTTGTTGCCCGCTACCGCAAAGAGGTGACGGGGGGGCTGGATGATACCCAGCTGCGTAACCTGCACTCTCGTCTAGGTTATCTACGGGAGCTTAACGATCGGCGTCAGGTGATCCTCTCCTCGATTGATGCTCAGGGAAAACTGACCGCCGAGCTGAAGCACGCCATCAATGAAGCCGACAGCAAGACCCGGCTCGAAGATCTGTACTTGCCCTATAAACCCAAGCGTCGTACCAAGGGCCAAATTGCTATTGAAGCCGGTATTGAGCCCTTGGCCGATGCCCTCTATGCCGCCGCCGGCAGCGCCGCCATGGATCCTGAGCAGGCCGCCGAGGCCTATCTCAATCCGGAAGCCGGTTTTACCGACGCCAAGGCGGTGTTGGATGGTGCCCGTTATATCCTGATGGAGCGGATCGCCGAAGATGCCGAGCTGCTGGCCAAGGTGCGTAACCACCTGCAACAGTCGGCTGTCATTGAAAGCCGACTGATCTCCGGCAAGGAGAAGGAAGGCGCTAAGTTCCGCGACTATTTTGAGCACACTGAAAAACTCAGCTCTGTGCCTTCTCACCGGGCGCTGGCTATGCTGCGCGGCCGCAATGAAGGCGTGTTGAGTCTGTCGATGAATGCCGACCCTGAGGCAGAAGCCAAAGCGGGGAGCTATTGTGAGGTGATTATCGCTGAGCACTTGCGTCTTAAGCTGAGTGACAGCGCTCTGGATAACTGGCTGAAGACGGTTGTCACAGCCACTTGGCGGATCAAAATCGCCCTGCAGATGGAAACCGAGTTTATCGCCAGAATGCGCGAAGCGGCGGAAACCGAGGCGATTAAAGTCTTTGCCCGTAACCTGGGCGACTTACTGATGGCGCCTCCCGCCGGAGCCAAGGCCACCATGGGACTGGATCCCGGGCTGCGTACCGGAGTTAAGGTGGCGGTGGTCAACGACACAGGCAAGCTGGTGGGCCATACCACTATCTTCCCTCATGCGCCGCAAAACCAGTGGGACAAGTCGATACGCACTCTGGCTAATCTGGTCAATATGCACAAGGTGGAGCTGATCGCCATAGGTAACGGCACGGCTTCCCGTGAAACCGACAAGCTGGCCGCTGAAGTGATTGCCATGGTCAAAGACAGCAACCCCGGCATCACTAAGGTGATGGTCAGTGAAGCCGGAGCCTCTGTCTATTCGGCCTCTGAGTTGGCGGCCAATGAGTTTCCTGATCTCGATGTTTCACTGCGCGGCGCCGTGTCCATCGCCAGACGGCTGCAGGATCCGCTGGCGGAGTTGGTTAAGATTGAACCTAAGTCCATTGGTGTGGGTCAGTATCAACATGATGTCAGCCAAAGTCAGCTGTCGGCTTCTTTGGAAGCCGTGGTTGAAGACTGTGTAAACGGCGTCGGTGTCGATGTGAATATGGCTTCCATGCCGCTGCTGAGCCAGGTGGCCGGTCTTAACCGCACCTTAGCCAAAAATCTGGTGGAATATCGCGACGAACACGGCCGCTTCAACGACCGTAAAGAACTACTCAAGGTGCCACGTCTGGGGCCCAAGGCCTTCGAACAGGCCGCCGGCTTCCTGCGGATCCGTGAAGGCAGTAACCCGCTGGATGCATCGGCCGTTCACCCCGAAGCCTATTCGCTGGTGGAAAATATCGCCAAGCTTAAGGGTAAACCGGTTGCTGAACTGATAGGTAACAGCGATCTGCTGAACAGTATCAATCCGGCCGAATTCATCACAGACGCATTCGGTCTGCCGACAGTAACGGATATCCTCAAAGAGTTGGATAAGCCGGGACGTGACCCCCGAGGCGAGTTCAAGACAGCCAAATTCAAAGATGGGGTTGAGGCGCTAAAGGACCTCAAACCTGAGATGATCCTCGAAGGCGTGGTGACCAATGTCACTAACTTTGGTGCCTTTGTCGATATCGGCGTGCATCAGGATGGACTGGTGCACATCTCTTCATTGACCGACAAGTTTGTCAGCGATCCTCATACCGTGGTTAAGGCCGGTGATGTGGTCAAGGTAAAGGTCATGGAGGTAGATATTGAGCGTAAGCGTATAGGACTGTCGATGCGCCTGGACGAAAAGATTGAGCCAGGCAAGCCACAACAAAGAGCAGGTAAGCCGCAGGCCAAGGGCAATAAATCTGGTCAGGGCAAACAACGTCCTGCCGCCAAGCCACAGCCAGTGAATGCCGCCATGGGCAATGCGTTTGCCGATGCCTTTGCCAAGCTGAAGAAAAACTGATCGACAAGTTGTTGAATACCTATTAACAGTCCGACAGTTGATGAATCCCTCGATAATTATCGGGGGATTTTTTTATACGCGATTTTCTGTTGCTAGTACTCGAACCAATAATGTCGTTTCCCGCTAACCATGAGTTCTGACACTTTTCCCCATCTTTTGCGAACGGCTTCACCCTCTGGTGCTATAGCCAATAACAAACAAATGTTAATGAAACTTTATCTTATCCTTTCTGTCATAATTGCGCGGCAAATCGGCTCTTTCTGGGGGTTGGCGTGCGGTAAATCGTCAATTTTTTAACAAACGCCAAGGCAAAAGAGTGGTGAGGAACCCTGGAAATGATGTTTTCTCGTTTTAAATTTACTGGACCGTTTCGTAGTGTACTGACTTTCAGTTTATTGGCTCTGTTATGCCTGATGTTGAGTCGAATTGGGCTGGGGCTTTGGCAATATGAACGGGTAGCAGCCGTTGGTGGTTGGACTCATCTGTTGTTGCAGGGGCTGCGGGTAGATGTGGCCATGCTTTGTTGGCTCTGGGGTGTTGTGGCACTGGGTACAGCCTTGTTTGGCGGCGAACATTGGCTCGGACGTTGCTGGTCTTGGATACAGCGTCTGTGGTTGACTCTCGGGCTTTGGTATTTGCTGTTCTTGGAGTTGTCCACACCCTCTTTTATTGAAGAGTATGGTGTCAGGCCAAATCGCCTCTATGTTGAGTATCTTATTTACCCCAAAGAAGTGCTTTCCATGCTTTGGAGTGGCCGCAAGCTGGAGTTGATCCTTTCCGTGGTTTTGTCTGGAGCCATCCTTTGGAGCGGTTGGAAACTCTCAGGTTACCTCTGTCGCAATTGTCGTTTCCCCAAGTGGTATTGGCGTCCGGTACTTGGTGTGCTGATCATTGTCTTGTCCTTGGCGGGGGCCAGATCCACTCTTGGTCACAGGCCTTTGAATCCGGCCATGGTGGCCTTCGCCGATGATCCACTCGTTAACTCGTTGGTGGTCAATTCAGGTTACTCGCTGGCTTTTGCTATCAGCCAAATGAATAACGAGGCCGACACATCGTGGATCTATGGCGATATGGACAGAAAGGAGATCTATCAAATAATTCGCCAGGAGACTGGTCGTGCGCCGGCTGACTTTATATCAGACCAGTATCCCAGCTTGAGTCAGAACCAGGCCAGCTATCGTGGTAAACCCAAGAATATAGTCATCATATTGCAGGAGAGCCTGGGTGCTCGTTTCGTTGGCAGTTTGGGGGGCTTACCACTGACACCCAATCTGGACGCCTTGGCCAATGAAGGCTGGTATTTCGAGAGTCTGTATGCCACGGGGACACGTTCAGTTCGAGGCATAGAGGCGGTGACCACTGGTTTTACCCCCACGCCGGCGCGTTCTGTGGTGAAACTCGGCAAGAGTCAAAGTGGTTTCTTTAGTCTTGCTGCATTGCTGCAGGCTCAAGGGTATTCCACCTCCTTTATCTACGGTGGTGAAAGCCATTTTGACAATATGCGCAGCTTTTTTCTCGGCAATGGCTTTAGCACCATAGTCGACCAGAAAGACTATCCTAAACCTGCCTTTGTCGGCTCCTGGGGGGCTTCAGATGAAGATCTAATGCGCAAGGCCGACTCTGAGTTCAAGCGCCTTCATGCCGAGGGCAAACCTTTCTTTAGCCTGGTGTTCAGCTCCAGCAATCATGATCCCTTTGAATTCCCTGATGGCCGTATCGAACTGTATGAACAGCCAAAACAGACCCGCAACAATGCTGCCAAGTATGCCGATTACGCCATAGGTGAGTTTTTTCGACTGGCGAAAGAGGCTGACTATTGGCGTGATACCCTGTTTCTGGTGGTGGCCGATCATGACAGTCGGGTTTCCGGGGCGTCTTTGGTGCCAGTGCCCAGATTCAGGATCCCCGGCTTATTATTGGGTGAAGGGATAACGGCTAAGCGGGACCCGCGGGTAGTGAGTCAGATAGATCTGCCGCCAACGCTGTTGTCTTTGGCCGGCATCGATGCCACCTACCCCATGTTGGGAAGAGATTTGTCAAAGATGCCCGATAACTGGCCGGGCAGGGCCTTGATGCAGTACAACAAAAACTTTGCTTATATGCAGGATAACAAAGTCACTATATTGCAGCCGGAGAAAGCGCCTGCGACCTTTGATTACGATCCAGTTAGGGAGCAACTGCACGCCGCGCCACTCTCTGAATCAATGGCTCGCACGGCGCTTGGGTTGGCACTATGGGGTAGCGTGGCGTATCAGGAAGGTTTGTATAAGCTGCCGCCCATGGATCAAGCCAGTGCAGAGATACCGGCTGCAGGCATAGGCTCGGTGCATTGATGGTAGAAGGTATCGATTCTCTGCCCCAGCTCGCGATAAAACTGCGGTGCTTCATTCGGCATGGGGTGAGGCCCATTATTTAATACAACTGTGGGTTTGAGATACGTAGAAGCTTCAAACTGACGGTTACGTATATCGCGGCGATCCAGAGCCGGCTTGCTGAGTAGATTCAGCAGCAGAGGCTTACTGCCTTGGCGCCGCTTTTGCTCTTGCTGCTGTTGTTGACCGGATTGTTGTTGGCGCTCCTGGACTCTGTCGGCCAGTCTGGCCTGTTGCTGCGCCGAGTCTGCCGTGCGTTCGTGCTGCGGGTTGAAGGCCCTTTCTTCATGGCCTTTACTGGGTTGCTGCGGCGGAATGACCGGCGGTCGTTGCTGACTCTCTACCCGAGCGACATCGGTCGCGGGATTACTGGTCGCGATCGGTACCTGTGGATAGTGTGAGACGAGCTGCATAGGGCATTCCTTACATTGCTGACCAAATAATAGTCAATTAGGGCAAGGAATTAAAGTCTTTCTCTGTTAGCCAGCTATTTAGCCCTTCAATAAACTCCTGAGGATGGGAAATAAAGGGGGCGTGTGATGCCTTGGACAGCAGTAAATCTGTGGTTGATGCGTTACCCGGCAATAGGTTAGCGACTCTTCTGGGCACCAGCCCATCCAATCTTCCCCAAACCCTGAGCCAGGGAAGGGTGAGCCGTTCCAGTCCGGGGCGTAGATCCACCTTGGCCAACATCTCCAAGCCTTGCGTCAGAGCCTGTTCATTGGGTAGCGGCCGCGCCAGAACCAGCTCGCGAATGGTGCGAATATCGTCGCGGGCGCTATCGCTGCCCATAGCTTGGATCGCCAGAAACTTTTCTATGGTTCGCTGCAGATCCTGTTGCAGTTGTTCGGCAAACTGAGTCAGCACATTAGGTGCTATTCCAGGCCATTGGTTATCGCTCCTGGCCATAAAGCAGGGAGAAGAGGCGACTGTGATAAGCCTGGTAACTCGCTCTGGAAAGCGCTGAGCTACCCGGGTGGCCACCAAGCCACCAAGCGACCAGCCCAACCATACTGCCTGTGTGGGCAGAGCTGCCACCAGGGCGTCCACCCAGTCGTCTAGTTCCCCGTCAATGGTTTGGCTAAAACCAAATCCCGGCAGGTCGACACTGTGGACTCTATACTGAGATAACCCAGGCAGCAGGGGATGAAAAACGGCACTGTTGACGCCCCAACCGTGGAGCAAGATCAGATCCCGTCCCTGTCCCTGGCTTTCGATATGCAGACTCACTGAAACACCTCATGGAAGATTCGTTATGTGGAGCCCTCTATTGGCAGGATGCCGGGCCCTATTGGCCGCCAGTTTACCCAACCGTTGCCTCTTGTGTCATCAGCAGATCCCATCATCTAGTCAGGGGTTGTGTGCCTGTTGTCTTGCTGCCAGTTGCTACCGACAACCTATCTGCCTCGGCTGTGGTCGGGAGTTGGTTGTTATTGGTCGCTATTGTGGTTCTTGTATGAAACACAATCCTATCCCTGTGGTGGCTCCGGCCAGCTACCACTCGGCATTGGGGCCACTTGTCGGCCGAGTCAAATACCAGCAGGATTTTGCCCCGCTGCCGGCATTGGTTCGGGCCTTGTCTTGCAGAGTAAGGACGTTGGCGACCGCCGGACTTATCTGTTGGCCCCAGGTCTTGGTGCCTGTTCCTTTGCATCCGGCGAGGTTGCAACAGCGGGGCTTTAATCAGGCCTGGGTGATTGCATCTATGTTGAGTCAAGAGTTGGCGTTGCCGTTGGTGGACTCTTTGCTGCTGCGGGTAGCAGATACCGCACCCCAGGCCGGTCTAAGTGGCAAGGCTCGCAGGCGTAATCTGGCCAAGGCGTTTGCCGTGAGCGGAGAGTTACAGTGGCAACGATTGGTGTTGGTGGATGATGTGGTGACGACAGGCACCACTATCCGGGAAGCTGCCAGGGCTCTGGCTCCCTGGTCACCGGACATACAGGTGTGGTGCCTGGCCAGAGCAGAAGCGCCCGGATTGAGTCATAGCTCCTGAGCGGCTAAAGGTGGTAAGTATGTGTCAGCTAAATATCAAGATTCGACTTGAAATTGTGGAAGATAAAATCGAGATCCCGACAACAAAAAACTCAGCTCTATCGCTTTCGGGACTACAAAGCGCATGACAGTCGGAGTATGATATCGCTAATTCTTACTAATTTACTCAGGTTTACCCTGACGGAGCAGGTTGTCATGATTACCATTTCCGAAGCAGCTCAGGCGCACTTTGTTAAACTCCTGGATGGTCAGCCGGAAGGCACTCATATTCGGGTCTTTGTTATCAGCCCTGGGACTCCTCAGGCCGAATGTGGCGTTTCATATTGCCCACCGGATGCGGTTGAAGCCGACGATATCGAGTTGGAATTCAATGGCTTTAAGGCCATGGTCGATGAAAAGAGCGCCCCTTTCCTGGAAGAAGCCAGTATTGACCTGGTAGCCGATCAGTTGGGCTCACAACTGACTCTGAAAGCGCCCAACGCCAAGATGCGTAAAGTGTCTGATGATGCTTCACTGACCGAGCGCTTGGAGTATATGATCCAGGCCGAGATTAATCCCCAGCTGGCCAGCCACGGCGGTCACATCATGTTGGTGGAGATCACGGACGACGGCGTGGCGGTACTGCAGTTTGGCGGTGGTTGTAACGGTTGCTCCATGGTCGATGTGACCCTGAAAGACGGTATTGAGACTCAGCTGTTGGAGCGTTTCCCCGGTGAATTAACCGGTGTTCGTGATGTAACTGATCACCAACATGGCGACCATTCTTACCAGTAATTCTGGTATTTGGCTGCCAAAGAAAAGGACAGTATTGAACTGTCCTTTTTTATTGCCATCAGGCCTGGATAAAGTGGTGTTGGCGCCAGAGAAAGTGCAGCCCGAGACTCAGGCTACGCGCCAGCATAAAGGCACTCATCGCAACCCATAGAGCATGGTTACCCAGAGGTTGCAGTATGAACCAGACCGGGAAAAATACTGCCAAGCTGGCGAAAATCATGCTGTTACGCATCACTTTACCCTTGGTGGCACCAATATAGACACCGTCAAATAGATAGGAAGCAAATGCCAGCAGCGGCAGGACGATAAGCCATGGCAGGTAGAGCACGGCGGTGTGGCGAACCTCGGGAATATTGGTCAGCATGCCGATGAGCTGCTCACCGAAAATCCAGAAACAGCCGCTGAAGCCCAGGGCTATGATGGCCGACCAGCTAAACGCCAAGGCGACCGCTTGCCTGAGTGCATCCAAGTGTTTTTGTCCCATAGCTCGGCCCACTTCGGCCTCTGCATAGTAGGCAATACCGTCCAAAGCGTAAGAAATCAGCAGCAACATATTCAATAACACGGCATTGGCTGCGACAGTTTCATCGCCGAGCCCGGCTCCCTTGAAGGTCATAAAGGCGAAGGTGGCCTGCAAACACAAGCTGCGGATAAAGATATCCAGATTCAGGCTCAAGAGGCGACTAAAGTCGCGGGGATGTAACTGCCCGAGTAGCTCAGCAATAGGCGGCACATTGAACTGTTTTAACTGGCGCAACACCATAGTACAGGCTACGGCACAGGCTGTCATATCGGCGATGACGGATGCCAGGGCCGCGCCTTCCACGCCCCAACCCAAACCTATAACAAACAGCAGATCCAGAGCTATATTGGCGCAGTTGGCGATGATCAACTGCCACATGGCGGCCTTGGGTTGTTGACGGCCCAGCAGCCAGCCAAGTAGAGACAGGTTCAGCAGTGCAAACGGGGCCGACCAGATACGAATGGAAAAGTAGCTGGCAGCGTAGTGGCTGACTTGCTCACTGGCATCGGAGAAACTGGCGGCCAGGCTGAGTATCGGCCCTTGCAACAGCAGAGCCATCAAGCCGAGGAAAAGTGCCAGCGAGCCGGCTTGCAACAACAGCTGCAGTTGCCGTGGTTTGTCATCGGCGCCATAGGCTTGGGCAACCAGGCCCGTGGTAGCCATACGCAGAAACCCCAGCAACCAGAACAGCAGTGTTATAATGGTCGAACCAACGGCGACGCCCCCGAGATAATAGGCGTCACTCAAGTGCCCTATGACAGCCGTATCCACCAGACCCAGTAGCGGCACTGTGATGTTGGACAGTATCATTGGAAGCGCCAGTGCAAACAGCTGGCGGTTTTTTTGCCTGTCGAACAGGCCAATGCTGGTGGTCATAATTTCTCAGAGGTTAATGATGTTGAAAAAGCTGTGCTTTTTGCTCTGCAGTTGTCTTGGGCTGATAAGTTCGCCCACCCTGGCGGCAGTCATTCTACAGTATCACCATGTTTCTGACAGCTCGCCGGCCAGTACCAGTGTGACTCCGGCCCAGTTTCGGGAACAGATGCAGTATCTGGCTGATCATGATTTCAACGTGGTGCCGCTGACCCAAGTGATAGAGGCGATTCGTCAGTCCCAAGCGCTGGCACCGAGAACGGTTGCCATCACCTTCGATGACGGTTACCTCAGTATTGCCGAGGCGGCGCACCCAATACTGAAAGAGTTTGGTTTTCCTTACACACTGTTTGTGGCAATAGAACCGATAGAAAAGGGTTATCGTGAGATGATGGGCTGGGAGCAGCTCAGAACACTGGCGGCAGAAGGCGCCGAGATTGCCAATCACAGTTGGGGGCATGAGCATCTGATCCGCCGCTATGCCACCGAAACCGAGGAGCAGTGGCTGGCGAGAATCGAAGCCAATCTACTGGCGACCGAGGCCCAAATTGCCAAAGAAACCGGCGACAATCTGAAGATAATCGCCTATCCCTACGGCGAATATAACAGCCAGTTGGAGGCCTTGTTGCAGCGACTGGGATTTGTTGGCTTGGGGCAGCAGTCCGGTGCGGCAGGCCTTCACTCTGCTTTGACCTCTTTGCCGCGATTCCCCGTGGCCGGCGCCTATGCCGATATGAATGCTCTCAAGGTGAAACTGCATAGCCTGAATATGCCGGTGCAGGCCATCTCCCCCAGTAACCCTGAGTTACCCATGGGCCAGTGGCGGCCTGAACTTGAGGTGACTCTGGACATGAGCGATATCAATCAGTCGCAGCTCATGTGTTATGTGCAGGGGCAGGGCGCCAAGAAACCTCAATGGTTGTCGGCGAATCGTTTCCGAATTCAGGCTGAACTGGACTTGCCGCCGGGGCGATCCAGATACAACTGTACTGCTCCCAGTAAACGTCACGGTAGCTATTATTGGTTTTCCCAGGCATGGGTTAGGCCAAAGGATGACGGCAGCTGGGTCAAGGAGTAGTCAGTAATTGCAACAACCTGGCCGGGATATTCGCCAGTGGCAACTGCTCGTTGCAGGCATTGAGTGCCACTGCCGAGCCCGGCATACCCCATACCACGGAACTGGCCTCATCCTGGGCTATGGTGTGTGCTCCCGCTTGACACATTTTCAGCAGGCCGGCCGCACCGTCTTTACCCATGCCCGTGAGAATCACCCCTATCGCCGACTTAGCGGCAATCTCGGCAATGCTGTTGAACAGCACGTCCACCGAGGGTTTGTGGCGGTTGACGGTTTCTGTGTCCAGCAGTCTGGTGTAGATATGTGCACCGCGACGTTCAACAACCAAGTGCGCATGGCCCGGTGCCAGATAGGCAACGCCCTGAGTCAATTTTTCCCCGCCCTGAGCCTCTATCACTTCCATTCTGGCGTGTTGGTTGAGGCGGCGGGCAAATGAAGCGCTGAAGGTCGCGGGAATATGCTGGGCTATGACTATGGGGGGGGTATTTTCCGGCAGCGGCGCCACTACCCGTTGAATGGCTTCAGTACCGCCGGTGGAAGCGCCTATGGCTATGATGCGGTGCTTGAGTTTGGCATCGCTGCTGAGCGGCGCCGAGCTGCCATATTGCGGGGTGACATGACTGGCGGCGGCCAGATGCACCTTATCGATCAGCTCTTGCTGATAGTCCAGTAGCCTGTTGGTCAAGTCCTGTTTCGGTTTGGCGATAAAGTCGACCGCCCCGAGGGACAAGGCCTCTAAGGTCACATCGGCGCCGCGCTCGGTTAAGGACGACACCATCACCACAGGCATGGGTCTTAGACGCATCAAGTTACGTAGAAAGGCCAGGCCATCCATCTTGGGCATTTCCACATCCAGGGTCAACACATCCGGCTGCAGTACTTTAATCATCTCTCTGGCTTTATAGGGGTCTTCGGCGCAGCCGACGACCATAATGTCTTTGGCCTGGCTGAGCATATGACTCAGCAACTGGCGCACTAGTGCCGAGTCGTCGATAACCAGTACTCTTACCATGATCAATATGACTCCTTACTTCCTGATGCGTGGGACTGTCGCGGCAGAATTGAGTTCTGATGCCGCAGGCGATAGGTGGTCTGGGCGACGGTTTCAAACTCACGGGAGATATTGGTCAGGCTTTCCGAGTGGCCGATAAACAACACGCCATCATCGGCCAGGAGTTTTCTGAAACCGGCCACTATCTTCTGCTTGGTACTCTGATCGAAATAAATCAGCACATTACGGCAGAAAATAGCATCGAACGGGCCCTGCATTGGCCAGGGTTCCAGTAAGTTGAGTTGTTTGAAGAAGATCAGTTTTTTTATCTGGCTGCTAATGCTGAACTCTTCCGCTCTGCTCTGCAGATAATGGTGCTGCCGCTTGGGGATGGCCTCCAGCCCTGTCAGGGGATAAACTCCGGCTTCGGCTCTGGCCAACACATTGGTATCGAGATCGGTTGCCAATATTTTCAGATCCCAGCCCGAGGCGGCGGGAAAGTGCTCTGCCAAGGTCATGGCTATGCTGTAGGGCTCTTCACCGCTGGAACAGGCCGCCGACCAAACTCTCAGCCTGCGCTGTTTGCGTTGCTGCCAATAGGGCACCAGCTCGGTTTCCAGAAAATTGAAGTGGTGCCGCTCCCGGAAAAAAGCGGTCAGATTGGTGGTCAGCGCGTTGATAAAGGGCGCCAGTTCCAGAGGGTCTCTTTGTAGCTTGAGACAATAATCGCCGAAATTGGTCAGCCGCAGTAGTCGCAGTCGGCGGCTGAGCCTGGAATACACCATATGACGCTTGCGCTCGGGTAACACTATCCCTGTATGTTGATAGGCCAGCTCGCGGATAATACCAAAGTCCGCTGCTGTCATCGGGAATGCCTTCTCTTCATCGAAGCTCAATCAGTGTCTCCTAGAACTCGCTCCACTCTTCTGAACTGACACGGATCTTGGGAGACTTATCCCCGGCGATCAGGGTCAGGGGCTTATGGGCGCCCTTTTCCAGATTAGCGGTATTGAAGAAGCCCAATTGACACTTCATGCTCCTGGCCTGTTCGGCCATGGCATCACCGGCTGCCGAGACCTGCTCCACCAGGGCGGCATTTTGCTGGGTCATTTCATCCATCTGCGACACAGCCTTATTGACCTCCTGGATCCCAACTGATTGCTGCTCGGCGGCTATGCTGATCTGGTTGATCATGTCGGCAACTTTAGAGACGGCTTGCACTATCTCCTGCAGGGTTTCACCGGATTGATTGACCAACTGGGTGCCATCCGTAACTTTGTTGACGCTGTCGCGGATAAGTTCTTTGATCTCTTTGGCAGCACCGGCGCTGCGCTGTGCTAGGTTACGTACCTCTCCGGCCACAACTGCAAAACCACGGCCCTGTTCTCCGGCTCTGGCTGCCTCGACCGCAGCATTCAGCGCCAGCAGGTTGGTTTGGAAGGCGATTTCATCTATCACGCTGATGATGTCGGCAATGCGCTTGCTCGAGGTGTTGATCTCCTCCATGGCACTAACGGCCTGTTTGACTACCTTGCCACCTTCGCCAGCCTTCTCGCTGGCCTGCTGGGCTAAGTTGTTGGCTAGATTGGCATTTTCGGCGCTTTGTTTCACAGTGGCCGTCATCTGCTCCATGCTGGAGGCGGTTTGTTCCAGGGAGGCGGCCTGCTCTTCGGTACGCTGGCTAAGGTCGGCGTTGCCCTGAGCTATCTCTTCGGCTCCAGAGGTGACGGTATTGGCCGAGTCATTGATACCCCCAATCACTTCGGTCAACTTGCTGATGGTGGCGTTGGCATCTTGCTGCAGCTTGGCAAACTGACCCCGATATTCGCCGTCGAGTTTACGATCCAGTTGCCCCTTGGCCAGGCCATCGAAGATATCGGCGACTTTGGAAATGACATTGTCGGCGATGCCGACCAAGCGGTTAAGGCCGTTGGAAAGATTAAGGAAGAAGCCTTCCTTGTTATGAATATCCAGGCGGCGGCTCAGATCACCGTCGTTGGCCGCCGTGATAATGGCATCAATCTCCTGCTCTATGGCTACCTCATCGGTACGATCGGCCCATTCAACCACAGTGCCAATTCGTCCCTGTTCCGCGTCCAGTATCGGGTTGGCAATGATTCTGAAGGTACGGCCACCGACTTGCAGCTGGCTGTCGTAGGTCTCGGTTAATCCGGCGAGAATATTGCGCTGGTGACTGGGGACCTTGTGGAAACCATCGATATTTTGTCCCAGCAGTTTGTCGGCATTGAACTTGGGCAGATCGCGAAGAATATCTTTCTCGGCTGCTTGAAACATCTGCTGCACAGCCTGGTTGAGGTAGATGATATTGCCGTCGTTATCCGCCACCATGGTATTTGAACTGACATTATCCAATGCCTGACGAATGCGAGCATTTTCGGCCGCCAGCTGTTTTTCCTGCTGCTCTCTGGCCAGGCTGGCGGTGATATCCTGCCACTCCACAACTGTGCCGGTACGCTTGCCTTGTTCAAATACCGGGGTGGCAATCAGGTTGAATGTCAGCCCGGCCACCTTGATGCGGGTGTTATAGCTGTCGGTGAGCTGGTCCAGCAATTGTCGCTGATGCTCAGGATGGCGATGGAAGATATCGATATTGCTGCCAATCAGCTTGCTCATGTTGAAGGTCTGCAACTCCTGTTGCAGCTTTTGCTCATTGCCGGCCAGCATTTCATTTAGTGAGTCGTTCAGGTAGATGATCTTGTAGTCGCTATCGGCGACCATCACATTGGCCTGGCAGACATTGAGGGCCTGCTTGATGCGGGTGTTCTCTGTAGCGCTTTGCTGCTCCAATTGTTGTTTGCTAAGGGCTTCGGTGAGATCTTGCCATTCGACCACAGTGGCAATACGTTGCTTGTTTTCGTCGAATACCGGCGAAGCTATCAGGCTGAAGGTACGACGACCTACCTTGATTTGAGTCGAGTAGACCTGCTCCAAGCCGGCGATCAATTTCCTTTGATGCTCAGGGTTGCGGTGGAAAACATCCATATTGGCACCCTGCAGCTTGTCGGCCTGGAATTTGGGCAACACCTCTTGAATGTCGGCCTCGGCGTCCTGCATGGTTTGTTGCAGCGAGTGGTTGAAGTAGAGAATGTCACCGGCAGGATTGGCCACCATCACATTGGCCTGGCAGATATCCAGAGCCTTGAGAATGGCTTGCTGCTGTCGTTGGCTCTGACGCCAACGGCTGAGCTCGTCCAGCAGTGGCTTCCAGCCCGGAAGATCAAGCTCGGCAAACTGCTGCGTGCCGTCTTTCAGCAACCGCTGCAGTTGGTTGATGGCGCTATCCAGGGTGCCTTTGTGCTTGAGTGAGTGCAATAGCCCAAGCAGTATGCAAACCAGGGTGACGCCCTGCAGAATAATAATGATATTGGGATCCTGGCCTAGCAGCATGAGCGCCATCACGGCGATGCCCGTGATTAAGCCAAGCAGATTCCAGGGATTACTGTTGATTATGTTGGCATTGGCGGCATCCATTCTTCTTTCCTCGATGTCTTAAAGGTTGGTAGCCTGAGGCTGTTCCAAGTCCAGTTGCTGCAGCAAACTGGAAAGTTGTGATGCATCCGGCAGCACTTCATTACCGAGTAACATATTGATATTCAATAGTATGACCATCTTATCGGCCACACAGGTGAGCCCATGGATGAAACGCATGTCCGTGTCCTGGCCAAAATCGGGCGCACTGCGGATCTCGCTCTGGGTGATACTGAAAACATCGGAAACGGCATCCACCACTATGCCCATCACCTTGTGCTGTTTATCCAGGCGCACCTTCAGCACTATCACTACTGTGGTTGGGCCATATGCCAGGGTCTTGATACCGAATCTTTGGCGCAGATCTATGATGGGGACTATGGTGCCGCGCAGATTGATCACCCCTTTGACATGGGGCGGTGCATTGGGAATCACCGTGGTTGCTTCCCAGCCACGGATCTCCTGCACCGAGAGAATATCGACACCATATTCCTCATCGGCCATCATAAAGGTGAGGTATTGCTGTGAATGATCTTCCGCAGCTGCCGATGTTGCAGGGTTGGATTCTGTCATTGCGCTTCCCTTCTAGGCTGCATGTTCCTGAGTTTGATTGAGGCCAGACATGGCTACGAGTCCGGGAATATCCACTATCAGTGCCACCCGGCCGTCACCGAGAATGGTGGCGCCGGACACCCCGGGCACTTTGGCGTAGTTGTCTTCCAGACTCTTGATCACCACTTGTTGCTGCGCCAGTAACTCATCGACCAGCAGGCCGACTTTTTGGTTGTTGTTGTCCACCACCATCACCAGCCCCTCTTTGACCTCTTTGGCCTGAGCCTGGTGATTGAACTGCTGATAAACGCGGATGACCGGCAGGTACTCGTCTCGCAGGCGGATCACTTCGTGTTCTTCAGACAGCTTGTTGACCTTACTGCTTTCCACTTGCAACGACTCATAGATGGAGACCAGCGGCACCACATAAGTATGCTCGCCGACCCTCACCAACTGGCCGTCGAGAATGGCCAGGGTCAAAGGCAAGCGAATGGTAAAACGGCTACCCTTGCCGGGCGTCGAGGCCAGCTCTACACTGCCGCTGAGTGCTTGAATGTTGCGTCTGACCACATCCATACCCACGCCCCGGCCAGAGAGGTCGGAGACGCTGTCGGCGGTAGAAAAGCCGGGTTTAAAGATGAGTTGCTGAATCGCCTCTGTGCTGAGTTCCTCTTCAGCGCCGACCAAGCCTTTATCTCTGGCCTTGGCGAGAATTCTGCCGGTATCCAATCCGGCGCCGTCATCGGTTATTTCTATGACGATATTGCCGCCTTGATGGAAGGCGTTGAGGGTGATCCTGCCGGTTTCCGGTTTACCCTTGGCACTGCGCACGGCAGGGGATTCAATGCCGTGATCCAAAGAGTTACGTACCAGATGCACCATGGGGTCGACAATTTTCTCCATCACAGTCTTGTCCAGCTCTGTCTCCTCACCTTTGAGGATCAGCTCAACCTTCTTGCCCAGCTGCTGACCTATATCGCGTACCAAGCGGGGAAAACGGTTGAAGGCGAAGCTGATAGGCAGCATGCGGATCTGCATCACGCTTTCCTGCAGATCCCGAGTGTGATTGGCCAATTGCTCCAACCCCTGTTGCAGTGACAGCAGAGCGTTATCGTCAATGCGTTCCTGTTGGCCTATCTGCCCCAGCATAGCCTGGGTGATCACCAGCTCACCCACCATATTGATCAGCATGTCTATCTTGTCGGTGCTGACCCGGATAGAACTGGTTTCCGCCGTTTTGGCAACAGCCTTGCCGGACTCCACTTTGGCTGTGGTGGCTGCGACCTGTGTTTCTTGGGAGGCTGGGGCAGAAGTCGAGATAGGGGCTTGTTCCTGCGGTGAGACACCTTCGACAAGCTGTGTCTTGGCGGGCAACTGCTGATAATGGATTTCACAGTCGTCCTCGACCCACTCAAACACCTCTTTTATCCGCTCAAGTGGCGCCTCTGTGTTGAGTTGCAGTTGCCAATACAGACGGCAGGATTCGGGGTCCAGGTCTTCAAACTCTGGCAGTTCCTGCGCTGGCAGGCTGACTTTTAGCTCACCCAGCTCGGCGAGTTCGTTGAACATCAAAATGGGGTCGTTGCCGCATCTGAGAATGTCGGCGCCGGCATGGAAATCTATCTGCCAGCTGAGCCCAATATCTTTGGTTTCAGACTCTTTGGTTTCAGAATCTTTGGTTTCTGATGCTTTGGTTGCTGACTTTTCACTGTTTTGGCTGGCGTTATCCGGCGCATCTTCGACCCCGGCAACTTCGGACAGCTCCTGATTGAAGCGGTTTTCCAGCTCTTGTTGCTGGGGCGATTCAAAGCTTTGACCTGCCATCAAGGCCTGCAGCATGTTGCGCAGCAGATCCACCGACAAGAGCAACATATCCTGATGATTGGCGGTCATTTCCCGGCGGCCATCACGGATTTCATCCAACAGGGTTTCCAGCAAGTGGGTGAATCCGGCGACCTGGTTGAAACCAAAAGTGGCGCTGCCTCCCTTAATCGAATGGGCGGCACGAAAAATGGTATTTATGGTTTCCGGATCCGGTTGCTGCACGTTCAGTTTCAGCAGCTCAGATTCCATGACCTCCAGGCCTTCGAGGCTTTCTTCAAAGAACACCTGGGTGAATTGGCTCAGATCTATGTCCATATATCCGCTCCTTGCCGGAGGCTAACCCAATACTTTGCGAACCGTGGCCAACAGCTGATCCGGGTTGAAGGGTTTGACTATCCAACCGGTGGCTCCGGCGGCTCGTCCCTGTTGCTTCTTGTCTGTGGTCGACTCTGTGGTCAGCATCAACATGGGCACAAACTTGTAGTTGGGCAGCTCGCGCAAGTTACGTATCAGCTCGATACCATCCATAATTGGCATGTTGACGTCCGATATCACCAGGTCAAACTCTCTGCCTTGGGCTACTTTCAACGCTTCCTCGCCATTGTTGGCTTCGGTCACGTCGAAACCTGCTGTCTTGAGAGTAAAGCTCACCATTTGCCGCATGGAGGCTGAATCATCAACTGCGAGGATTGTCTTCATTGAGCGTTTCCTTTTCAAAATCCGAATCGAGTGTCGGGATCCTGATCCCCAGGCGCGTCAGTTGAGCGATAAAGGTGGGTTGAGCCTGTTGCCATGACAGTTTCAACCCTCGCTTGTCGCAACTCAGAGCAAACAGGTACAGCAACTGGGCGCCGGCAGTATCCACCTTGTGCAACTCACCGGCATCCAGGATCAATTCATCGACCCGATGCAAGAGCTCCAATAGTTTTTGGTAGAGTGGCTGAATATTGCGAATGCTGATCTCTGAACCCAGTGCCAGTGTGTCGATGGACATAGTGCTTCCCTGTTTTCCCAACACACAAAAGATAGTCGGCAAATTTCACTTCTGCCTCTTTTCAAAAGAAAAAATGGTATATGAATGACTAGGCTCTTTAGGGGGTTAGTGAGGCCCTTGATACTGAGTAACCAGAGTGCGAAAGTCGGCCAGCAGTTCATCGTTGCGGATTTGCGGCAGTTGTCCGGGTGTCTGTGAACTGGGCTTGATGGTGGCGTAGCGGCGGCCGTCGGGCGAGATCAGGATCAAAGAGGCGCTGTGATCCACTTGGTAGTCAGGGCCATCGCCGACCAGTGAATACACCAGGCCCAGATCGCGGCTGAAGGGCAGTAATGCCGGGTGCTCGGCTCGCAAACCTATGAACTCGGGATTAAAGAAGGCCAGGTAATCCTTGAGTTTGCTTTGGCTGTCACGCTCAGGGTCGACACTGAGCAGTATCACCTGTATTGGTGCCACTTGTGCCAGTTTCGGGTAGACGGCACTGAGTTTGCCAAGGGTGGTGGGACATACGTCCGGGCAGGAGGTGTAACCGGCGAAAATTAGACTCCATTGCTGTTTTAGCTTGTCATTATCGAATTGATGGCCGTTTTGGTCCTGCAACTCAAAAGGTTGCAGTGGTCTTGGGGTTTCATATTGAAAGCTGGTTTGCAATGCCTGCGGCGGCTGAGACGAAGGTCGGTGAAACAGCTGTACACTGGCCAAACCGCCAAGACCTATGAGCAAAATCCCCGCCACCAAGATGCGTTTCTTCATGATTCAACTCCAGAGGTAATGATCCACCAGCAGGGCAATAAACAGCAGCATCAGCTGATAGATAGAGAAACGGAACACGGCCATCGCCAGCCCGGGACGATCGGCAAACTTGAGTTGCCAGGCCTTGTAGATAAACAGGCAACTGAGAATGGTGGAAGCCAGCAGATAGACGGGGCCACTCAAGCCAACCAAAACCGGCAATAAGCAGGCGATGGCCAGCAGAAGGGTGTAGAGCAGAATACAGGTCTTGGTAAATTCCACCCCGTGAGTCACAGGCAGCATGGGGATATCCACCTTGGCGTACTCTTTTTGACGGTGAATGGCCAAGGCCCAGAAATGAGGCGGAGTCCAGGTGAAAATAATGATCACCAACAGCCAGGCGTGGCCGTGAAAGTCATTGGTTACCGCCGTCCAACCCAGCAGTGGCGGCATGGCACCGGCAAGGCCACCTATCACGATATTTTGGGGGGTTGCCCGCTTTAAATAGGCGGTATAGATAAGGGCGTAGCCAATCAGGCTGGCACAGGTCAACCAGGCGGTGAGTGGATTCACCAGCCAATAGAGTAGGGTAAAGCCCGCCACTCCAAGCAAGACGGCAAAGCTCAAGGCCCGGCTCACGCTCACTCGTCCCTTGGGTAAGGGGCGGTTATAAGTGCGGGCCATCAGGCCATCGATGCGTCGATCGATAAGGTGATTCAAGGCGGCCGCCGAGCCCGCCATCATGGCAATTCCCATTAGCCCGGCAAGCAAAGGCTGTAGGGGGACGGCACCGGGCAACGCCAGGCACATGCCCACCAGGACGGTGAGCAGCATCAGCGCTACCACCTTGGGCTTGGTCATTTCCAGGTAATCGCGCCAGGAGATCTCTGTGCGGGTCGCGTCCTGGGCTATGGAGAGTAGTTTGGCCATAAACAGTCCCTCTTTAGGCTTTACGCCAAAGCGCATAGTTGATGAATACCAAAGTCAGCAGCAGCAGGGCTGCGCCGCCGTTATGGGCAACCGCCACCGGCAGCGGCAGATGCAGCAATACGTTGGCCAGGCCCAATGACAGCTGTAATCCCAGCACCAAGGTGAGTACCAGAGCCGAGCGTTTCAGCATGCTCGAGTCGGCTCTGCGCCAGAGCATCAATGCCAGGGTGAGTACCACTATCGCGGTCAGCAGGGCACCTATTCGGTGGGCAATATGTATGGTCATCCGGTTGTGATAATCCAATACGCCGAACTCAAAGCTGGGATGCTGCCCCTGAAAAGGAGAGAAGGCATCTGCCAGACGTAGGTTGCTGCTCCAGTCACCTTCGCAGATAGGCAACTCTGTGCAGGCCAGGGCGGCGTAGTTGGAGGAGGTCCAGCCGCCGAGCATAATTTGCAGTACCACAATGGCCAGCGCCACCATGGCCAAAGGCGCCAAGGTGCGGGCTTGGGGATCGCCATCCGGGATTGGCAGAGGCCTGAGCCTGAGATACAGCAGCAACAGCAGCGAAAACAGGGTGAATCCCCCGAGCAGGTGAGACATGACCACGACGGGCATCAGTTTCATGGTCACAGTCCACATTCCCAGCAGCGCCTGAAATACTATCAGTGCGGCGATCAGTCCCGGTAGCTTCTTCGGGGTTGCGCTGCCACGCCAACTCTGGATCAAAATAAGTAATACCAGAATCCCCAGCGAGCCGGCCACATATCTGTGGATCATCTCCAGCCAGGCTTTCTTGGGTTCGATTTCTTGTCCCGGAAAGTGGCGTTCGACATGAGCCAACTCATGGGCCTGGGAAGGCACTTTGATATGGCCATAGCAACCGGGCCAGTCGGGGCAGCCAAGGCCGGCATCCGACAGCCGGGTGTAGGCGCCCAACAGGATGACCGTCAGAGTGCAGATCAGGGTCATCTTCAGTAGCAAGTTCAGTTTCATCAGCCCACCCTCGAGAGTTTCAACAGCTTGCGCAGGTCGCTGACCAAGGCCTTGCCCTGCAAGAGTTGGCCCTGGTGACCCACTATCACAGGATAGGCCAACACCCAAGCGCCCAGAGGATCGACTATCACCAACATCTGCTGCTGTAATGGATTCTCGGCGGTCAGAGGTTTATCCAGAGTGACTCGATGAAAGTCCTTGTTTAGCGGAGCTTCCGTGTCGCTTTCCCGGTTGATGAAAATCAGGGTGTCGACCCTGTCCATCTCGGCGCCCAGCGCCGTATGGCTCTGCTGTAATATGTAGAGTCGTTCCTGGCACAGTTCATCGCAGTTGGCCGGTATCAGGTATAGGACTTGCCAACGGCCGGGAAGCGGGTTGTCTAGCCCAAGTTGTTGATAACCCAGATTAGCCGGCAGCAACTGGCCCTTATTGGTGGCTCCGCCTTGATACAGCTCGAAGCTCAGTACCAGTTTTGCCAGTATCACAGGCAGGGCAAAGGCCAGCAGTAGTATCAAGAGTGGTCTTTGGGTTCGGGAGTTCATCCTGGCTCCTCTTGCTGTAATTGGGCGTTCTGAATTCAGCTCGCCCTATGGTTAGTGTCGATTCAGTTTCCAGCGCCACCAGACATGCAGTAATAACAGGGCGGCAGCCATGGAAAACCACTGCAGGGCATAACCCAGGTGTTTTTCAGCCGGCATGGGCAATGGCTGCCAGGGTCTTGGCAAGTCCACACCTTCCAGCTGAACCGGCTGCAACACGGCCGGGATCAGTTTGTGCCCAAGCAAGTGCTCGAGCTGCGGCCAGTTGAGATTTTGTATTCGCTTGGGCCAACCGGCTTCGGCCAAGAGCTCCTGGCTCAGTGGATTACTGCCCTTTTGCCACAATCGGCCTTCGAGGGTGAGGCGTGGCGGTAATGGCAATATCTCTGGCAGTTCACTGCGTTTTTCTGCGGCTGGGATAAACCCCAGCTCCAGCAATAGCCAGGGTTGCTCCGGCTCAACTTGCAAAGGTTGCAGCAACAGGTAGCCCACGCGTCCCTGATACACCTGGTTGTCCAGCAGCAATTGCTTACCGCTCAATACATTGGCGCTCAGCTGCAGTTTCTGCCCTGTGAGTCGGGTGTCTGGGTCTCGCCTCAGCAGAGCTGAAAAGCTGCTTGGCCCCGCATCCGCTCTGGCGGCAATCTCCTGGGCCAATAGTTGCTTTTCTTCAGCGCGCTGCAGTTGCCAGAATCCCAGCTTGACCATGAGTAGAAACAGCCCCAAAGTAAATAACAGTGCAAGGTAACGCCCCCAAGGGATGGGAGAGTGAATGTCAGTCAGTTTTTTCTTTAAAGTCATATTGGTACTGCTACTGCTGTTCATCATTTTCAACCTTGGTCGCGCCCTGTGGATCATGGTGCGCGGCGATTCATCTGTTCCCATGAGCCGTTTTCTTGGCCGCCGGGTGCTGTTTTCGGCGTTGGTGGTTCTTTTGTTGCTGCTGGCATTGGCGCTGGGGATTATTTCCCCTAATCCCCGGCCTTACTAAAGCACATACACAAAAACAAACAGGCATAGCCACACCACATCGACAAAGTGCCAATACCAACTGCCGGCCTGAAAGGCAAAGTGACGCTCAGCGCTGAAGTGCCCCTTTAAAACCCTGAAAAACAGCACCAACAGGAACAGCGTGCCCAGAGTCACATGCATACCGTGGAAACCTGTCAGCAGGAAGAAGGTGTTGCCATAAACGCCGGACTGCAGCGTCAGCCCCAGCTCAGTGTAGGCATGGACATATTCCTCTCCCTGCAAGATTAAAAACGCCAGTCCCAGCAAGATGGTGACTCCAAGCCAGAGGGTTAAGGCGGTGCGTTTGCCTTTCTCTAACCCCAGGTGGGCAAAGTGCAGGGTAATAGAGGAGGTAAGCAGAATAATGGTGTTGAAAAGGGGTAAACCATTCCAACCCATGGCTTGGGTTTCAGTGCCGTCCGGGGTTTTCAGTAAGGGCCAGCCTGCGCTGAATCCAGGCCAGAGCACTTCGTTGGTCATGGCATTGTTGGATGCACCACCCAACCAAGGCACTGCCACCATACGGGCATAGAAGAGGGCGCCGAAAAAGGCCGCAAAGAACATCACCTCAGAGAAGATGAACCAACTCATTCCCTGCCGAAATGACCTGTCCATCTGTGGCGAATAGAGGCCACTCATGGATTCATGGATCACGTTTCTGAACCAGCCAATCAGCATGAACAGAATGACGGCAATTCCTGTCAGCAGTACGTAGCTGCCGTGGCCACCGTCAGACTTGAGCTGGGATACATAAGTACCGGCACCATAGGCGATAAGGAAAAGCCCCAATGCGCCGACAATCGGCCAGGCGCTTTGAGCCGGAACATAATAGTGTTCATGTTTACTGGTCATTTCGCTGCTCCTTGCTCCAGGGCATCGGATATCTGTCTATCCGTGATGTCATAGAGGGTGTAAGAGAGGGTCAGAGTGCTGATGGAGTCCGGCAGGTCCGGATCCACGTAAAACACCAGTGGCAACTCGGCACTGGCATCGGCAGCCAGCGGCTGCTGATTGAAACAGAAGCACTCGGTTTTATTGAAGTAGGCGGCGCCTTGTCCCGGTGAAACGGAAGGGATCGCCTGACCTATCTTGTATTGGTGTGACAGGTTGCGGGCCAGAAAGCGGGTATGGGTCAACTGGCCGGGATGCACCTTGATACGGGTCACTTCCGGCTTGAACTCCCACGGCATTCCCTTGGCCACCTGAGAGATAAACTCCACAGTGACCAAGCGGCTGTTATCCACTTGGGCACTATAAGTGGCGGCGCTGGTGTTGGTCTTGCCATTGATCCCCAACTGCTGACAAAGCACGTCATAGAGCGGCACCAGGGCAAAGCCGAAGCCGAACATGGCTACGGCGCCAAGTAGCAGCAGGCGTACCAGTTTACGGTTGTCGGGGCGGGAGTCTGCCATATCACTTAATCTCCGGCGGAGTGCTGAAGGTGTGATAAGGCGCCGGACTTGGGAGTGTCCACTCAAGTCCTTGGGCACCTTCCCAAGGTTTGGCCGGAGCCTGGGTGCCGCCGCGAATACACTTGATCACCAGTACCAGAAATATCAGCTGTGACAGGCCAAAGGCAAAACCGCCTATGGAGACAATCTGATTGACATCGGCAAACTGCACCGAGTAGTCGGGGATGCGTCTGGGCATACCGGCCAGCCCGAGGAAATGCATCGGGAAGAACAACACATTGACCGAAATGACCGAGCACCAGAAATGCCACTTGGCCAAGGTCTCGCTGTACATATGCCCGGTCCACTTGGGTAGCCAGTAATAGGCGGCGGCCATGATGGAGAAGATGGCGCCGGTGACCAGCACATAATGGAAATGGGCAACCACAAAGTAAGTGTCATGGTATTGGAAGTCGGCTGGGGTGATTGCCAACATCAGGCCGGAGAAGCCGCCTATGGTGAAGAGAATAATAAAGGCACAGGCGAACATCATAGGGGCTTCAAAGCTGATGGATCCCCGCCACATGGTGGCAACCCAGTTGAATACCTTGACCCCGGTTGGCACGGCAATCAGCATGGTGCAGTACATAAAGAAGAGTTCGGCAAAGACAGGCATACCTGTGGTGAACATGTGATGTGCCCACACCAGGAAGGAGAGGATCGCGATGCTGGCGGTGGCGTAGACCATTGAGGCGTAGCCAAACAAAGGTTTGCGACTGAATGCCGGAATGATGGCCGAGATGATGCCGAATGACGGCAAGATCATTATGTACACCTCGGGGTGGCCGAAGAACCAGAAAATATGCTGGAACATCACAGGATCTCCACCGCCGGCGGCATCGAAGAAGCTGGTGCCGAAGAATTTGTCTGTGAGTACCATGGTCACGGCCCCGGCCAATACCGGCATGACGGCTATCAGCAGGAAGGCGGTGATAAGCCAGGTCCAGACGAACAGGGGCAGCTTCATCCAGTTCATGCCAGGTGCGCGCAGATTCACTATGGTGACTATCACGTTGATCGCCCCCATGATTGAGCTTATCCCCATGATATGTATTGAAAAAACAAACAAGGCTGTGCTGTCTGCGCTATAAGTTGTCGACAATGGCGCATAGAAGGTCCAGCCAAAATTGGGGCCGCCGCCTTCCATAAACAATGAGCTAAGCAGGATTAAGAAGGCGAAGGGTAAAATCCAAAAGCTCCAGTTATTCATCCTCGGCAGCGCCATATCCGGCGCACCTATCATCATGGGGATCAACCAGTTGGCCAGGCCGGTAAAGGCCGGCATCACGGCACCAAAAACCATGATAAGACCGTGTACTGTGGTCATTTGGTTAAAGAAATTGGGCTCGACCAGTTGCAAACCGGGCTGGAATAATTCAGCACGGAGCACCATGGCCATGGCGCCCCCGATTAGGAACATGATGAAGCTGAACCAGAGATAGAGTGTGCCTATATCTTTATGGTTGGTGGTCAGCAACCAGCGCATGATCCCCTTGGGGGCGTGATGATGCTGGTGTTCCTGTTCAGTGACTTCCTGAACACCGGCTTTCGCATCTTGACTGAATGAGTTCATCTTCTTCCCCTACTGCCCGTGGTTATTGACGTCGGCGGCTTGCACTGTGTCGCCTGTGTTATTGCCCCAGGCATTGCGCTCATAGGTCACCACAGCGGCCAGTTCCTTGGCGGTAATCTGTTTGCCGAAGGCTTGCATGGCGGTGCCTGTCTTGCCATGGATCACTATGTCCAGATGGGCTGTTATTGGGCCTATGGCAATAGCACTGCCCTTGAGCGCCGGGAACACCCCTTGAAGTCCGGCGCCGTTTGGCTGATGACAGGCGGCGCAGCGCGCCATATAGATCTGTTCGCCAAGCGCCATGGCTTCATCATGGCTCATGGTCTCACTGAGGGCCGCCTGAGCTTCTTCGGCGGCTGTAGCCGCGGCTTGTTTCTGCTTTGCCATCCAGGCGTCGAACTCATCTTCTGCCAGTACCTGCACCACAATCGGCATAAAGCCGTGGTCTTTACCGCAAAGCTCGGCACATTGGCCGCGGTAGATCCCCGGCTTGTCCACCCGGGTCCAGGCTTCGTTGATAAAACCGGGATTGGCGTCTTTTTTGACGGCAAAGGCGGGCACCCACCAGGAGTGGATCACATCATCTGAGGTCATCAGGAATCGGACTTTACGATTGATGGGCAATACCAACGGCTTGTCGACTTCAAGCAGGTAGTGCTCGCCCTTGGCTTCCTGGCCTTCTATCTGGGACCTCGGCGTTGCCAATATGCTGAAGAAGTCGATGTCTTCGCCGAAATAGCTGTAGTGCCATTTCCATTGCGAGCCGGTGATCTTGACCGTCAGGTCGGCATCACTGGGATCCTCCATGGCAATCAGCGTCTTGGTTGCGGGGATTGCCATCAGGATAAGGATTAAGAAGGGGATAAGCGTCCAGGCAATTTCTACCTTGGTACTTTCATGGAATTGGGACGCGACTGCCCCTTTGGATTTTCTATGGTTGATCATGGCGTAGATCATCACGCCGAATACGACCAAACCTATGGCGCAGCAGATATAAAGAATGATCATGTGCAGGTGATACACCTTGCCACTGATCTCAGTTACCCCTTGAGTCATATTCAAGGGCATATCTGCCTGAGCACCTGGAGACAACAAGCTGACGCACAACAAGGTCAGCAAAACACACAGCCATTGCTTCACAAGACATCTCCTCTGTCAATTGCATTCGCAACTACAAAGAAGAGTCACACAGTAAGTCTTTGCTCTATGCAAACTCTTCAGTTCCCAAAAAAGCAACGATGACTTCAAAGTGCGGCGGCGGTTTCACTTAGATCTAGGTATACAGGTGGTAACCACTGTTGCACTTACCGCTGAATATACTCAGCATTTCCGGCGACGGCCTTACTCGCTATAAAGCGAAATGGGACGTTCAACCTACGACGAATTGCATGGAGATAACACAATCGTTGTTCTTACATTACTTGTAGATTAAATATTGATCAAGATCACGATATTTTCTAACTGTATGAAAGAAAAGCGTCTGTTAATCTAGAGGTGAATTCTGCGTGAGGGGCTGACCAGCGCGGCTTTGCGTCGATTTACAAGGAAAGGTATTGCACCCAAAAGGCACAGAATAAAGGCCATCCCAGGAATGGCCTTTATTCATACAATTAATGGATGGAGCGGGTAAGTTCGTTGAGGCGGTTATCCATCTCTTTCGCCTGCCGTCCTGTTTCCAGCACTATTCCCATGGCTCTGGCGTTACGGGCAACCAGCTGCAATCGACGGTTATCACGGGCATCCAGGCTGTTTATCCAACTGATCACTGCACTGGAGGTGCCGTTGGTCAAGGCTCTTTCCGTTGCCCACAGGGCTTCGATTTCATCCTTGGTGCGCACCAAGAGAACTCTATCCATTCTGACACCGGCCCTTGCTAAGGTTTCCTTGTAACCTATGTTGGCAGGGGCGTTAATCAAGACTATCCAGCGTCCCTGTTGACTCAATTGCGCCAATTGAGGGCAGAGGCGTAATAATTCCTGACGTCCCTGGCTATGGCTGGCCAAGCTGGAGATGCCGGTATGTTGCCAAGGCTGATTGCCGGCAATACTGGTGTCTGTCCACAGGCCTGGGTGTCTTGGGGCGTTGCCCGTCATTATGCTCATAGCCAGTCTCCATTGCGTATTATGCCTACCGCCAGTCCTTCAATGGTCAATGGCTGGAAAGTCAGGTCGACTTTGATTGGGGAGTAAGCCTCGTTCTCGGCATGTAGATAAACCACATTACCTTTCTTTTCAAAACGCTTCACTGTTACATCGTCTTCAACCCTGGCCACCACGACTTGACCGTTACGGGCTTCTTGTACCTTGTGAACCGCCAGGAGATCACCTTCGAGAATGCCTATGTTCTTCATGCTGTCGCCGCGTACCCGCAGTAGGAAGTCGGCGCAGGGATGGAACATGCCAGGGTCGACCTGGTAATACTGCTCAACATGCTCCTGTGCCAGTATGGGTTCCCCGGCAGCGACCTGGCCTATTAAGGGCAGACCTGCTTCTGACTCCGCTTGTTCATCATGTGACAAGCGAATACCACGAGAGGTGCCTGGCATGATCTCAATACAGCCTTTCTTTGCCAGTGCCTTGAGGTGTTCCTCTGCGGCATTGGCACTCTTGAAGCCTAACCGGGTAGCAATTTCAGCCCGGGTTGGCGGCATGCCGGTGTCGGCTATATTGCGTTTAATCAATTCCAGAATCTGTGCCTGGCGCGGTGTCAGTGGTCTCATGGTGATTCCTGTTTTTTCA
Source organism: Shewanella sp. MSW (assembly GCF_007636515.1). Classification (NCBI taxonomy): domain Bacteria; kingdom Pseudomonadati; phylum Pseudomonadota; class Gammaproteobacteria; order Alteromonadales; family Shewanellaceae; genus Shewanella; species Shewanella sp. MSW. The sequence continues at coordinate 38,668 of NZ_LVDR01000009.1, forward strand.
TACAGTACCTGTCAGTATATACAGTATTTTGATCAGCGCAAGTATTAACCAAAATTGAAACGTTTAGGGGAGGGTAAATGTTTTAACCTGTGGCAGATTTGGACAGTCAGGCTTACGAATTATGTGGAGTTCAAGGAATTTGCCAGAGGAGCTGCCGGGACCGGTTCGCACCTTCCCTAGCTAAGATTCAGGAAGTTCTGGTATTCTATTGGGTTATTGATTGTGGCTCAGACACTGAAAAACATGTCCAAACAAGATTCATTCTGGTTTAAATCACTTCGCTGGCTCCAAAGCAAGCTGGTGCATACCACTGTGGTGCCTCAGGATCCTTTCGCTGATTTGAACCTGGATCTCGCCAAGCCGATGGCCTACGTGATGAAGACGGAGTCTGTCAGTGATATCGCGGCGTTGGCGGAAGTCACCCGTAAATTTGGTTTGCCTTGCCCTTATGAGACGCTCAAGGTTGATGATATTACCGTTCCCAGAGTCGTCTGCCTGGAAGGTGCAAAGCCCCTGTTCGGCAAGCGCAAGGGCAATAAACCTTTTCTCAGCTGTTTCACCTCTTTGCTTCATTTGCATCAGACCAATCCTGAATTGGATATTCAATTGGTGCCAGTGAGTCTCTATTGGGGCCGAACTCCGGGTAAGGAAGATGACAGCATGCGCGCCGCCGTATTTGAGCGGGAAAACCCCACTTGGTTGCGCAAGTTTCTAATGATCCTGTTCCTGGGGCGAGACAACTTTGTGCAGTTTTCCAATGCGGTCTCGCTGCGGCTGATGGCCGATGAACATGGAACCGATAAAGCTATTGCCCATAAGTTGGCGCGAGTGGCCAGGGTACATTTCCGCCGTCAGCGTAAGGTGATGACCGGGCCATTACTGCCCAACCGTCAAGCGCTGTTTAATGAACTGTTGCGTTCGGAAACCCTTAAAAAGGCTATCAAAGAGGAAGCCGCAGCCAAGAAGATCCCCGAGGCCAGGGCCAGGGAAATGGCGGAGGAATATCTCGATGAGATTGCTGCCCACTATTCAGACAGCCTGGTGCGTATTGCCCAGCGGATCCTCACCTGGTTATGGAACAAGCTCTACAAGGGGATCAACATCAAGGGCGCCGAGCAGATACGCCAGCTGCATCATGATGGACATGAGATAGTTTATGTACCTTGCCATCGCAGTCATATGGATTATTTGCTGCTCTCCTATATTCTCTATTTTCAGGGTATGGTTCCGCCTCATATCGCCGCTGGTATCAACCTGAACTTCTGGCCTGCCGGGCCTATATTCCGCCGTGGTGGTGCCTTCTTTATCCGCCGCAGTTTCAACGGTAATAAACTCTATACTGCAGTGTTCCGTGAGTATCTGGATCAGCTGTTTGCCAAAGGCTATTCGGTTGAGTACTTCACCGAAGGTGGCCGCTCCCGTACCGGGCGGTTGTTGTCGCCCAAGACTGGGATGCTGGCGATGACGGTCAACTCTGTGTTGCGGGGTATTGAGCGACCAGTGACTTTGGTGCCTGTGTACCTGGGCTATGACCACGTTATGGAAGTGGCCACTTATCACAAAGAACTCAGCGGCAAGAAGAAGCAAAAAGAATCTGTCTGGCAAGTGGTTGGCGCCTTGCGTAAGTTGGGTAATTTTGGTCAGGGTTATGTAAACTTTGGTGAGCCCGTGACGCTGCAGAATTTCCTCAGTGAGGCGGCACCTAACTGGCGCGAAGAGGTGGCAGCCGATCCCGAGCAGAAACCCAGCTGGTTGACTCCGGCTGTCAATACTCTGGCCAATCGGGTCATGACTCATATCAACGATGCTGCTGCTGCCAGCGCAGTGACCCTCACCAGCTTGGTACTATTGTCCTCAGAGCAGAATGCGCTGGAACGAAACCAGTTGGAACGTCAGTTGGACTTGTATTTGGATCTGCTCAAGGAAGTGCCTTACACCCAGTACATCTCGGTGGCCGAAGGTGACGGTAAGCAATTGCTGCAACAAGGTCTGGAGCTGAATAAGTTTACGGTTCAGGAAGATGAACTGGGCGATATCATCTCAATCGACGAGTCGATTGCGGTAACCATGACTTACTATCGCAACAACATCATTCACCTATTTATGGTGCCTTCTTTGCTGGCCAGCTGCCTGGTGCGTCAAGAGCAGTGCTGCCGATCTCGGATGCAAGCGGTGCTTGAGGATTTCTATCCTTTGCTGCAGGCCGAGCTGTTTATGGGTAAGGCCGATGTCAGAGCCTATGCCGATCAACTGCTGGATCGTTTCATTGCCAAAGGTTTGGTGGCCGAAGAAGTCAATGGCTTCCGAGTGCTGGAAGCCAGGATCAATCCGCTGGCGTTGCTGGCCGAAACCATGAGCGAAACCCTTCAACGTTACGCCATCATCTTTAACTTGCTGGCCGCGCACCCGGGTATTGAGCGTGGCGATTTGGAGCGCGAAAGCCACAAGTTGGCCAGTCGTCTTGGCGCGCTGCATGGGATTACTGCCCCTGAATTTTACGACAAGAAACTCTACGGCATCTTGAGTATCAAGCTCAAAGAGCTTGGGTATCTCACCAAGGAAGATACCCGCCATGATATAGAGCGAACCCGGGATTATGCCAACCAGCTACTGCGTCCTCAGGTCAAGCAAACCATAGTTGACAGCGTCGCCGCCGAACAGGAGGCCTGATGGCCAATCATATGAATGCGGCGCCTGCCAAGGCGTCTTTGCTGGGCGGCGCCATGATCATCGCCGGGACCACAGTCGGTGCCGGCATGTTTTCGCTGCCGGTAGAAGGTGCCGGCATGTGGTTTGGCTACTCTGTGCTTATGCTGCTGGGGGTGTGGTTTTGCATGTTCATGTCCGGGCTACTGCTGCTGGAAACCAATCTCCATTTTGAGCCCGGCGCCAGCTTTGACACCCTCACCAAGGAAACTTTGGGGCAATTCTGGCGGGTGCTTAACGGCGCTTCGATAACCTTCGTGCTCTATATCCTTACTTACGCCTATATCAGTGGCGGCGGCTCCATAGTCAATCACAGCCTGGAAGGGATGGATATCAGCCTGCCGCAGAGCTTTGCCGCCCTGGTGTTTGCCCTGGTGCTGGCACTGGTGGTGCTGATAAGTACCAAGGCCGTGGATCGGATCACCACTATAATGCTGGGCGGGATGATTATCAGCTTCTTTCTGGCGATAGGCAATCTGCTGATCGGCATAGACACCAGCAAGTTGTTACTACCTGATGGCGAGAACTCTTATGGCTCATATCTGTGGGCGGCCATTCCTTTCGGGCTGGCGAGTTTTGGCTATCATGGCAATGTGCCGTCGCTGGTGAAATACTACGGCAAGCAACCGGGCACTATTATCAAGGCGATTTTTTTAGGTACCTTTATCGCCTTGGCTATCTACCTGTGTTGGTTGGTGGCGACCATGGGTAATATTTCCCGCGGCGAATTCGGCGCTATTATTGCTCAGGGCGGCAATATGGGCGTATTGGTTGGCGCCTTGTCCAAGGTGATGGATAACTCGCTGCTCAACACCATGCTCACTCTGTTTGCCAATCTGGCGGTAGCCTCTTCATTTCTTGGGGTGACCTTGGGCTTGTTTGACTATTTGGCAGATCTGTTTGGTTTTGACGACAGTCGCTGTGGCAGGGCCAAGACCGCCTTGGTGACTTTCCTGCCTCCGACTTTATTGGGTATGTTGTTTCCCGATGGCTTCCTGGTCGCTATCGGCTTTGCTGCCCTGGCGGCTACAGTTTGGGCCGTCATAGTGCCGGCCTTGATGGCTTGGCGTTCAAGACAACAATTTGCCGATAGCCAGGGCTTTCGTGTGCCGGGCGGTACACCTTTGATAGCCATAGTGGTGCTGTTTGGATTACTGACGGCTGCCTGCCATTTGTTGGCCATGGCTGGTATACTGCCTAAGTATTCCTGAAGCGAGAAGCTGCTCTCTTTTTCAAAGGAATGAAAGAGCGGCTTCTTGACAAGACTATAAAAGTCAGTAATTTATATCGTCCATGCCGAGTGTTTTGTGCGGGTGTAGTTCAATGGTAGAACGGCAGCTTCCCAAGCTGCATACGTGGGTTCGATTCCCATCACCCGCTCCAATTAGTTTCGTCATAGTTGATACTTGCTCCCAGTAGCTCATGAATCAATATTCGTTTTTTGCACTGGGCTTTATCCGCAACCTATGACTATTTAAGTTACACAGGTGCCGGTCTCGTTTTTCTATCCGTAAAAGCCAATAAACTGAAAGGCAATATATTTCTCAAAGGGGATCGGGTCATTTTGGCCTTCTGAGTCTAAATAGCGCCCCTTTAGGAAGGGTGCCAAACTCTCTTGGGATTTGTCTGATAGTTATCCTGCTCTCGATAAGCCAGTATTACTTACGCATAAAGGGATTGTGTCCATTGCCCTGCATCCTTTTTATGTATGAGATTTTGCATCTCATTGTTCCGTCGTAGTCTGTTGTTTGGCACATTGTGCAGCATAGGGAAGCGTGACAAGGAAAGTTTGTGCTAACCAACAGGCTACGGCCTTTTTTCTTCTGTATATCGTCAAACCCTTATATTCTCAATTCGATATTGCCATCGTATATTTTCTATACAGTCTGGTATAATTTCTATTAGTGTTTAACGTAAATGGAACCGGCTTCATCAGCCTCCACTGCGCAACACAGAATTGGAAACCGGATAATGAAGATTACAGCATACAGACATGGCGAGCCCTGTTGGGTAGAACTGGGGACGCAGGACTGGAACAGTGCCAAGCACTTTTATTGTCGTCTCTTTGGTTGGCAAGCTGAAGATATCCCCATGCCGGAAGGCGCCTATACCATGTTGAAGCAGGCGCATGAAGATATAGGTGCCATTTATCAATTGCCTACTGAATTACAGCAGCAGGGGGTTCCCAGTCACTGGGCGGTTTACTTTGCGGTGGAGGATATTAACCACTGTATTGAGGCCATCAGCTCCGCCGGCGGTCAGCTTCTGATGGGCCCCCATGAGGTTGGCTGTGCCGGTAAGATGGCGCTATTTACCGATCCCGAAGGGGCCCATTTTTCGGTTTGGCAGGGTATCGAACATCCCGGTGCCGGGCGTAAGTGGGAAGCCAACACTCTATGCTGGGTTGAGCTCGCCTGTCGGCAACCTGAAGCGGCCAAGATCTTTTATCCCAAGGTGTTCAACTGGCAGATGCGTCGCAGTGAGAATGCTGTCGATTTTGAATATACAGAATGGTTTCTCAATAGCGACAGCTGTGATGAAGGCATTGGCGGTATGCTGCAAATGACCGAGCAGTGGGGTGACGTGCCGCCCCACTGGATGATTTATTTCAGTGTTGATGACTGTGATGTGATGGCTTGTCGGGCGGCCGAATTGGGCGGCAAGGTTTGTGTGCCACCTACAGATATCCCCAATGTGGGGCGTTTTGCGGTGATCAACGACCCGCAAGGGGCTGTTTTCAGTATTATTCGGCTGACCATGGCGCTCTAATTTCTCTCAGTTGGCCGCATCGATGCGGATTTGGCTACCACAGTTGCCGGGAGCAATTCTGGGTGCCTGTTGCAGCAGAGTCTTTAGGTCGCTGTCATCTATCTTTTCGGGAAGACTGAGCTGAATTTCGGTCAACATCCCCCGGTGACATTTAAGGCTCAGCTTGTGTTCGCTCGAAGGGCCAAAGCTTTGCTGAAACGCTTGTCTTAAAGAATCGGTCGCTATCTTGGCGCCGATGTTTTGTTGCAGTAGGTTGAGCAGAGGCGTTGCCTGGTTAACCTCTGTGGTCAGTTTGAGTGCCAATGAAAAGTAGGTTTCGGCATTTTCATCCCTGCAACTGCCGTGTTTCCACCATTCGTGCCGCTCCAGGCAACTGCCATAGGCGTGACTGGGCATCATCTGAGCCAGGCGCTCGGATACGGCTTCACTCAACTCAATGGCGGGATAAGCGCAGAAGTTATCGGGCTTGTGTTTGACCTTGCCGCAATAGCCATAGCTGATGCCGCAAGAGCGCTTATTGGGCCATAAGCCGTGCAAGCTGAAATGACTGGCATCGAAGCGGTCGGCGCTTTGGCAGCGACATTCGGGTTTGCTGGAACCTTTTGACTCACAAAAGGCGTTTTGCCATGACAGAGCCAGCAGATGGCTATCGTATTTATCGGCCAGGTTACAGGCGTTTTTGGTTTGAGGTTCAGCAGGCAGTGCGCCCGCTTGCAGCTGACCACAATCGGCGGCAATCCAGCGCAGAGGTGATTGTGTCGCCGAGGTCTTGACCCTGAACCAGGTGGGCGTGTCGTGACCGAGGCGCTCAACTATCTCCAGCCTTTGTCCGGGGTTGCTGTAAAGCTGCCCGGGATTAGTGCCCTTGTTCTTCGATTGAAACAGCGGGCAGGTCTTGTCTATCAGCAACTCACCGGAAAAGGGGGCTGCCATGATCCCGACAGGTAACAGCCACAGCAATAATATCAGTAAGCGGGTCATAAGGTTCCTCTTTGACGAAATTGTCATCATGCAGATTTTTGTTTTGCCATGTGACACTTTGTATCTGTATCGGTTTGAAGTGCAACTTATGTTAAATAGATGATCTTAAACTTTGGCTTCAAGGCTCAGAGCTGATGCACCATAGCCGGAATATCCGACTTTTTGGCCGCAGATAAATGGCGCCAATTTGTATCTTTGTGTTTGTTGAGCAAATGAAGCGCAATTGTTACTTGTCAATTAGTTGTGTAGCTTGGCAATGCAGCAGAATTTTACAGGAAAAAGTGAATGAAAGGATGTGTTGCCTCGGTAGTTATGGTGTTGTGTCTGGGAGCTTGTAGTAGTACTGATGAATCGCAGCAGGCTCAGGCAGATGTGGAGCGCAGTGATGGTTACCACTGTGAAAAAGTTACAGTGACAGGTTCGAGGATGCCGATAAGAAGATGTACCACTCAGGCACAAAGGGAGCAAGAGCGCTTAGAAGCGGAAGAGATGTTACGTAATGGAAGGGTGCTTTCTAAGGAGTGAGTAAGGATGCCAGTGGCTGGTGCCACTGGCATACAGGGATCAGGCTGCTTTGATTTGGCGACCTTCGGCATCACGGAAGCTACCGATGGCGATACGAACAAAGTCGATCAGAGTCCAAATACCCAGGCCACCCAGGGTCAGTAACATCAGCAGACCTGTACCGATTTTACCTGTGTAAAAACGGTGCACGCCGAAGCTGCCCAGGAAGAAGCACAGCAGTAGAGTAGGTACGAAACCCTTGTCGCTCAATTGCTCATTTTCGATTGTCATTGTTTGTCCTTAAGTTAACTTTTGTCCCGGGTAAGTGATCAGCCTACCCTGCCCATCTTTATAGCTTCCTACGAGTAACATGAAAGTGATTATCACTGTGTGGATAATATCGACCGCCAGTACAGCTATTCCGGTGAATACCAAGGTAGGATCATCTGTCGAAATCAGCGTAATACCTACTATTGCCAGACCGAGATCAAACAGGCCATGCAGAATACGCCCACAGTAAAAATGGTGTATGCCCAAGATGCCGAAAATGCCTGAAAGGCACACGGCTACGCCATAACTCTTATCGGATTTTTTGAGAGTCTGCACTTCCTTGTTCCTATGTTGAAAGCTGAGTCGTCCGGCCCGGCAGGCATCTCCCTGCACATCTTCGAGCCAAACGTGGGAAGTCTACCTTTTTCCTGGGATTTTTTTCAATAACAAATTGTTAAATTGAGATTATTCTGACACATCTGTTTCAAACGCCTGGTATTGGATCACATTGATGTACCACTCTTTGATCCCGGATGGGGTTTGCACCTGGACTTCATCATCAACCTGTTTTCCTATGAGAGCCCGCGCCATGGGGGAGTCTATGGTGATATAACCTTTCTTGGTATCTATCTCGTCCTTGCCGACAATCCGGTAGCGCACCACAGTGCCCTGGTCATTTTCCAGTTCGACCCAAGCGCCGAAAAACACCTTTCCTTCCTGCTGCGGTGAGTAGTCGACTATTTTCAGCTCTTCCAGGCGTTTAACCAGATAGCGGATCCGGCGATCTATCTGCCGTAGTAAGCGTTTGTTGTAGGTGTAATCTGCGTTTTCGGAGCGGTCGCCTTGAGCCGCGGCCTCTTGTACCTTGAGGGTGATCTCGGGGCGGTATTCCTTCCACAAATATTTGAGTTCTTTGTCCAGGGCTTCCCAGCCCTTACGGGTAATCAAATGGGCTTTCATCGGTTTATTCGATCAACTTGCTGTTGGCGCCAGGCGCCGATGCCAATAGTGCTGAAGATTTACAGAACTCAGGCGTGCTTGCAAGTGCGCCTTTCTGCCAATGGGATAAACAGGATGCCTTTGCATGTCATTTTACGCAGGCGATGAGTGTCTGCCCCGGCTCAAAGCAGGCCTGCAGATGATCGCCCAGAGTCAATGGCAAGCCCTCAATGCTGTCGTTGTATACCGAAGCGTAGAGGCGGTCGTTGCCGCCGATATCCAGGGTAATTTCGCTGCGCTGGGGATCGCGTTTGATTTGCAATAATTGGCCTTTGAGGCGATTGCCACTGCTGAGGGGCTGCTGCAGCGAGTGGATACTGACGGCGGGAGCCTTGAACAGCAGCAATACCTTCTTGCCGATATGCAACCCCAGTTTGTCTGTGCTGGCATGGGTGATGGCGGCATCTATCTCCTGCCCACCGGCCAATTTGACCCTGACATTGTCATTGAGTGAATCATCCTTGAGCGCAATGACTTCACCGGCCAGTTGATTGCGGGCGCTGGTCTTGAGCGAGAAGTGGGCCATCAGATCTAGTAGGTTATCCATGGGAACGGCCGCATCCAACAGCGCCTTGAGCACCATGTCCTGCATTTGATCCATCAGTTCGTAGAGCTTCAGCAGACGCTCGCCAAACTCGGTCAACTTGGCGCCGCCACCGCCTTTACCACCCTTTTCACTGCTGACCACAGGCTGGGGAGCCTGCAGATTCATGTCGTTGACTGCATCCCAGGCCGCCTTGTAACTGATGCCCGCCTGTTTGGCCCCCTGGCTGATGGAGCCGGTAATGCGTATCTGCTTCAACAGTGCAATGCGCTTGGGATTGGCAAACAGTTTATCGGCATTGTTGAGAGTTAACAGGGCTTTGAGGTCCATGGCATATTCCTTATCAGTGTCGGGGTTATTCTCCCTTATTGCGCTGATAAAGACCACAGGGATCACTCACTGGCGCTCACAGGCTTGCTTATCGTTATATAACTATGTATATAACGTTGGCAGTATCTAAATAGTGCAATCATTTCACCAAGGAGTCGTTATGAAGTCCCTGTTCCGTCCTGCCCTGAGCTTGGCTCTGGGGTTATTGTTGGCCTTTAACGTCAGTGCCAAGGAAAAAGTCACCGTCTTTGCCGCCGCCTCACTCACCAATGCCATGAATGAACTGGGCGCCGAATATGACCGCAAGCATGACACTGAAACAGTGTTCTCTTTTGCGTCCTCTTCGACTCTGGCCCGGCAGATTGCCCAAGGTGCGCCCGCCGAGCTGTTTCTGTCGGCCAACCAGAAATGGATGGACTATCTCGATGAAAACAAGGCCATTGACAGTGATAGTCGGGTCACTCTGCTGCGTAACACGCTGGTGCTGATCGCGCCGAAAGGCAGTGCGCTGAACCAGGTTGAAATCTCGGCTTCCTGGGATCTCAAACAGGCATTGGGTAACAGCCGGATGGCGGTTGGCGATCCAGATCATGTGCCGGCCGGTCGCTATGCCAAGCAGGCGCTGGAAAACTTGGGTTTGTGGCAACAGGCCGAACCTCTGCTGGCCAGAGCCAATAGTGTTCGCGGTGCCTTGGCGTTGGTCGAACGCGGCGAGTCATCTCTGGGGATTGTCTATTCCACAGATGCCAAAGTGGCCCAAGGGGTAAAACAGCTGGCGGTATTCCCCCAAGAGACTCACAAGCCAATCAGCTATCCCATGGCGCTGGTGGGTAAAGAGCACAGCAAAGGCGCCGAAGGTTTCTATCAATTCCTGCAGTCTGACGCCGCCAAGGCGGTATTTGCCAAATACGGCTTCGGCGTAAACTGAGATCCTGACTTTGAGCTTGTTGACCGACTATGAAGTGGCCGCCTTGCTGCTCAGTCTCAAGGTGTCCACTGTGGCAGTGCTCTGTAGCCTGCCGCTTGGTATTTTGTGTGCCTGGGTGCTGGCGCGGCTGGAGTTCCCCGGCAAGTCTGTGCTCGATAGCCTGATCCACCTGCCACTGGTGTTGCCGCCTGTGGTCATAGGGTATTTATTGCTGGTCTCCATGGGCCGCAGCGGTTTTCTCGGTGGTTGGCTCTATGACACTTTTGGCTTCAGCTTTAGTTTCAGCTGGCGCGGCGCTGCACTGGCGGCCGCGGTGGTGTCATTCCCGTTAATGGTTCGTGCCATTCGTCAGGCGCTTGAAGGGGTGGATGTGCGTCTGGAGCAGGCGGCGCGTACCTTGGGCGCCGGCCGACTCAAGGTCTTCTTCACCATCAGCCTGCCGCTGACCGCGCCCGGCATAGTCTCGGGCATGGTGCTGGCCTTTGCCCGCAGCCTCGGGGAGTTCGGTTCCACCATTACTTTTGTCTCCAATATACCCGGTGAAACCCGCACTATTCCCTTGGCTATGTACTCCTTTATCGAGACCCCGGGCGCCGAGGCCGAGGCCGCCAGGCTGTGTGTGATTGCGATATTGATTTCACTGGCTTCGCTGATCGCTTCCCAATGGCTCAGCAAGCGGGCGCAACAGAGGACACTGGGACAATGCTGAAAATCACTATCAGGCAACAGCTGGGACAAACCCTGCTGGATGTGGACACAGAGTTACCTCTCTCCGGGGTCAGCGCCGTCTTTGGCCGCTCGGGCGCCGGCAAGACCTCGCTGATCAATATTCTCGGTGGTCTGGCAACCCCGGATGCCGGAGAGATCCGCTTGGGAGAGCGCTGGCTGTTTCATAAAGAAAAGAAGATCAATCTGCCACCTGAGCGTCGTAACGCCGGCTTTGTGTTTCAGGATGCCAGGTTGTTTCCCCACTATCGAGTGCGCGGCAATCTCAACTATGGCCGCAAGGATAAAGACAGCCGCGAGTTTGATACCGTGGTGCAACTGTTGGGGCTGGAGAAACTGCTCGACCGTTTTCCCTTCACCCTCTCCGGTGGGGAAAAACAGCGGGTCGCCATAGGCCGGGCCTTGCTGACCCGTCCAGAGATTCTGTTGATGGATGAGCCGCTGGCATCGCTGGACTTGCCGCGCAAGCGCGAGCTGTTGCCCTACCTACAGAGGCTCACCGCCGAACTTAAGCTGCCGATTATCTATGTCAGCCACAGTCTGGATGAGATTCTGCAACTGGCGGATCAGATGCTGGTGCTGGACAAGGGCAGCTGCGTCCTCAGTGGCCCGCTGGAGCAGGTGTGGGACAGTGACGAGCTGAGACCCTGGCTCAGTGCTCAGGAACAAAGCTCACTGTTGAGTGCCACAGTGGCCGAGAGTCATCCCGAGTATGCCATGACCCGTTTGCAACTCGCCGACGGTAACAGCCTGTGGGTCAATGAACTGTTACCCAAACAGGATAAGCCGATACGGGTGCGGGTTCACAGCAATCAGGTCTCTGTGTGCCTGCAGGTGCCGAGCGGCAGCAGTATTCGCAATATCCTGCCGGTAACTCTGGAGGAGGTGAGCAGGGTCGACAACCGCGACTATGTGCAGCTCAGGTTGAGGTTGGCGGGTATGCCACTGTGGGCCAATATTACCCGCTGGGCCCTTGAGGAGCTGGCGTTGCAGCCCGGAATGTCGCTCTATGCCCAGATTAAAGGGGTCAGCCTCACGGCCGCCGACTTGGCTCGTTCTCACTGAGGTACAACAGAAGATCAACTACTGTTACAAAGTCTCGGGTGATTTTTGGTATTAAAATGGCTAAATTTAAGATATTTAGCCATTTTTTTAGATACTATTGTGCAAGTTGCAGGCTTGGCACTCGAGGAATAGCCCATGGGACAAGAAACCTCCAAGATTCTGGTTGTCGATGATGATATGAGGCTGCGGGCCTTGCTGGAGCGCTATCTGATGGAACAAGGCTATCAGGTACGCAGCGCCGCCAATGCCGAGCAGATGGATCGCTTGCTGGAGCGGGAGAACTTTCACCTGCTGGTGCTCGACCTTATGTTGCCGGGAGAAGATGGCCTGTCCATCTGTCGCCGCCTGCGACAACAGGGCAACCCACTGCCGATAGTGATGCTGACCGCCAAGGGCGATGAAGTCGACCGCATCATAGGCCTGGAGCTCGGCGCCGATGATTATCTGCCAAAACCCTTCAACCCCAGAGAATTGCTGGCACGGATCAAGGCGGTAATGCGCCGTCAGGTGCAGGAGATCCCCGGCGCGCCTTCGCAGCAGGAAGAGATGGTCAGTTTCGGCGAGTTCAGCCTCAACCTGGCCACCCGTGAGATGTACCACAACGAAGAGTCCATCGCCCTCACCAGTGGTGAATTTGCCGTGCTCAAGGTGTTGGTTACCCATCCCAGGGAGCCTTTGTCCCGCGACAAGCTGATGAATCTGGCCCGTGGCCGCGATTATTCGGCGTTGGAGCGTTCCATCGACGTTCAGGTTTCCCGGCTTAGGCGGCTGATTGAAAAAGATCCCGCCAACCCGCGCTATATCCAAACGGTTTGGGGCCTGGGGTACGTGTTTGTGCCAGATGGTGCCGCCCGTAAATGAAGCTGCGCTGGTGGCAACGCCTGTTGCCCAGGAGTGCCTTCAGCCAAACAGTCATGCTGATAGGCTGCCTGCTGCTGATCAATCAGCTGGTCTCCTATTTGACTGTGACGGTTTATTTCATTAAGCCCAGCTACCAGCAGATCAACCAGCTTATCGCCCGCCAGATCAATCTGTTGTTTGTCGATGGGGTCGAGGTGGGCCGGGAACACCTCACCATAGTGGATGCCCTTAATGCCAAGGTGCGCGATGATGGCATGCATGTCTATAACCAGAAGCAGGCCAGGGAAGCCGGTATCGAGCGGGCGACCTACTATGGTTTCCTCTCAGCCCAGATGTCGGAATATCTCGGTGGCCCGGCCGAAGTGCGTATTGCCCAGAGCAATCTGCTGCAGATCTGGATCCGCCCACCTCAGGCTCCTTCCATCTGGATTAAGGTTCCCCTCAATGGTTGGAACGAAAATGTACTGTCGCCCCTTAACCTCTATCTGCTGGTGATAGGCGCCTTGAGTGTCGCCGGTGGTTGGTGGTTTGCCCGGCAACAGAACCGGCCGCTGCGGCGGCTGCAAAAGGCGGCTATCTCTGTCTCCAGAGGTAATTTCCCTGACCCGCTGCCGCTGACCGGTTCCAGTGAGCTCGTCGAAGTGACCAATGCCTTCAACCGTATGTCTCAGAGTATGAAACAGCTGGAGCAGGACAGAGCACTGCTGATGGCGGGGATTTCCCACGACCTGAGAACGCCCCTGACCCGAATTCGTTTGGCTTCCGAGATGATGGTGGACGACGATGCCTACCTGCAGGAGGGCATAGTCAAAGACATTGAAGACATGGATGCCATCATCAATCAGTTTATCGCCTATATTCGCCAGGATCAGGAGAGCATTCGCGAGCCGGAGCAGATCAACCGTTTAATCCGCGAAGTGGCCCAGGCCGAGAGCAACAGAGTCGGTGAGATAGAGCTGGTACTGGCCGAATGCCCCGAAGTGCCGATGCAGAGCCTGGCCATCAAGCGGGTGATCGGCAATTTGGTGGAAAACGCCTTCCGCTATGGCCGCGGCTGGATCCGTATCGCTTCCCAGGTGGAAAAACACCGCATAGGTTTCAGTGTGGAAGACAATGGCCCGGGTATTGCCGAGAGCCAGATCCCCAAGCTGTTTCAGCCCTTTACCCAAGGTGACAGCGCCCGCGGCAGCGTCGGCTCAGGGCTGGGACTGGCGATCATCAAACGCATCATAGACAGGCATCAAGGCAAGGTCATTCTCAGCAATCGCCCTCAGGGTGGGTTGCACGCTCAGGTGTGGTTGCCAAGGGACTAGCCATAGACGCTGTCTGTCATTCAACTGTCATGCTCCAGTCATAAACTGCGCTCAGTTCAATCAATTGGGCGCAGTTTGCCATGAAGATTTCCACCCTTTCTCTCGGCGCTTCGGCGTTGTTGCTCTTGTTGGCGGCCTTGCTCGCCTCTCTGGTGCTCTGGAGCAGTGAACAGAGACAAGAGGCAGAACTGCAGAGCCAGACGCTTCAAGGCTTGCAGCAAGAGTTTTTGGTAGATATCCGTGCCAATCTGGATAAGTATCTCGCCAGTGGCGATGCCGGGCGATTGGAGCAGGCCAGAGCCCAGCTCAATGATATTCATGACCGTTTGCCGGTAGATTCACAGTTGGCACAGGAGCTGGCGCAATTGGTGACGGCTCTGGATGGCAAATACCGCGCCGCCGGCAAGTTGGCCGGAAATCCCAGGCAGCTGTTGGCCCATGCCGAAACCGAAATGTTGGATAACAACAAGCGCCTGGCGGATTACGGCGATCAAGGGCTGGCAACGGCGCCACAAGCAGCGCATGAATATCTGCAGCTCAGTCGGGAGCTTCCGCCACTGGTTTACCAGTTGTCACAGCTGACCCAGGATTACCTGCTCGGACGGGAGCAAAGACTCAAGCCTTACCTCGACAGCACCATAACCCAGTTGGCCGACTGGCATGACAGACTCAGCGCCTTGCCACTACTTGGTCTCTATCGCACAGTAGAGGCCGATGAATTTGCCCTGGGTGACGATGAACCCGAGCGCGAGGAGATAGGCGAGAGCTACCGCGCCGAACTTCTGAGTCTCAGCAGTCGCTACGCCAAGGAAGTGACCAATACCGAGCAGCAACTGTTGGATAACCGTCAGATGCAGGATGCGCTGCGCGCCGATATGCACAAGTTGCAGCAGAACTTGCTGACCATGGCCGCTGAGCAGCAACAACGTACCGACAAGCTCAAACACGAGCTACAGCTGTGGCTTTATCTGGCTTTGGCTGTGCTGGCCTTATTTGCCGTGGCCTATTTGATTTTGCAGCAGCTCAGGGTGGTGAAGCCGTTGCAGCTGCTCAACACCGCCTTTAGTCAACTGAGTGAGTCCAATACCCGCGAGCGCCTCAATATCAGTCGCCGTTGTGAAACCGGCCAGATAGCCGCCCACTTCAATGCTCTGCTGAATCGTTTCGAGTCCGAGGATGAACAGCAGCGGCAGCAATTGGCACGTATCTCCCAAAGCCTATCGGCGCTGGTGCAAAAAATCAGTGAAATGGCCGGCAGTACCCGTGAGACCCAACAAGTGGTGGATCAGGCCCGGCAGCAAACGCTGCAGCTCAGTGAATTGGCCGGACTGGTGAGTGACAGCTCAGCTGCGCTGGCCTCCCGTGCCGGCAATACCGCCGAGCAGATGCACCAGAGTGAACTCGAAGCGCAGCAGATGCTGGAAGCCACAGATTCAACCCGCACCGCCGTTGCCGAGTGTCATCAAGCGCTTGCCAGTCTGGATGATTCAGTGGCGGCCGTGGCGGGAATTATCGACGTGATAGGTAATATTGCCGGGCAGACTAATCTGTTGGCGCTCAATGCCGCCATAGAAGCCGCCCGTGCCGGTGAGCAGGGTCGAGGCTTTGCCGTGGTGGCCGATGAGGTGCGCAGCCTTTCCAGTCGCACCCAGAGCTCGCTCGATGAGATAGGTGCCATTCTCAATCGGCTCACCAATGCCAACAAGAGTCTGGGGCAGAGTATGGATGGCATAGCCGAGGCGAGCGACAGGCAGAGACAGAGAGCCGAGAGCCTGAAACAACTGGCGCAGGAGGTGAGACAGCAGGCTTTTGCCATGGCGAGCGGGACTCAGCAGGGTACCGAGTATGCCCAGTCACAGCTGGCGCATCTGCAATCCTTCTCCAGTGCCATGGAACAGCTGCGCAGCCAGGCGATCACCGCCTCAGAGCAAGGGCAGGCAATCGCCTCTCAGGTGGCTGCAGGTGTCGCCGAGATAGAACAGAATCTCGGCATTAAAGCCGCCTGAGTCGCTATTAGAGACTCGCCAGTATGGTTTCGGCCTTGCTGACTTCGAAAGTCTTGGGCGCTTCCACATTCAACAAAGAAACCACGCCATCGTCTATCACCATGGCATAACGCTGTGAGCGTAAGCCACCAAAGGCGCCAGTGTCCATTTCCAGCCCCAGCGCCTTGGTGAAGGCACCATCTCCGTCGGCCAACATCATGATCTCACCGGCGTTTTGGGCTTCACCCCCAGGCTTTCATCACAAAGGCATCGTTGACCGATACACAGGCAATAATATCAACGCCCTTGGCCTTGAGTTCATCGGCCAGCACCACATAACCCGGCAGGTGAGCCTCGGAGCAGGTGGGGGTAAAGGCACCGGGAACAGCAAACAGCACGGCCTTCTTGCCGGCAAACAGTTCCTTAACCTTGTGGTTGATTATGCCCTCTTTACCGAGTTGGCTCAGAGTGGCATCTGGCAGAGTTTGACCTTGTGCAATCATGGTATTTGTCCTTTCAGTGGGAATTACAAACCATCATAGCCGTTAATGGAATGGACAAACACAGACATTCTACAGGGGCAATCAGGCGGCAGCCGGCCGGCGCCGAAACAGCGCCCGTAACGCCAGCCAACATAAGCTGAGCAGCAGTTCTGCCGAGGCTGCAAGCAGCAGGCCACTGAGTAGGCCAATGGCAATGGCATCGCCCTTGAGCAGAATATTGTGGCTGTAGTTGTCCCAGACTTCGCGGCGGATATCCGCCTGTGGCGCAAACGCCAGTTGCAGGTAGGGGCTGTAGAGACTCTCGCGGAAGTGGGCCAAGGCCTGCTGCAACTCGGAGCGGCGTTCTACCATGGCGTTGAGCTTGTCGCCGCCGGAGGTAAATACCGGATCTTTGTTGGTTACATAGTGGGCGATAAGCTTATCCAGATCGCCATCGAAGAAACGGTCAGCATCGCGCTGAAACCCGGCCAATTGGGTTTGGATCTCGCTCAGGTGGGCCTGTAGGCTCTTGCCGTATTGATCGACAAAGCCGGGGAGTTGGATCCCCGCCAGTACCCCCACAAAGAACAGCAGCAGTCTGAGATAGTCGCGTATGGTTCTAAGCATCATGCCTCCCTGAGTTCCGGCCAAACCAGATTGCCGCAGCCGCCCTGTATCTTAACTGACCGCTTCTGGCTTTGTCGCCCATAGCACACAGGGCTGCAACCCAAATGGCTGCTCTATGTTCCTTGTCGACTCAGTTCATCGCCGCTTTGACATAGACATCGAAGCGGTTTTTCTTGGTGGCGATAACAGTGCTGGGTTTAACCCCGGCAAGGTCTTCGGCATAGTCCGGCCGTTTGACCACTACCCGCTTGCTCGCCAGTGCCAGCGCCGGGGCCAGCAAGCCGTCGGCATCGGTATCTGCGCCGACCAGGGTCTGAAATACCCGCATCTCTTTTTTTACCAGTGCCGACTTGTCTCTGTGAGGATACATGGGATCCAGATAGACCACATCCGGTCGCGGACTTATCTGGCTCAACGCCTCCAGACTGGAGTCGTGCAGCAGCACCATTCTTTGCTGCATCCAGGGGCCGATTTCGCTGTCCCGATAACCGCGGCTGAGACCGTCTTCCAGTAGCGCTGCCACCAAGGGGTTACGTTCAATCAGAGTCATTTGGCAACCAAGGCTCGCCAGCACAAAGGCGTCACGGCCAAGACCGGCCGTGGCATCTACCACTGAGGGGCAGGCGCCTTGCTTGAGGCCGACCGCCTTGGCTATGGCCTGGCCACGGCCGCCGCCGAACTTACGTCTGTGGGCCACGGCGCCGCCGACAAAATCGACACAGATACCGCCAAGCTTGGGTTCGTCACGCTTGAAAAGGGTCAGCATTTCCTGCTCAAACCCCAAGGCAAACACCGAGTCTTCATCATGCTTCAGGCCCCAGCGCTCGGCAATGGCGCACAGACGCGGCTCCCGGGTATCAAAATAAATGCTATGGCTTGGCTGCTTCACTGTGTTTGAGTCCTTGGCTGAATTGGCGCCATTATGCCAAATGCCAACCTGACTGAATACGTTCAGCTGCAACTCGCAGGCAGAGCCGCTATAATGCCGCGGTCATTTACCCGTCAGTCATTGGGGAACCCATGCTCAGCTACCGTCACGGTTTTCATGCCGGCAACTATGCCGATGTGCTCAAACATTCCATCTTGTTGCAGGCGCTGAGCTTGTTGCAGAAGAAAGATAAACCTTTGGTTTATATCGATACCCATGCCGGTGCCGGTGGCTATGCGCTGGAAGATGATTTTGCCCAAAAGACAGGGGAATATCTGGAAGGTATAGGCAAGCTCTGGCAGGAAACGACTGTGCCGCAGGCGATGACTGCCTATCTGGAGGCGGTGCGCCATTT
The DNA here is from genome assembly GCF_007636515.1 of Shewanella sp. MSW. Classification (NCBI taxonomy): domain Bacteria; kingdom Pseudomonadati; phylum Pseudomonadota; class Gammaproteobacteria; order Alteromonadales; family Shewanellaceae; genus Shewanella; species Shewanella sp. MSW. Next base: position 57,041 of record NZ_LVDR01000009.1, read on the forward strand.
CAATGAAGGCAATGAGGAGCAGGCCACGGACGAGCTGGCCTGGTATCCCGGATCTCCGGCGATAGTGGATATGCACCTTAGAGAGCAGGACAGAATGCTGCTGCACGAGCTGCACAATACCGATGTCGAACTGCTGCAGGAGTATTTTGAAGGTGCCCGTCAGGTGAAGCTGGTTCACGGCGACGGTCTGCAGGGCCTGTTGGCCGCCGTGCCGCCACTGGAGCGTCGGGCACTGGTGCTGGTGGATCCCAGCTATGAGCTCAAGAGTGACTATCAGGATGTGGCCGATACCCTGATCAAGGCCCATCGCAAGTTTGCCACCGGGGTGTATCTGCTCTGGTATCCGGTCGTCAATCGGGCCCAGACCGAAGCCATGCTGACGAAGCTGAAAGACAGCGGCATTCGGCGGCAGTTACGGATAGAGCAGAGTATCAAGCCTGACTCGGATGAATTCGGTATGACGGCGGCGGGTCTGTGGGTCATCAACCCGCCCTGGCAGTTGGATACCCAGGCCGAAGAGCTGCTGGAATGGCTTCACCCCAGGCTCAATCAGGGTGGCGGCAGCGTCACTGTTACCTGGGAAGTGGGCGAGTAAGCTCGGTTCCATCATAAAAACTTTTGGCCGGGTCACCGGGTATTAGTAGGATACTAAGTCGGGTGCTAAGTTGCGTACGAATGGCCCGGCCTGTTCGCCGTGGCTTTTATGGCGTCTAAGCGACTGTGTGATAGCGACTGTGGTGACAAGCGTGGTGACAAGCGGCTGTGGTGAGTTATTCCGACAGTGCTTTCAGCTCGGCCAGCGTCGCCTCATCTATGAGCCCTAGCGCCAGCGCCTGCTGCGGATTGGTCTCTATCATATAGGCGCTGATACTCATCATATTGCGCAGCGTCATGCCGTTGGGGCCATCGTAAGCCGGCTGCTCGCTCCACGGGTCCTGAGCCCAGGCGGCCCAAGTGGCCTTGAGACTGTAGCCCGCCTCACAGAAGATGGTGCGGGTCAGTTGGCTGCCCTTATCCAGCATCTCCTCGTCGTTCATGCTGTTGTCTAGCTCGCCCTTGTGGCTTTGCATGACTTGCTTTACTGCCATTATCGCTTCGGCGGTTGCGGGAACCGGCCCAAGTTGGCTGTCATCACAGGCTATTACGGTGGAAAAGGGCATCAGCAGACAGGCACAAAGGCCGAGGGACTTGAGGTTAAACATCTTCACTTCCTTGTTGTTGCGCCTCTCAGGCACGGCTCAAATTGCGGTAGCGCTCCAGTAAAATCTTCACCCGTTTCACATAGGCGCGGGTTTCCGGGTAGGGCGGCACGCCACGATATTGGGTCACTGTGGTAGGGCCGGCATTGTAGGCCGCCAGCGCCCGGGTCATGTCGCCATCGAAACGGGCCAGCATCTGCGCCAGATAGCGGCTACCGGCATCGATATTCTGTGATACCACAAAGGCGTTGCTGACACCAAGCTCTTTGGCGGTATCCGGCATCAACTGCATCAGCCCCATAGCGCCGGTACGGGACAGGGCCTTGGCGTTGAAGGCCGACTCGGCGTGGATCACCGCCCTAATAAGCGCAGGGTCCAGATTGTAGGTTTGGGCGGCGAGGGCGATTTCGGCGGCATAGTCACTGCCAAACAGAGGGATTGCCTGCCAGTTCACCTTGGAGTCCGGTCGGCAGGCAAAGCAATCATAGAGAATGATCTGATATTCCTGGCTGCTGGGGGGCTTGTCGCTGAATGCCATTACACCGTTGGCCTGGCGGTACTGATAGACTTTACGCTTCGGCAGGCTGCTGTCGCTGATGCCGTGTTCCGAGTAACGCGCCACTATACGGGGTTTGGCCGAAGGCTCTTTAGCTATACCTGAAGGGTTTTCACTCATGGCTGAGGACTCTTTACCCATAGCTGAAGGCTCTTTACTTATAGCTGAGAGTTCTTCACCCATAGCGGCCTTTTCCGAAGGCATAGGTATCTCGGTGCCGGCAAGCGCAGCAAAGGGTAGCGCCGAGCTCAGCAGCCAGAGTAGCAAAGAGATGAGTCCTTGGCCGGAAGTGTGCTTCACGCCTGATAACCCGTCCGTGTTTCCAGTTTCAATATGTCAATGATAGCAAAGAGTTGCTGCATTTCACTGTGGATCTGGCTGAACTCCTTTTCGAAGGTGGCTCCCTCAAAGATGGAGGCGGTCTCGAATCTATCCTTGTTACTGGGAAACAGGATCAACAGCTGCCTGCCGTGGAAGGCGCAGCGCAGATCCCGGCCGAACTTCTTGCTCAAATCCAGCAAACGCTCCATAAACAAGGGGTTCATCAACACCCGGCCATTGATCTGATTGTCGGCGAAGACATCGAACTCTTTCTCGAACACAGGATCTTCCAGCTTCATCTGCTTCAGCCCCGAATAACTGGAGGAGAGTTTCCCCAGCAGGCCGCGGTCGCGGATCAATACCGCATGGCAGCCGAAGTTTTGTGGCACGGTAAAGGTCATGGCCAGTCCCTTGAATACCTCGCTGGTACGCTTCTTATTCTTGCTATCCCGATATTCTGACTTCAGCACTAATTCACTGATCCCCAGTTCGACCTGCTTATAGCTACCGGTAATAAAATCACTGGAATGTGCTATGTCGTGCTTGGGCAAAATGCCGGCATCACGAAAGGGGCGCAGTGGCAAACCATCGTTGGGACTAAAGGTAAAGTCGTCGCCGAAATAACGGAAGATCAGCGGGAACAGATCTTTTTTAACCTGTGTTTGAAACGCCTTGATGGGTTTCTTACACCAGAAAAACATCAGCAAAACCGGGGTAAGGGCGAGGGCAAATGAAGCTTCCGGGCCAAGGGAACTGTAGTACATAAGGTCGTACCAATAGTGCCAAACCAGCAGCAGAGTCACCACAAGTGTCAGTACAAACAGGGCTACCCGGGTTCGGCACTGCTTGAGGCTCTTGATCCTCAGTCTTTCATATTGACTGGCCTTGGGCTTTATATGCTGGCGATAGTATTGTTGCAGCTTGGGCAGCTCTTCGCTGGGGGCCTGTAGGCCTTTTCCCGGGCGTACCGGGGAAATCTTCGCCCCCATCAGGAAGGTGATAATATTCACTGGTCAATCTTTTACTCTGTCTCAGTTCAAGTAGTCGCCGGCATTGACCGGGCTTTTGGCGCTTTCATCTGCCTCATAGAAGGGTAGAGCCTGTACCTTGGCCATTGAGGCTATGATTGAACCCGGGAAGATTTCCACTGCATTGTTGAGTTCAGTGACCGCTGAGTTGTAGAAACGCCGCGCCGCGGAGATATGGGCTTCCACTTCGTTATAGGTCTGCATCGCCTGCAACATGGTGTTGTCTGACTTGAGTTCGGGATAGTTTTCTACCGACACCATCAACTGGCCAACACGGTTGTTGAGCTGGTTGGCCAAATCCAGGTGTTGTTTTACTGCATCTTTGTCGGCCGGATTGTAGCTTTGGGTCAGTTGAGTGCGTAATTCGGTGATCTCGGTCAGCAGCTGTTTTTCATGATCCATAAAGCGCTTGGCTATGGTGAGAATATTGGGCAGCAGATTGGCCCTTTTCTTGAGCTGAACATCTATGCCGGAGAGGGCTTCACGGGCCGTGTTGCGTTTTTTTATCAGGCTGACATACCAGAGATAAATCAGTATCACGGCGATTGCCAGTATCAACAAAAATCCATCCATATTTGCTAAAGTTCCCTGCAGTTTTTTTTTGAACTGCGCCAGCTAATCATAAAATGGCTGCAAATGCATCTTTGTTGTGATTTTGAACCTGTGCTTACCCTTTACCGACAAGACTCGTCAAACCAATAAAAACCACCACTTATATCCCTTTAAAGGTGGATTTAAGTAAAAGCCTTTGAATTGGAGGTTTTTACTGTATGTTTTTAGCGCGTAAAAACGTTATCACAATGATTTTTATTGAGTATTTATCTGTTTTTGAGTGGTAAAAAAGCAGCAGTTTTTGACTCATGTTGAGCGAATTCTGTTAAGGATGGCAGGAAAATTGTTTGGCATCGGTCAAAGCGAACAATCGGATTCATCCTATTTACAAATAGCTTTTATTGTGTTCAGGCAAGGTTCAGACAGCGTGTTGTAAATTGTAACGACACAACGTTGGGGCAAAGCGATTAGTTCAGCGAATTTGCCTTTATGGACCCGCCCTGGGTCCTTTTTTTTACCTCAATTTCCCAGCAATTCTTCCAGGTTAAGTTTCAGTTAAAAGTGTCGCGGCAAAATGGCGGGCCGCTTGTCGTAGATGTTACGGCCATGAAAATAGAACCGGCAACCGAGCCGGCAGACAGGGAAATCCGATGCAGTCCAATCATTCTCAGCAACCGCTCGAAACCGCCAAGAGTGGCTGGTTTATCCGCTTCCTTAATGTGGTGGAGCGCCTGGGCAACCTTTTGCCCCATCCCATCACGCTATTTGCGCTGTTTTGTGCAGCCGTCATCCTGATCTCCGGCGTTGCCGGTTATTTTGAAGTCACAGTAGTAGATCCTCGCCCCGAAGGCGCCAGTGGCCGCAGTGCCGATGGCCTGATCCATGTGGTCAGCCTGATGAATGCCGAAGGTCTGCGGATGATAGTCTCCAATCTGGTAACCAACTTTACCGGTTTTACGCCGCTGGGCACTGTACTGGTGGCTTTGCTCGGGGTGGGGATTGCCGAACGCTCCGGACTCTTGTCGGCCGGCATGCGGGCACTGGTAATGGGAGCCTCCAAGCGTCTGGTTACCCTGACCATAGTCTTTGCCGGAATCGTTTCCAATACTGCCGCCGAACTGGGTTATGTCGTGCTGATCCCCATGGCGGCGATGATTTTCCACTCCCTTGGCAGGCATCCCTTGGCGGGTTTGGCGGCAGCCTTTGCCGGGGTATCCGGTGGCTACAGCGCCAACCTTCTGCTGGGAACCGTGGATCCCCTATTATCCGGGATCACCGAAGCGGCGGCGCAGATGATAGACCCTGACTATACTGTGGGCCCCGAGGTCAACTGGTACTTCATGTTTGTCTCCACCTTTTTGATCTCATTCCTCGGTGCCTTGGTGACGGAGAAAATCGTTGAACCCAAACTGGGTCACTACGATGTCTCTGAAGCCAGTGTCGATCTGGAAGAGCAGCGGATGGAAACCGTCACCGAACAGGAGAAAAAAGGGCTGAAAATGGCCGGTTTGGCGGCGGCGCTGCTCGGCGCAGTCTTGGCCTTGACCGTGGTTCCCGAGTGGGGGCCTCTGCGTCACCCAGAGACGGGGGAGGTGGCGGGCTCGCCGTTTCTCAAGGGAATCGTGGTGTTTATCTTTGTCTGCTTTGCCATTCCCGGGCTGGTATACGGCAAGGTGGTAGGTACCATGAAAAAAGATACCGATGTGATCAATGCCATGTCCCACAGCATGAGCACCATGGGCATGTATATCGTATTGGTGTTTTTCGCCTCGCAGTTTGTGGCCTTCTTCAAGTGGACCAATCTGGGCGCCGTGCTGGCGGTGACAGGCGCCGATGCCCTCAGCGCCCTGGGGCTGACCGGGCCGATAGTCTTCCTGCTGTTTATTATGATGTGCGGCTTCATCAACTTGATGCTCGGCAGTGCCTCAGCCCAGTGGGCGGTGACGGCGCCGATATTTGTGCCCATGTTGATGTTGGTGGGTTATGCGCCGGAAACCATTCAGGCGGCCTATCGAATAGGTGACTCAGTGACTAACCTTATCACGCCCATGATGAGTTACTTTGGTCTTATCCTGGCGGTCGCCGCGCGCTACAAGAAGGACCTGGGGATAGGTACTCTGGTAGCCACCATGTTGCCATATACGCTGGTGTTTTTCGTCGGTTGGACCCTGTTCTTCTTCCTTTGGGTATTCGGCCTGGGGCTGCCGGTTGGCCCAGGTGCGGCTACCTACTATTCACCGGCGGGCTGATAGCCAGCAAGGGTGAATCACTGGGGAATCATAGTGGAAAGGGGCTTAGGCCCCTTTTTGTTGACATCGCAAGGCGGGAGTTTAACTATGTAAATGAGGACGAAAATGGTTCCGTTTTTGTTCTAACTATAAGCTATTGTTGAACTTTTTCTATTGTCATACACTATCGGGCCCTTTGGTTTGTTGGTTGGGCCCGCATGCGTTTTTCATCTGCACGTCTGTTGTTGCTAATGGCTTGGTTGGCCACGAGTTTTACCCTGGCCGCCGAGATAGGCGACACGGCCGTGGTCGGTAAACTCTATTTCAGCGGCGCCGAACTGCCCGGGCAATTGACTCCAGAGGGGGCCGCTTGGTGGCCGGAGCCTATGTGGTTGCTGTGGCTCATGGGCCTTTGCAGCTTCTTTTGCCGTTTTCGTTGTTTTGCGCTCTGGCTGCTTGCTTTGCTGGCGGTGCAACTCAAGTTTGTTATTCGGGTCGACGACAGCCTGCTGTGGAGCAGTTGGCTAGTGCTGCTATTGCCGACACAAGTGTTGTTTGGCCTGATTCTGCTGTTGATTGACCGGGGCGAGGGCGCACGAGCCCAGGTAATCACCTTTGACTGACGATAGTCCAAGTCCCAAGCCGTATTGAGGGAGAATAATAGATGTCCAGAAAAGCCAGGGCCGCCATGGTCTCGGTCTGCTCCAATATTTCGCTGATCATCATGAAAGTGGCGGCGGGTATTGTCAGTGGCTCGGTCAGTATCATTTCAGAAGCGATTCACTCCGCCATGGATTTGGTGGCGGCCTTGATCGCCCTGTTTGCCGTGCGCCGCGCCGATGTGCCGCCGGACTGGGATCATCCCTACGGCCACGACAAGATAGAGAATGTTTCCGGGGTTATTGAGGCGCTGTTGATTTTGGCGGCGGCCGGTTGGATTATTTTCGAGGCCGTCGGCAAGTTGCTCAGCCCCTCAGAGGTGGAAGGCCTGGGCTGGGGGGTATTGGTGATGCTGTTGTCGGCGCTGGTTAACACAGGTGTCAGTGCCTATCTCTACCGGGTGGCCAGGGAAGAGCAATCGGTAGCGCTTGAGGCCGATGCCCTGCACCTTAAGGCCGATGTGCTCACCTCTCTCGGAGTCGCCGTGGGGCTGCTGCTCATCTGGGTGGGCGGTTATTTTGGCCATAATCTGGCGCTGCTGGATCCCATAGTGGCCATAGGGGTGGCGCTGTTTATTCTCAAAGAAGCGATAAGCATGCTGGATCAGGCCTTCAAGCCGCTGCTGGATCACAGCATCAGCGAAGAGGAGCTGAACCAGGCCGCCGAGATAATAGCGCACCACTGTCCCAGCGAAGGGGGTTTTCACGACTTGCGCGGCCGTCAGGCGGGCCGGCGGCGTCACATCGACTTCCATCTGACCTTGCCCAAGGAGATGAGTGTTGGCCATTCCCATGCCATTTGTGACCGTATCGAGCAGGCCTTGATGGCTGTTATTCCCCATGCGGCGGTGTTTATCCATGTGGAGCCGCTGGAAGAGCAGCCCGAAGAGGAAGGCTTACTGCAACAGGGCGCCTGAAGCGGCGCCCGTGTGGCTGCATCAGAGCCCTTGATGGGGGCCGAATACTTCATAGTGGATCTGCGCTTCCTCAATACCCAAGGCCAGCAACTGCGCCTTGATGCTCTGCATAAAGCCTATGGGGCCGCAGCAGTAGAATTGGCCCTCGGAAGGCAGCATGGACGCTATCGGCTCCAGCACCATGGTGCCCTTCAGGTCATAATCCTGTCCCTGAACATCAGTTTCAAGCGGCTGGCGATACCAGGTCAGCGCCTTGAGATTTGTCTGCTCGGCCTGCTTGCGGCGTATCTCTTCGGCAAAAGCGTGCTGGGCGCCATTTTCACAGGCATGCAGCCATAGTGTCTCGGCGCAGTCTTGCTGCAGGCGGCTGTTTAACATGCTCAGCATAGGCGTCAGTCCAACTCCGGCAGATAGCAGCACAACCCGGGTGTCGGGCTCAGTATTCAGGAAAAAATCCCCCGCCGGCGGGATCAGCTCAAGCTCGCTGCCGATATCGAATTCATTGTGCAGCAGGTTGGAAACCAATCCTTCGTTTTCACGTTTAACGCTGATGCGATAGCTGCGGCCGTTGGGGGCATCCGACAATGAGTATTGGCGGATCTCGGTATGAGCCAGCGCCGGATGGCTGAGTTTGAGGTTCAGGTATTGTCCTGGCTTAAAGTCGGCCACAGGGCCGCCATCCTTGGGCGTGAGTTCGAAGGAGGTAATGGCGGCTGACTCGCGGCGTTTGTTGCTGACAACAAAGGTGCGGGTGCCGCTCCAACCTCCTTGTTTGCCTGCGGCATCGGCATAGATCTGTGCTTCGCGGCCAATAAAGATATTGGCCAACACCCCATAAGCCTTCTCCCAGGCGCCCAGTACCTCTGGCGTGACGGCATCGCCGCCGAGTTCTTCCAGGGTGGCTAGCAGATGCTTGCCGACTATGGCGTATTGCTCGGGTTTGATCAGAAAGCCTGTGTGTTTCTGGGCAATTCTTTCCACGGCTTCACTGAGAGCGGTCAGATTGTCGATATGTTGGGCGTAGGCAGCGACGGCATTGAACAAGGCTACAGGTTGATCGCCCTTATGCTGATGAGCCAGGTTGAACACATCTTTCAGTTCGGGATTGTGGTGGAACATGCGCTGATAGAAGTGCTTGGTCAGCTCTGGGCCGGCGGCAACCAGCAGGGGAATAGTACTCTTGACCACTTGGATAGTGTGTTGATCCAACATAACGACAACCTCAAAGATTCATTTAAGTTATATGTTCCGTGATAAAATAAACATGTATTTGATTTAGATCAATAAAGAATTCTGGCAGGAGCTGTCAGGTATTCAGTATGGTTGGCAAAAACACTTGGGTGCGTGAGGTGCGTCTATGTTTATCGTATCTGGATCCTGATTCTGACCTGTTTGCTACTCTGGTTCGGTTCTCTGGTACCAAGTCGCCTTTAGTGGTCAACAATGACTTTTGCCGCTAAAAAGCGGATAATTCCCCCAATTTTGCTCAATTTGACCCAGATCACAGTCGGTCGCCGGTTTTACCGCTGCGGCGAGTGTCATCGGGCGAGCGGGAAACCCCGCCGGAACTCGGAACTATCCAATGGAAATCAAAGTAAATTTTCTCGACAACCTCAGACTCGAAGCCAAGTTTGATGACTTCAGTGTCATTGCCGACCAGCCAATCCGTTACAAGGGTGATGGCTCGGCGCCGAGCCCGTTCGACTACTTTCTGGCTTCATCAGCGCTGTGCGCCGCTTATTTTGTGAAGGTGTACTGTGTCGCCCGCGATATTCCGACCGAAGGCATACGCCTGTCGCAAAACAACATAGTCGACCCGGAAAACCGTTATAACCAGATCTTCAAGATTCAGGTGGAATTGCCGGACACCATCTCTGACAAGGACCGTGAAGGCATACTGCGTTCTATCGACCGCTGCACCGTGAAGAAAGTGGTTCAGACCGGCCCCGAGTTCCAGTTGGAAACCGTGGATAACCTGGATCAGGACGCCCAGGCGATGTTGATGCTGAAGCCGGATGACAGCCACAGCACCTTTATTCTGGGTAAGGATCTGCCGCTGGAACAGACCATAGCCAACATGACCAACACCTTGGCCGAATTGGGGATGAAGATAGAGATCTCTTCCTGGCGTAACCTGGTGCCCAACGTTTGGTCGCTGCATATCCGTGACGCCGCTTCGCCCAAATGTTTTACCAACGGCAAGGGCGCAACCAAAGAGAGCGCGCTTTGCTCGGCTCTGGGCGAGTTTATCGAGCGTCTCAGCTGCAACTTCTTCTACAACGACCAGTATTTCGGCCCCGAGATCGCCAACGCCGAATTTGTTCATTATCCCAATGAGAAGTGGTTCCAGCCCGGCCCCAACGATGAGCTGCCGCCCGGGATCCTTGATGACTATTGCCTGGAAATCTACAACCCGGATGGTGAGCTCTGCGGCTCCAACCTTATCGACACCAACTCGGGCAATGTCGAGCGCGGCATCTGCGCCATTCCCTATGTGCGTCAGTCCGATGGCGAGACTGTGTATTTCCCCTCCAACCTGATTGAAAACCTGTATCTCAGCAACGGCATGAGTGCAGGCAACAATCTGGATGAGGCCAAGGTGCAGTGTCTGTCCGAGATTTTCGAGCGGGCGGTGAAGCGCCGCATCATAGAAGATGAGCTGGTTCTGCCTGAGGTGCCGAAAGGCGTGCTGGCCAAGTATCCCTCGATAGTGGCCGGCATAGAGGCGCTGGAGGCGCAGGGCTTTCCGCTGGTGATCAAGGATGCCTCCCTCGGTGGCCAGTTCCCCGTCATGTGTGTGACCCTGATGAACCCCCGCACCGGCGGCGTGTTTGCCTCCTTCGGCGCTCACCCCAGTTTTGAGGTGGCGCTGGAGCGCAGCCTCACCGAACTGCTGCAGGGCCGCAGTTTCGAGGGCCTCAACGATGTGCAAAAGCCTACTTTCAACAGCATGGCGGTGCAGGAGCCGGAGAACTTTGTTGAACACTTTATCGACTCAAGCGGAGTGATCTCCTGGCGCTTCTTCAGTAGCAAGCCGGACTATGAGTTTGTCGAATGGGACTTCTCCGGCAGCAACGCCGAAGAGAGTCAGAGCCTGTTCGGGATTCTTGAAGATATGGGCAAAGAGGTCTACATCGCCGAGTTTACCGAGATAGGTAATGCCTGCCGGATCCTGGTGCCAGACTTCTCCGAGGTGTATCCGGTATCGGATCTGATTTGGGACAACACCAACAAGGCGCTGGACTACCGCGAAGATATTCTTAACCTGCATCGCCTCAGCGACAGCCAACTGCAAAGCCTGTCCGAGCGCCTCGAAGACAGCCAATTGGATATCTACACGGATATCATCACCCTGATAGGCATAGAGTTTGATGAAAACACCGTCTGGGGCCAACTGACGATACTCGAACTCAGACTGCTGATCTGTCTGGCAATAGGTGAGCTGGAAGAAGCGCTGGAGCTGACCGAAACCTTCCTGCAGTACAATAACAATACCGTCGCTCGTGGCCTCTTCTATCAATGCCTGCAGGCGGTGTTGGAGATCAGCCTGGACGATGAACTCGAGCTGGACGACTACCGGTACAACTTGGGACGCATGTTTGGCCAGGAAACCCTGGGTGCCGCTATAGGTTCGGTAAATGGTACTGTGCGCTTCTACGGCCTGACCCCAACCAATATGCAGCTCGAAGGCCTGGAAAAACACCAGCGGTTGATCGAAAGCTACAAGAAACTGCACGCCGCCCGCGCCAGAGTGGCTGCCAAGAAGTAAATTATGTTCAGGTAAGGGGCATGTTTGCCCCTTACCCGACTTCATTGGCTTTTAGTCTGGTTCCTTGTGGTTCAAGTTATCTCGTCACTTTGACCTAGAGAAGAAGTTGCACACAAATGTTTTCCCTGCAATGCATCTTCCCTATGTATTCAAAACATGTGTACTCAAAACATGAAAACAATTTTAACGGCAGACTCTTTGCCTGTAGGTTAATTTACCGTTAGCATTAAGCATTGTGTGTGCCTTTTTGTCATGAACATCAAGGATTTCATTTGTGAAGATGCCAAGGCCTGCTATGGCCTATGTTGTTCCTTTTTGTGTTTTTTTTATTTATCTCTGCCTGGTTGCCGGAGAGTATTTCTATGAACGCCGGTCTTTGGAATCCGAGGCGTCTGCGGCCCAGATAAAGCAGCTTGAGAAAGAACTTTTCAGGATGCAACATCTTGTTGAGAGAGCGATTCACAATCAAAATTTAGACAGTGTAGCCGAGGAGATATCTCTGGCGGCGACAGACTTCAACATCATGGTGTACATACTGTTAGATGACACCAGTCTTATCCGCTACGCCAATCATGTTGTTTGGCGCGACAGTCGGGCTTCGCAAGTGATCGATGGCTATTCAATGGCGTTGCACCGGCAGGTGGTCGAATCTGGAAAACCACAGATATTTGCCAACACGGATAGGCTATCAATACAGGCATATTATCCCGTTATCACTGAGGCTTCCGTTAGTTTTGGGGGCAAGGCCGAACTGCTTTATCTCGAGTATGATCTATCGCCTGCAATGGCCAAGGTAACTGATGACCTCAATCTGCGTTTTATGCGGGTTTGGGGCCTGGGGGCCTTATTTGTTTTGGGCTTTATGCTGGTATTGCACTTTATGTTAATCCGCCCTTTAAGAGCTCTGGCTTGGCAGGCCAGGAAAGGCGAGAACAACCCTTTTCATATGGATAACACTTGGGTTTTCAGTGAAGTACGGGTGCTAAAGGATTACTTGCACCGGAGCCAACAGAAGTTGCAGCGAACCCTGAAGCAATTGAGGGACAATGAACAACGCTGGTTGTTTGCGGTGGAAGGGACTCGCAATGGGATCTGGGATTGGAACATCGCCAGCGGCGAAGTTTTTCTGTCGGACCGCTGGAAAGAGATGATAGGGTACGGCCCCCATGAACTCGAAGGGCTTTATTCTACTTGGGAAAGCCGACTGCATCCGGACGATAAAGAAGCCGTGTTGTCGTCTTTGCAGGCTTACCTCAATGGTGAGACCGAGGCGTTTGAGAGTGTTCATCGCATGCGCCATAAAGAGGGACACTATATCTGGGTGCTGGACAGGGGAATGCTGGTTGAATGGGACGAACAGGGCCGCCCTTGCCGGATTATAGGTACTCATGCCGATGTGTCGGATGATGTGCGTAATCAGCAAGCCCTGGCCCATTTAGCCAACCATGATGCCCTGACTAATTTAGCCAATCGCCGCTCTTTGATGGATGCCTTGTATGAGCAGCAAAAGCATTGTCGCAACAGTCTGCAGTGTGCAGCGCTGTTCCTAATAGATTTGGATAATTTCAAAACTATCAATGACACTCTCGGGCATCATCTGGGAGATCGGTTATTGATCCAACTGGCGGCTAGATTTTCGGGCTATTTTAGCGCCAATACTTTGGTTGCCAGGCTCGGGGGGGATGAGTTCGTTATTCTAGCGAAAGATCTAACCCAAGACAGAGCTATGGCAGCAAGGCGAGCCTTGGCGTTGGCCAGTGAGATCAGGCAGTTGGTTGCCAGGCCTTTCAATATCAGTGACAAGCAGCTGCATGTGTCTGCCAGTATTGGTGTTTGTCTGTTTGATGATCAGGATGATATTGATGCCGAGGAGCTTTTGAAGCGAGCCGATATGGCCATGTTCCAGGCCAAGGAAGGCGGTCGAGATAACTGCATGATCTACAACTCCGAGATGGAGGTTAAGGCTCACCAAAATCTGCTGATCCAGAATGAGTTGCGCTATGCCATCGAACGGCAACAACTCTCTTTGGTTTACCAGCCAATAGTTGATGCCCAGGGGAAATTGACTGGGGCTGAGGCGCTATTGCGTTGGCAGCATCCGCAGCAGGGAAATATTTCACCGGCGGATTTCATTCCTGTGGCTGAAGGCAGTGGCCTTATCAGTGAAATTGGTCATTGGGTCATCCTCGAAGTTTGTCGCTTCATTCGCGAGCAGCAGGCCAGGGGCATTGGGGTGCCAAAAATCGCCATCAACCTCAGCGCCAGACAGTTTAATCAGCCCGAGTTTGTTGAGCGTCTGATCGCCTTGCTGAAGGCCCAGGGGATTGCAACAGATGCGTTGGAGTTGGAGTTGACTGAGTACGCCTTGTTGACCAATCTGTGCATCATGAATACCCGAATCGATCTGCTGAGGAAGGCGGGGATATCCGTGGCGATAGATGACTTTGGCACAGGTTACAGTTCGTTGAGTTATCTACAGAACCTGCCTCTATCCAGATTGAAGATAGATGCCTCTTTTGTGCAGAAGATTGGCTCTGGGCGCAGTGCCGATGCCATAGTCAAGGCCATAATCGAAATGGCTCACAGTCTGGAGCTGAAAGTGGTTGCCGAAGGGGTTGAAACCGTTCAACAAAGAGCCTTTTTGAATCAGCTCGGATGTGACAACTTCCAAGGGTATCTGTTTAGTCAGCCTCTGCCTGAGGCTGAGTTTGCAGTTCTGCTGCAGCCTCCGTGGCGTGAGTTACCGTATGCTGCGCCAGGAAGTTGAAAATAATATTCAGCACCTGCTCACGTATTGCGTCGATTTCAATAAAGAGTTCATGCCTGGCTCCCATGATCTTTTCCAATGTCACCTTGGGGCCAAGGGCGGCGATTTGCGCCTGGTTATCGACGATAGTGTCCTGCTCAGCCTGAAGAATGAGGATTGGCACCTTTGACTCTCTGGCTGCGGTGATGGTCTGCTCGCAAGCATCCAATGCTTCTATCAACCATTGATTGGTGGGCGAGCCCAGTTGGATCTCAGGATGTTGCCGGCATAAATCCAGTAATGCCTGATATCGGCTTTCGCTGTGGGTCAATTGATTATCTTTAAACTCGAGCGGACGATAATCATGGCCGGATAACACATAGTTGGGCTCGGTATGCGGGCCATAACTATTGAGTTTTCCTGCCAGCCAACGTACGAAGTTGCGCGGCATTGGCAGGCGAATACCATACATGGGGGCAGAGAAGGCCGCAGCAGTAAATCGTTGGGGGAATTGCTGTAAATACAGAGTGCCTATGGCGCCGCCCATGGAGTGGCCCACCAGAAAATACTGTTCATATTGGTTTGCAACTACCACTTGCTCAACGAAACAGTGTAAGTGATCCACATAGTCCTGAAACTTATCTATGTGCCCCTGGTGAGGATTGGCGGTTAGCCTGCTGGATAGGCCTTGCCCCATATGATCCAAGGCGTAGACACTATAGCCTTGCTGATAGAAGTCATGGATCAGCTCCCGATACTTGAGATAACTCTCTACCCGGCCATTGCTGATGACGACGGCTTGTTTCGCCTTTGGATGGCAAATATAACCGTAGGCCAGCTCTTTACCGAATCCCACTGCCAGCTTGGCATGGGTGACACCTTGCCAGAAAGTCTCCAATTGAGACTGGGTTGAAGCGGGTTCTGTGTTGCGGGCCTGGGTCGTTACCATCCAATATTTCCTGATCTAAAAAAGCCAGTGCTCAAAGGCACTGGCCGAGTGTATCAGAAACAGGGTTTCATTGCTGTGAGGCGATAAAGTCGGCTATCTGCTGTTCCAGTACAGACATGGGCACAGAGCCTTGCGCCAATACTGCATCGTGGAATTGGCGGATATCGAACTTTTCCCCCAGGGCATCTTCTGCTTGCTTTCGCAGACGTTTGATAGTCAGCTCGCCAATCTTGTAGGCCAGCGCCTGCCCAGGCCAGGAGATATATCTGTCTATCTCTGTGGTGACATTGTGCAGCGACAGAGCCGTATTACCGGCCATAAAGTCTATTGCCTGCTGACGGCTCCAGCCTTGGGTGTGCATACCTGTATCGACTACCAGGCGGGCGGCGCGCCACATCTCGTAAGTCAGGCGTCCAAAGTTGCTGTAGGGATCCTGATAAAAACCCCCTTCCAGCCCCAAATATTCACTGTATAGTCCCCATCCCTCACCAAAGGCCGAGATATAGCTGTAGCGGCGAAAATCGGGCAGTTGCTCCAACTCTTGATTGAGAGAAATCTGCAGGTGGTGACCCGGAACAGCCTCATGCAGGGTGAGTGCTTCCAACTCATAGAGAGGACGCTTATCCAAGGCATAAGTGTTTACCCAATAAAAACCCGCCACAGTCTCCGAGTTGGAGCCGGAATAGCGCCCGGTTGTATATTTGGGGGCAATTTCAGCCGGAACAGGGGCGACACCATAGGGTTTGCGGGGCAGTTTGCCAAAATAGCGTGGCAACATGGCGTCGGCTTTTTTGGCAATATAGGAGGCCTCTTTGAGCAGTTGCTCCGGCGTGTCCACATAAAAGCGTTTGTCGGTGCGCATAAAATGCAGAAACTCGGCAAAGCTGCCTTTAAAACCGGTTTGTTCGATGATCTGTTCCATCTCGGCGCGGATCCGTTTTACTTCACTCAGCCCCAGTTGATGGACTTGCTCAGGCGTCATATCCAGAGTGGTGTAGTACTTGACCCTGTTTTCATAAAAGGCCCGACCATTGGGCAGAGCTGATGCGGCAATGCTCTGGCGGGCGCCGGGGATATATTTCTCGGTCATAAAGTCATAGAAGGCTTGATAACTCGGTAACACATGCTGCTCGACACTGACGTATCCGGCATGGCTCAGTTCCTGTTTAAGATTGGCAGAAAAGTGCTCTGGAAACGTCTCAAACGGCTTGAAATAGTTACTTTTCTGCACTGGTACCATATAAGCCTGAATACTCTGTTCAAACCCTCTCAGTACAGATTGCGGCTGAGTGATACCTTCGGCAAGCCCCTGGCGCATCCAGTGTATCTGTTGCTGGAAGTAGCGCGGCAGAGATTGCAGTTTCTGCAGGTAGTGACGGTAATCGGCTTCTGTCTTGAATGGCCCTGAGGCCATAGAAGCAATGTAAGCGTGAAAGCCACTCTCTGAGGTAATCGGCAGGTAATGGGCCTTGAACCTGAAGCTATCCACACGCTCCTGTAGTTGGTATTCGAGAATACTGGCATTGATGGCGGCTTCTTTGCTCAGCTGTTCTCTGGGGATCGCCTTTAGCCGTTGCAATAATGTTGAATTGGCCGCAGCATCGGCCGCCAGAGCTTCAGCTGACAAGTCTGCTAATTTGCCCGCGGCCGAGTCATCGCCAAACAGCAAGGCCATCTGAGGGCTTTCTGCCAGCCTTTGCTGCCAGGCATCGGCTATTAACTGCTGGAGTTGGCTATCGGCTTGAGATAGCTGCTTGCTTATTTCTGGCGTGTTGGCTTCATGGGCAGGGGTTTGGCAGGCGCCCAGGAATCCAGTGAGCAACAGGGGCAGCAGGAGTTTTTTCATTTGATTTTGTTCCTTTTTTATCCTTGATGAAGGATTATGCCTTAAGCCAGGATGGAGCCCCAGAGATTTAACGTCACCTTTTGGTAACAAAGCCTGTCAGTAGACTAAGAGGTGCTAACAAAAGGCGTGTTACACTTAAGCGTCCCCAGACCAAAAAATAATTACATTGGCGGGGTAGTTCATACAGGGGTTATTTTTATGATTGATACTTCAATTCCGTTGGTCGATTTACATCGCCATCTGGACGGCAATGTCAGGGTTGAGACCATATGGGAACTGGGTCAGCAGCATGGCATTGCCTTGCCGGCGGCCTCGCTTGAGGCTTTGGCACCTTACGTACAGATCCAGGGTAAAGAATCCAGCTTAGTGGCTTTCCTGAAAAAGCTGGACTGGATGGTTGCCGTGCTGGCCGATCTGGATGCGGTAAAGCGGGTGGCCTATGAAAATGTCGCCGATGTGGCATTGTCCGGGTTGGACTATGCCGAATTAAGGTTCAGCCCTTACTACATGGCAATGAATCATAAGTTGCCGATAGAAGGCGTGGTGGAAGCCGTTATTGATGGCGTAAAAGCCGGGCTCAAGGACTATCAGGTCAAGATAAAACTGATAGGTATTCTGTCACGCTCATTTGGTCAGCAGGCTTGTACCCAGGAGTTGAATGGCTTACTCGCGCACAGGGAGTCTTTGGTCGCGGTTGATTTGGCCGGTGATGAGTTGGGTTTCCCCGGTGAGCTGTTTAACGAGCATTTCAAGCGGGTACGCGATGCCGGACTTCAGATCACGGCTCACGCCGGAGAGGCCGCCGGTGCCCAAAGCATGTGGCAAGCCATCAAGGAGTTGGGGGCGACTCGCATAGGCCATGGGGTCAATGCCATTCATGATCCCAAATTGATGGAGTATCTGGTGGAACATAAGATAGGTATCGAATCCTGTCCTACCAGTAATCTGCATACTTCTACCGTTAACAGCTATCAGGAGCATCCACTGCGCACCTTTATGGAAGCCGGTGTGTTGGTTGGCTTGAATACCGATGATCCAGGCGTCAGCGCCATAGATATCAAGCATGAATATCGTGTGGTTAAGCAGGAGATGGGCTTCACCGCTGCTGAATTGGCCAAGCTGCAGCGTAATGGCGTGGATATGGCCTTCCTCTCTGACAGCGAGCGTCGGGAACTTTACGCCGCTAAAGCATAAAAGTTTGGTTCAGACACAAAAAAGCCGATGAATCATTCATCGGCTTTTTTATTCTTCTCAGGGTTAAATTACCCGGGAGAACTGTTGCTGACGTGCCTTTTCTCGGAAGTAGACATCGAAACAGATACAGATATTACGGATCAACAGACGCCCGGTTGGACTGATGCTGATCTGGCGATTTTCAATGTTAACCAGTTTATCGTCGATAAAGGTTTGCAGCAGCTTGAGATCTTCGGCGAAGTACTCTTCAAACTGGATCCCCAATTGTTGCTCCATCTTGGTCATATCAAGCTCAAAGTGACAGATAAGCTGCTTGATCACTGCGCGACGGATTTCGTCATCACGATTGAGTTTACAGCCTTTCCATAGAGCGTGGCCCTGCTCATCTATGGCTTCATAGTAAGGGCGAATATCTTTTTGGTTTTGCGCATAACAGTCACCAATCTGACTGATGGATGACACCCCAAGTCCGAGGAGATCGCACTCTTCCTGGGTGGTATAACCCTGGAAGTTACGGTGCAATCGGCCTTCTCTTTGCAGTTTGGCCAGCTCATCATCAGGTTTGGCGAAGTGATCCATGCCTATGTATTGGTAGCCGGCGCCGGTCAGGGTCTCAATCGTCTGATGCAGCATGTCCAGCTTCTGTTGTGGGCTGGGCAGGTGCTCATCTTTGATTTTCCGCTGCGCCGCGAAGCGGGCCGGCAGGTGAGCATAGTTGAATACAGACAGACGGTCTGGCGACAGATCCAGAATGCGCTGAATGGTTTCGGCAAAGGTTTCCGGTGTTTGATGAGGCAAGCCGTAAATCAAATCGACGTTGGTAGAGACAAAGCCCATCTCTTTGGCCTTTTTGATCAGCGCAAAAATGAAGTCTTCATCCTGTTCACGGTTAACTGCTGCCTGAACCTCTTTATTGAAGTCCTGCACCCCAATGGAGATACGGTTGAACCCAGCCTCTTTCAGGGCATCCAGCATAGAGAGTTCGATTTCTCTAGGGTCGACTTCGATAGAGTATTCACCCTGTTCGGCAAAGTTGAAGTGACTCTTCAACAGTGACGATAACTTAATGATTTGCTCTGGGTTTAGGAACGTCGGTGTGCCACCGCCCCAGTGCATTTGGGTCACAGTATAGTGTTTGAACAGAGGCGCCCGCTTGACGATCTCGGCTGCCAGGTACTCTATGTACTGATCGGCTTTGTGCTGATGTCGGGTGATAACCTTGTTACAGCCGCAGTAATAGCAAAGTTTGGCGCAGAAGGGGATATGAATGTACAGAGACAGTTTGTCACTTTTGCTGTTGGCTATGGCCGACAATAGATCGCCTTCTGTGAATGAGTCGTCAAACTCCAGCGCCGTTGGGTAGGAAGTATAACGGGGACCGCTGTAGTTATATTTCTCGATCATTGAT
The DNA here is from genome assembly GCF_007636515.1 of Shewanella sp. MSW. Taxonomy (NCBI): domain Bacteria; kingdom Pseudomonadati; phylum Pseudomonadota; class Gammaproteobacteria; order Alteromonadales; family Shewanellaceae; genus Shewanella; species Shewanella sp. MSW. The sequence goes on from NZ_LVDR01000009.1 coordinate 76,413, forward strand.
TGATCCCAGCTGATATGAGTGGGCTGCTTCAAGGCGTGTCCTCCGACAGTAAATTAGCAATGAGCGAAGTATGCAGGGTTATGGCTCAAATAACCTTGATCCAGGTTGTAAAAATTATATGTACACAAGCAAACGTTAAGAAATATCCCTGAAAATGCTTTCAATGTCTGTTGTCTTATTGAGGTTTTGTGCACCGACTCACGCCAGAGAAAAGATTCAACAGGCTTGATTGTTGTTTGGCTGAGACGACAAGACAAGGCTGCGAACTCAGGCGTAACTAAAACACAAGCCTCCGATGTTTGGGACTGTCTTTCAGGGGCGAAGATTTCGGGGACGGTGAATAAAGCGCTGCCGACTGCTGAGAGCAAGCCGGCAGTTGCTGCATTAGTGAGTTGGTTTGAGTTGAAACTCGGAGAGTTTTTTGGCGTCGGCCAATATGCCTTGCTCCAGCTCGGCTTCAGACTTCATTCTGGCCAGGTCTAGCCGCATCCGCTCTTGTTTGGGTAACTGAGCCCTGGCCTCCAGAATGGGATGATCCTTGATACGCTCAAAATGCATAAACACATCCGGGTAGTCACCACTGACTCTCTCTGTCAGCGATAGCAGATCGAACAGTTTGACGATTCTAACTACTCCTTCGGACAACTCACAACGCTCTTCTGTCATTGCGGCGGCAATATAGCGGATATCGGCAAGCAGGGATGCCTGTTTAGCTTCCATAACCGCCTTTTGTTCAGCCATCGCCTGCTCTCTGGCCTGGGTTTGTCTTCTCAGACGCAAAAGCAACACTGTGGCATAGGCACTCAGTCCTATGATGATCAACATGGCTAAGGTGATAAGGATAAACTGCATCCCGGCCTCCGTTAGTTGTCCTGGTATTGTTTCAGAAGCTCAGCACCGGATTCGAATTTCTCCAGCAATTCGTCATCGCTATGACTCTTGCTTGGGGCTTCATCGGCCTGATCCAAATCGGTAATGCCAAGTTTTTCCATCAGCTTCTCTATCTTGGCCAATTGCCGCTCCAGCCATTGCTGGTCATCGGCGGCCAGTTCCCGACCTTCTTCCAGCTGATCCAGCAGCTTATTCAGGCGCGGATCTTCCTCCAGTTGCAGCAGCAACTGTTCATCGGTCAGTTTAGGTTGTTTTGGCTGTGCAACCTTTTCTTTGACTATATCCAGAGCGACAGGCCTTTTGCTGCCAAGGCGGATATCTTGTTTGTCAGAGCCTGCCCGCTTTTGCCCCTTTGGAGCAGCAGGGTTCTGGCGGCTACCCGCCTTATTACCTGAATCCTGCTTCTTACGGGCTGGAGCGCGCTCAGATTTCTTGCTTCTGGGGGCCAGTTTGGGGTTGTTCTCGCCGACTTTACGGGTCTTTTTACTACGGGACATAATTCTCTCGATAAAAAGTAGTTGGTTGCGTCCGAACCGTGCCGGGTTCAGTCTACAAGCGGCGGTTCTGCATCAAGGTCGCGTGTTATAGCAGATCCTGATGTTTTTTGCATCAAGATGAAGTCCTGCGCTGCAAATATTAGCCTAAATTTGCCCTGAGATGCCAAGTAAGCAAACGTCTGTTGCTGATAAAAGCTGACATGGGTTGGATTGTTTTTGTAATGCCATTTGGGGAACGCGGCTAAAGAGGTCAGTAATGGGGTGGATATGGCCAGCCAACCACCTGGTTTCAAGAGGGTTTCTATTAAGCTCCACTCTTTGGCCGGGGCCCTGAAGTGCTCGAACACCCGAAAACAACAGATAAAGTCATATTGGTGATGTAGTAACTGGTGATCTGCTGCAAAAAAGGGATCGAACTGTTGTAAATGGTGTCCGGCGTCGCGGATCTGTTTCAGGCCATCCTCGCTTAGCACTCGGCCAAAGTTGAGGCCAAATAAAGGCGTTGGCTGCAAAGATTGCAGCTGTTCCAACAAGGGGTGGATAAAGCGTGCCAACTGCTTTTGCTTTCCAGCTTGGCGGGCTCGTCCATAACGCTGCTTTTCGGCATCTGGTAACAGGTAACTGTTGGAGTCTGCAAACAACAGCCGACATTCAGGGCAGAGATAAAAACCTCGTTTCTTATCCTGAAAGCTGAGTTCAGCCTGATCGTTATGACACAGGGGACAGCGACGCATGGACTAATTAATATCTGCTCAATGGGGGTTAACAAATTATGCCATAAAAAAAGGCGGCAGTATGGCTGCCGCCTTATGATGGTGCTAACTAACACCCTATTCTGATTTCAAGTTTCCTTACTTGCTATGCGACTTTCCCGGTCGATATCCTTCTTTTTTTGACAGCTTTCCCTGCAGTTTTTCTCGTTATCGGTCTTCCAGACACTTTCTTGGGTTTCCTGCAAATAGCGATGGCCAATTGACTCATCATTATTCAGTCGTCTTCTGTGACGCCTAACAGACCATCCTTGTCTACCAAGTACCTTCCAGTGATAACAAGCTTCCAGCCAGTGCATCCAAAGCGCGTTGCTTCCCGTGCCAATGTTTGAGTCCTGCAAACATCTTCCTGTTGGAGCAAGTTCCCCTGTTAATTCGTAAGGACAATGCTAAAAAGCGGTTTGGCAAAATCGCCGGTTCCTTACTTTTATTGACCTGGATTTCAAACTGAAATCTCGACTCATTATTATTATTTGCGAGTGGTCTTAGTAGTCTTATTGTTATTGGCTTGCTTTATTCTTATATCTTGAATGTAAATTATACCGAAACCTGAATGTTGTTGGTAAAGTTTTTATACAAGCAGATGGGTTTATCTCGGTACGGGCACATTAAACCTAAATCTGTGATCTGTGTCAAGCGTTAATGTTTTCAGTTTACGTAAACGTAAACGTTGTGACTTAAGAAAAGGGTGAAACTTCACCCTTTTCCAAGCTACAGCAAAAATTACTTCAGGCTGGAGATGTACTTGGCCAGCGCATCAATGTCTGCATCATTCAGCTTTTTCGCTGTGTCCTGCATCATGCCGTTTAGGTCATTATGACGGCTCTGATCACGGAACTTATTCAATTGGATCTTGATATAGTTGGCGTGCTGCCCAGCAACTGCCGGGAAACCGGCCAGTTCGCTGCCTTTACCTTCAGGACCGTGACACGCAGAACAAGCGGCTATGCCACGAGACATATCACCACCCTTGAACAGCTTTTCGCCGGCATCAGGAACATCTTTTACTTCAGCAACCTGCAATGTTTGGCTGGCAAAATAAGCTGCAACATCGGCAATATCCTGATCGCTCAAGGCTACCGCCATCCCACCCATGATGGGATCCATACGGCCATCCTTGCCACCGGTTTGAGCTGCACTACGAAACTCCCGCAGCTGTTTTTGCAGATAGGTTGTATGCTGACCGGCCAACTTGGGATACATGTCGATCATGCTGTTGCCGTCAAGACCATGGCAGGCAGAGCAGACAATGGCTTTGGTTTTTCCCGCTTCAGCATTACCTTCAGCAATCGCAGGTGAAGATATGGCGGCGACTACAGACAGCGCAAGGGCTAACTTTTTCATGGCGTTCCAACTTCTTTCGTTAAATTATTGTCCTGAGCTTACTAGGGTGACCCGCAAGCGTGGTAAAATACAAATAATGTGATCGGGCTAATATTTTACACGAAAACGTGGAAAAGTAAGCAAGTCTTCAATATTTATGCTATCACCCAGCAAAATTCCGGAGTCAGAAGTGACAGCAACTCGTATCGATTTTCGCAAGACAAAATTCCTTATCAGCGCGCCTGATATTGCCCATTTGGATAAGCATTTACCTGGCGACACCGGCGTGGAAATCGCTTTTGCCGGCCGCTCAAATGCTGGTAAATCAAGTGCTTTGAATGCTTTAACCGAGCAGAAAAACCTTGCCAGAACCAGTAAAACTCCTGGCCGTACCCAACTGATCAATGTGTTTGAGCTCGATGAGCAGCGCCGTTTGGTGGATTTACCCGGCTATGGTTTTGCTCAGGTACCACTGGCCATGAAGCTTAAATGGCAGGAGTCTTTGGGTGAATATTTACAAAAGCGGGCTTGCCTGAGTGGTGTGGTGGTGCTAATGGATATTCGCCATCCGTTGAAAGACTTGGATTTGCAGATGATTGAATGGGCTGTTGCCAGTGAAATCCCGGTACTGGCGCTGCTGACCAAGGCAGATAAGTTGCCACAGAGTGCCAAGATGAAAACGGTCAATGAGGTACGTAAAGCGCTGGTTGACTTTGGTGATTGGGTCAGAGTCGAGCCTTTTTCTTCATTGAAGGGCACCGGGAAACCTAAGGTTTTGGCAATTCTGGATGAGTGGTGCCATCCAGCCTGGTTGGAACAAGAAGACAACGAACAAGGATGATGGACCCAAACCACTATACGGCAGCCATGGAGGCTGCCGTTTTTGTATCTGTTGTTTGTGCTGGGAGAATCCAGGACAAAAAAAACCGGCGACTCAGTCACCGGTTAAATTAGCTCTTTTGGGGAGAAGCTAAAATTTCAACAAGACTCAAGTACCATCAAACTTGGACTTCGATGGCTCTCAATGGCGGTAGCATAACGCGAACTGAATCAGTTTTAAAGTAATTACTCTAAAAAATATTGCAGACGAAAAAAAGCCCCAGCAAATGATTGCTGGGGCGCCAGAATTTGGCTGATCACTAAAAGTGAAATAAAGGTCTGAAAGATAGAACATCTTAACCTCTGTACCCTACGCCGAGAATAATACTGTATTTATCTCTAATGGGAAAACTGTTTTTTCAAAAAGACGACAATAATGTGGAGTCGATCACAAGAATCGTTGGCTAGAAAAGCGCCTTTTGATCTTTAAATTACAAAAATGAGCTTAAAAAGCAGGCTTTTAGCGCTGGTTTGTCGATTTTTTGCCAAAAATTGTTGTTTTTAGTTCAGGTAGGGTAGCTAATGACGGGAGCAGATGCGGATAATCATAGCCTTGTGTTCAAAACACAAAAAAGCCATCCCGAAGGATGGCTCTTGATGGAATAGATAGATTATCAGTGAGCCTGATCCCAGCTGTCACCCAAGCCGGCTTCAGCCAGCAAAGGTACATCCAGGGTAGCGGCTTCAGCCATGAGTTTGCAGATCTGGTGTTGTAGCTCTTCGGCTTTCGCTTCATTGACTTCAAACACCAATTCATCGTGAACCTGCATGATCATGGTGATTTCCCCCTTGGTATCAGAGGCTATCCAGTCGGCAACTTTGATCATCGCCTTCTTGATGATGTCGGCTGCTGTTCCCTGCATAGGAGCGTTGATTGCAGCCCGTTCTGCGGCTTGACGCCGCATGGCATTGCGATCACGGATTTCCGGCAGATACAGGCGCCGACCAAAGAGTGTGGAGACATAACCTTGCTCGGCAGCGAGTGCCCTGGTCTCTTCCATATACTTGAGCACGCCGGGATAACGCTTGAAGTAGGTATCCATATAGCTTTGTGCTTCAGTGCGGGGAATATCCAGTTGGCGTGCCAAGCCAAAGGCGGACATGCCATAGATAAGACCGAAGTTAACCGCCTTGGCCCGTCGGCGCTGCTCTGGAGTGACAGTTTCAAAAGCCACATCAAAGACTTCAGCCGCCGTTGCTCTGTGAATATCTTTACCCTCGGCGAATGCCGCCAGCAGGCCGGCATCCTGGGACAGGTGAGCCATGATCCTGAGCTCAATCTGTGAGTAGTCGGCGGCCAGAATCTTGCGCCCTGAAGGTGCGATAAAGGCCTGACGAATTCTGCGCCCCTCTTCGGTGCGGATAGGAATATTCTGCAGGTTAGGGTCGCTGGACGACAAGCGGCCGGTGGCAGCGTTGGCTTGATGATAGCTGGTATGCACCCGGCCGGTTTTGCCATTGATCATCAGCGGTAACTTATCTGTATAAGTGCTCTTGAGCTTGGTCAGGCTGCGATGCTCGAGAATGATCTTTGGCAATGGATAATCCAGCGCCAACTCTATCAATACCTCCTCGGCGGTGGATGGCGCGCCTTTCGGCGTTTTCTTGATCACCGGATAACCCAGCTTTTCAAAGAATAGTGCCTGCAGCTGTTTGGGAGAACCCAGATTGAACTTCTCTCCGGCTATCTCATAGGCTTTTTGCTCCAGCGCATCTATCTTTTGTGCCAGCTCATCACTCTGCTGCGACAGTTGCATACTGTCGATCAACACTCCGTCGCGCTCCATCTGTGAGAGCACCTGAATAAGCGGCAACTCAAGTTCGGTGAAAACGTTGGCTAACTCTTGCTCCCGCTCAAGCCTTGGCCACAGGTGTTGGTGTAGCCTGAGTGTGATATCGGCATCTTCGGCGGCGTAAGGCGCCGCTGTTTCCAAAGGGATCTGGTTGAATGTCAGCTGTTTGGCGCCTTTACCGGCAATATCTTCGAAGCTGACACATTTGTGCCCCAGATACTTGAGCGCCAGGCCATCCATGTCGTGTCTGGATGCTACAGAATTGAATACATAGGATTCGAGCATGGTATCGAAGGCGACACCGGCCAGTTTGATACCGGCATTGGCCAGAATACTGATGTCATATTTTAGATTTTGACCTACTTTCTTTATCTCTGGATCTTCGAGAATAGGCTTGAGTTTGGCCAATACCCCTTCTCTAGGCAGCTGCTCGGGGGCATCCAAGTAATCGTGTCCCAGTGGCAGATAGGCGGCTTCTCCAGCCTTGACGGCAAAGGACAAACCCACCAGTTTGGCGTCCATATAGTTGAGGCTGGTGGTTTCAGTATCTACCGCCATCAGTTCGGCATCGGCCAGCTTTTTCAGCCATTTTTCCAGTGCGGCTTCTGTCAGTATGGTTTCGTATTCTGTCTCTATGGTGACTTGAGATGGAGTTTCTTCCTGAGTCTCTGGCGCTGTTGTGTTGGCCGCCTTGGGGTGCGGCATCTTGTTGTCCAGAACTTCTGCCAACCAACGCTTGAACTCCATCTCGCCGTAAAGCTGTGTCAGTTGGTCTTTATTGGGCTCGGTAATATTGAGTTGATGCCAATCCAGATCCAGCTCGCAATCTGTTTTGATAGTTGCCAGATCGTAGGATAGTTGCAGCATCTCGGCATTGTCGGTGATTTTCTTGGCCATGGTCTTGGCACCACGGAAGCCAAGTTCCGTGACACAATCCGGTTGCTGCAGTAGCTTGGCGACACCACCGGCCCCTGTCAGCATGGCCAACGCGGTTTTCTCACCCACACCAGGCAGTCCCGGGATGTTATCGGCCTTGTCGCCCATTAGGGCCAACAGGTCGATGATAAGCTCGGGGCCGACACCAAATTTACTGGTGACCTCTTCCGGTCCCATTATGGTGTCTGTCATTGTGTTGATCAGGGTGACATTGTCATCCACCAGTTGCGCCATATCCTTATCGCCTGTGCTGATCAGAATGGCACGGCCTTCCTTACTGGCCCTGGAGGCAAGAGTGCCTATCACGTCATCGGCTTCAACCCCGGGAATACAAAGGAGTGGCAGGCCAAGAGCCTCGATGATGGCATGCAGGGGGGCTATCTGACTTCGCAGATCATCAGGCATTGGTGGCCTGTGGGCCTTATACTCGGCGTACATCTCGTTACGAAACGTGGGACCCTTGGCATCAAAAACAACCGCCATCTGTTGTGGCTTGTATTTGCCCAGCAAGCTGCGCAACATATTGACTACGCCATAAACAGCCCCGGTAGCTTCACCCTTGGAATTGGTCAGGTGAGGTGGTGCATAGTAGGCCCGATAGAGGTAGGAAGAACCATCCACAAGGACGAGGGGGTTTTCTGCTATTGTTGGCATAGTTTTGTTTCAATCTAAGCTGTCTTAAGTGCTGCTAAGCATGCCATATCAAGGCATTTTCGGCCATGACAAAATCACCCACAGCCTGTGGATAAGTCTGTGAGTGAAAAAATCAACATAGAGAAAGGCGGTAGAGAACAACATAAAGTTGTTTTTATAACTTGTTGATATTTATTTATTATTTGTTTTTTTGTGAGTCAGGTAAAAGTTTTACTAAATCTTATCGGTTGTGGATTTTTTAAATTCCTTTTCCTGATTCGCACCTTGGTAGCGGTAAAAATCGCCTCTTAGCAGAGACGATGAATTAAGTTAGCATGATTTTTAATCAGATCAACCAGTTTGTAACTGGTTTGTTAAATCCAAATGACATAAGAGGGAATTTTTAATGAAAAAAATCGCAGTTCTTCTCAGTGGTTGCGGTGTCTTCGATGGCAGTGAAATCCATGAGGCGGTGTTGACCCTGCTGTCCCTGTCTCGTTCGGGCGCGGCTTACCAGTGTTTTGCCCCTGATATTCCTCAAATGCATGTGGTCAATCATCTCAAGGGTGAAGTCGTGGAGACTGAGCAGCGCAATGTGTTGGTGGAGGCTGCTCGAATTGCCAGGGGTGATATCAAGGCGACTTCTGAACTGAATGTAGCTGACTTCGACGGCCTGATCATTCCCGGAGGCTTCGGGGCTGCCAAAAACCTCTGTAACTTTGCCGTAAATGGCAGCAATAGTGAGATTGCCGCTCCGGTACGTGAATTTATCAGCCGTTTTATCAGTGCAGACAAGGTGGTGGGTTTTATCTGTATCGCGCCTGTGATGATCCCGAGCCTCTATGGTGAAGGAGCCAGAGGCACCATAGGGACGGACGCTGAAACCGCAGCGGCCTTTGTAGCCATGGGCGGTGAACATCAAAATGCCAAGGTAGATGAAATTGTGGTCGACAGTGAGCGCAAGATAGTCAGCACCCCGGCTTACATGCTGGCAGGTTCCATTGCCGAGGCCAATAGTGGCATTGAAAAGCTGGTGGCCAAGGTGTTGGAGCTGGCCTAAGCCCTGTCCAAGTTACTTTGAACCTATTCAAGAGGGAGCCTGAGCTCCCTCTTTTTACTGTTGCCGGCTGTGCAGAGTGACTTTGGCGTGTACAAACCTGAGCCACATAGGATTATTTTTTCCCGCGGTTGTCGAGCCAGCCTTGGGCCAGCCCGACCAAGAGTCCACCCAGATGCGCGCCGTTGGCTATCGAAAGGCCAAACACATCCATAAAGCCAAGTACCAGCCACAACAGCATAAAACCCATCAAGGCCGGTGGCAGACCTATGCCTTTCTCTGGGCTCATACGGCCGCTGACCCAGGTATAACCTACCAGGCCATACACAACCCCGGAAAGACCGCCGAAGTTGGGGCCACTGAGATAGAACTGCACTATATTGGGCAAAGTACCGGCGACCAACAGCAGAGTCAGTAAAGGAGCAAGACCGATACGGTTTTCTATTTTGCCACCCAAGACCCACCACCAGAGTAGGTTAAAGGTGATATGCAGCGCCGAGAAGTGCAGCAGGCTCGGGGTAAACAGGCGCCAGAATTGGCTGAAACCGGCATCCGAAGTGGCGCCGAAGAAGGCAAGGGCTTCGAATACCTGATTGCCGTAGCCCAGGTTCATGGCTGCGAAGATAGCTATGCAGGCCAGTAGAATGACCAGCGTTAGCGGTCCGGCGCCGGTAATAAATTGACTCAGCAGTTGCAGTGATGGTGCGCCATAGTCAAAGCGGATGCGGTTGTCGCCATGGTCCCAGGAAGCCTGCAGATATTTGGGGTTTAACGGATCCTGAACAAAGTCGAGAAACGCTTTGCGCCCCTGTGCTTGGTCGGTGTCCTTGATGACATGGATAGCCACTCCCTGTTCCAGATGCATGATGCGACAGGGGATCCCTTCACCCTTGAGGTAGTCTACCAGCGCCTGAGCGGCGCGTTCGTTGGGGAGGCGGCCGATTTCCATGTCTCAGTCCCTCGGCCAGGCAGCGAAACCGCCATCCAGGCTGTAGACCTCATCGAATCCTTGATGTTGCAGATATTCCGCGGCACTTTGGCTACTGATGCCATGATAACAGCAGACAACCAAGGGCTTATCCATATCGGCGTCCCTGAGATAGTCGGCCAGATTGTCATTGCCGAGGCGAATGGCGCCGGGAATATGGGCCGTCTCGAAACTGGCAGGATCGCGAATATCGACTATCTGCAGCTCGGCATCTTCGGCCATCATTTGCTGGAGTTGAACGACAGAAAGGTGTTGGTAACTGGACATAGTTTGCCTGTAAAAGAGGTAGTGCTTATTAACAGTGTGCATCAGGGCGCTGCATGAGTACAGCGCCCTGTTTGAGGATCAATCCCAGCTGAGAATGACCTTGCCGGATTGACCCGAACGCATGGCATCGAAACCCTGCTGGAAGTCATCCACCTTGTAATGGTGGGTGATAATAGGTGCAATATCCAATCCGGACTGGATCAAACTGGCCATCTTGTACCAGGTTTCAAACATTTCCCGGCCATAGATGCCCTTTATCACCAACCCCTTGAAGATGACCTTGCTCCAGTCTATCGCCATATCGCCACCCGGGATCCCCAACATGGCAATTTTGCCACCGTGGTTCATGGTATCCAGCATGGAGTGGAAGGCAGACGGTACACCGGACATTTCCAGGCCGACATCGAAGCCCTCTGTCATGCCGAGCTCGCTCATCACATCTTCGAGTTTTTCTTTGGCCACATTGACGGCTCGGGTAGCCCCCAGCTTACGTGCCAGCTCCAGACGGTACTCGTTGACATCAGTAACGACCACGTGGCGTGCACCCACATGGCGGCAAACGGCGGCGGCCATAATGCCTATGGGACCTGCTCCGGTGATCAGCACATCTTCACCGACGAGATCGAAAGATAGCGCAGTGTGTACCGCATTGCCGAAGGGGTCAAAGATAGCAGCCAGCTCGTCGCTGATATCATCGGGGATCTTGAAGGCGTTGAAGGCCGGGATTACCAGATATTCGGCGAAGGCACCTTCGCGGTTGACCCCAACCCCCACAGTGTTACGGCACAAATGGGTACGGCCACCACGGCAATTACGGCAGTGACCACAGGTGATATGGCCTTCGCCTGACACCCGGTCACCAATATTGAAGCCACGCACTTCCTGGCCCATGTCCACCACTTCGCCGACATATTCATGGCCGACAACCATAGGAACAGGGATAGTCTTTTGTGACCACTCATCCCAGTTGTAGATATGCACATCGGTACCACAGATGGCGGTCTTGCGGATCTTGATCAGCAGATCGTTATGGCCCATTTCCGGCTTGGGTGCGTCTACCATCCAGATGCCTTGTTCAGGCTTGAGTTTGCTCAGTGCTTTCATCATGTTACTCCATGGGATAGGTATCAGATGATACCCATCTCCTTGCCGATTCGGGTGAAGGCTTCGATGGCCTTGTCCAGCTGTTCACGGCTGTGAGCCGCCGACATCTGGGTACGGATACGGGCCTGTCCCTTGGGTACTACCGGGAAGGAGAAGCCAATAACATAGATATTTTCCTGCAGCAGGCGGTTGGCGAAGTCACTGGCCAACTTGGCATCACCCAGCATGACCGGCACTATGGCGTGGTCTGCTCCGGCCAGGGTGAATCCGGCTGCAGCCATTTTTTCACGGAAATAACGGCTGTTTTCCCATACCGCTTCGCGTAGTTCCTGGCCCTCTTTGAGCATCTCCAGCACCCGAATCGAGGCGCTGACGATAGAAGGTGCCAGTGAGTTGGAGAACAGGTAAGGACGTGAGCGCTGACGCAGCCAATCGACCACTTCTTTGCGGGCCGCGGTGAAGCCGCCGGAAGCGCCGCCCAGCGCCTTACCCAGGGTGCCCGTGATGATGTCAACGCGACCCATCACATCGCAATATTCGTGGGTGCCGCGGCCGTTCTGGCCGATAAAGCCAACGGCGTGGGAGTCATCGACCATGACCAGGGCGCCGTATTGGTCGGCGAGGTCACAGATACCCTTGAGGTTGGCAATAACCCCATCCATGGAAAACACCCCATCTGTCGCTATCAAGATATGGCGGGCACCGGCATCGCGGGCGGCGATCAGTTGGGTTTCCAGGTCGGCCATATCATTGTTGGCGTAGCGAAAACGCTTGGCCTTACACAGGCGAACACCGTCAATGATAGAAGCATGGTTCAGGGCATCTGACACTATGGCATCTTCCGGGCCTAACAGGGTTTCAAATAGACCTGTGTTGGCATCGAAGCAGGAGGAGTAGAGGATGGTATCTTCCATGCCGAGAAATTCGGACAGATTGGCTTCCAGTTGCTTGTGAATATCCTGGGTTCCGCAAATAAAACGTACCGAGGCCATGCCGAAGCCATGGTCTGCCAACCCGGCCTGTGCCGCCTTGATCAATTCAGGGTGATTGGCCAGACCCAGGTAGTTGTTGGCGCAGAAGTTGATAACTTCTGCTTCGTTGACGCGAATGGCTGGTTGCTGTGGAGAAACTATTACACGTTCGCTCTTGTACAGACCTTCGGCCTTGACGTCGGCAAGCTGTTGGTTGATCTGATCGTAGAATGAGGTAGATGCCACCTTAAGTCTCCTTGATTGGATTATTCTGTTTATTGGAGTGGTGGCATTTTAACCCTAAAGCCAATGGCTCAACACTCTTTTTTGAGCTGGGCCGTCAGGGATAAATCAGATTAGGGCTAGTGCTTGTTTCAGATGAGAAAAACTAAGGAAGCTGAGAGAGCAAGGCACCTGAATGTCAGATGCCCAAGACGGTGAGCTAGTCTTGCTGGTGGGCCAAATTTTGGTAGTGTTGCTCCAGACGCTCGAAGGTCGAGGTGGAACTGGGGGTGGCGTAGGCCTTGAAGATCATCAGCACCCTGAGCAGGCCTTCATAGAGTGAAGACTTGGTGATATTGGCTATGCTGGATTGGGTCAGCTGATAGCTGATCCAGAAGCTGACTATCATCTTGATGGTATCGGCCAGGCTGGAGATCTTGTCTTGCTCCAGCTGCAGAAAGCCATCCTGACACAACTGTTGAAGTACGTGGCTAGAGCGGGTCAACACCTTTTGTTGGGCTTCCAGATAGCGCTTTTTCAAGGCCTCATCGCGGCTGAGGATGTCGGCCAGGTTGGCGTACATAAAGCGAAATTGCCACAGGGTATAGAACATGGCATCGAAATAGCCAATCAACAACTCGACATCGACTTGCCTGTCTTCATAGGGCTGAAACCCCAGTTCCAGATGATTTTCATACTGGTCGAAGATACAACGAATAATATCTTCCTTGTTGCGGAAGTGGTAATAGAGATTGCCCGGGCTTATTCCCAGATGAGCCGCGATATGGTTGGTGGTGATGGAGCGTTCGCCGTATTCGTTGAAGAGTTCCAGGCTGGCCTGGATGATTTTATCGCGGGTTTTCATCTGAGTCCTAAATGGTTGCGGCATCATCCGCAATCCGGCGAATGGCTCTTGGTTATGCTGCTTCGGGTATTATGCTAGCATTGTGACAATCCATCAGGCAAAACTCAATTATCCCGCCAATGAACCTTAGTCGTTACTCACTCTTGCTGTATCTGTTGTCGCCACTCTTACTGCTGTATCTGGCATTTAGGGCATTGAAGAGCCCGGATTACCGCGGCAGGTGGGGTGAGCGATTCGGCTTGTTCAAGGCCAAACCGACAGACCTGTTGATCCATACTGTTTCCATGGGGGAAACCCTGGCCGCAGTGCCGCTGATCAAGGCATTGATGCAAGCCAACCCTGACTTATCTGTCACGGTAACGACCACCAGTCCCACAGGTTCCCGTGAGGTGCGCAAGGCGTTTGGTGACACAGTGCAGCATTGTTACCTGCCGTTCGATCTTCCCTGGTGTGTGCGACGTTTTCTTAACAGGCTCAAGCCTTCGAACCTGATAGTGATGGAAACTGAACTCTGGCCCAACTTACTGCATCAGGCCAAAAAACAGGGCGTAGGCATCATGTTGGCCAATGCCCGGTTGTCGGCCAAGTCGGCCGCCAAATACCAGAAGTGGGCCGGACTTAGCCTGCCGATGTTGCAACTGTTGGATAAGATAGCCGTGCAGACCCAAGCCGAGGCCGAACGCTTTATCGCTCTCGGCGTTGCCAGCGACAAGTTGAGTGTTTGCGGTAGCCTCAAGTTCGACCTGCAGTTGGATCAGCACAAGATAACCAGGGCCAGGGGCGAAAGGCAGTTGTGGGGACGCGCCTCGTCCCCGGTATGGGTTGCCGGCAGTGTTCATCCAGGGGAATTTGCCGCCATGCTGGAGTGCCATAAACGCCTATTGGCACTGTGGCCAGAGGCCTTGTTGATCATGGTACCGAGACACCCGGAGCAGTTCGATAATGCCGCCACGGCAATCAAGCAGGCCGGGCTTGCCTATGTGCGGCGCAGCAGCGGCCAAGGGCTAGCTGCCGAGACTCAGGTGCTGCTCGGGGATACCATGGGGGAGTTACTCGGGTTATATGCCTGCGGCGATCTGGCCTTTGTCGGCGGCACCCTGATCACCAATGGCGGGCATAATCCGCTGGAGCCTTCGGCCTTGGGCTTGCCGGTATTTGTCGGCCCTCATCATTGGGACTTTGCCGAGATAACTTACCTGCTGCAAGGTGCCGGGGCCTTACAGCAAGTTGAGGATGCCGCCTCGCTGGCGAGTGGCATAGCGGCACTGTTACAGGACAGCGATGCGAGACGCCGCGCCGCCCAAGCCGGCTTGGAAGTGGTTAGCAGCAACAGAGGAGCACTGCAGAAGCAGTTGCAGTTGGCTCAGGCCTTGTTGTCAGGCACTCGCTGAGCCGCGGTAGCCTTCCAGCAACCACTGCCAGTTATCTTCGGTAAATTGCAGCTGGGGCTGTTTGCGTTTTTCCTTGTTGAAGGAGCGCAGCAGCCGACTGAGATTGGCCTGTTGCCAGCCATCGGCCGGGGTTCGCAGCTCTCCTCGGTCAAAATCAATCAGATAAAAGCCCTGGTCGCTGCTGAGAATATTTTTGGCGTTGAGATCGGCATGGTAGACACCGCGCTGATGAAAACGGCCAATCAAGGCGCCGAGTTGTTGCCACTGTGGGCGTGACATGGCCTGTTTTTGCAGCAGAGCCACCAGATCCTCGGCACCATGAATGCGACGGATCAGGATATCGGCCCGGTACCAGAGCCCGAAGCGTTCCACTTTGGCGGCAATGGGCTCGGGTACAGGTAAACCTTCTTCAAAGAGTTGCTCCAAGAGCGCCAGTTCTGCCACGGCGCGGGTTTTGGTGAGGCCGGTGAACAGGTAGGCGTCTTTGCTGAACTTTTCCATCAAGCCGCCGCGCCAATAGTGGCGCAATACCCACTGCTGTTTTTCATGCTCGACAAACCAAGTGGTGTAACGCCCCTTGGATGAGCCGACAATCGCTTGCTGTTGCCGCCAAAAAGACTCGTCAAACCAGGTTTCATCCAGGGCTTGTGGGGCGGCAAGGCTCAGCGCCAGGCAACCCTTGGCGGTGTTTTTAATTTGCATCGGCTATTTGTTCGTTATAAGCGTGGAACCTGAGTCTATTCTACATTAAGATCTGGGGTTTGCACCCAAGAAGCCGATTCTGTCCATGAGTTTTGACCCCGCGAAAATTCAATCTCTCTGTTTGCTGCGCCTGTCGGCGATTGGTGATGTTTGTCATGCCGTTGCCATGGTGCAGGCAATTCAGCGCCAGTACCCGCAACTGGCCATCACCTGGGTGGTAGGCAAGATAGAATATCAGCTGCTCAAGCACCTGCCCGGGGTGGAGTTTGTGGTGTTTGACAAAGGTCAAGGCTGGAAGAGTTACCTCAATTTGCGGCGGGCGCTCAAGGGGCGTCGTTTCGATGTGCTGTTGCACATGCAGGTGGCGCTGCGGGCTACCATAGCCTCATTGATGATCCCCGCCAAAGTGCGCATAGGGTTTGACCGGGCCAGGGCCAAAGAGGGACAATGGTTGGTGACCAATGAGCAGGTTGCCCCGTTGGCCACGCCCCATGTATTGGAAGGCTTTATGGGCTTCGCTAAGGCTGTGGGGGTGACAGATCTTCAGCCTAAGTGGGACATTCCTGTGCCCGCCGCTGATACTGAGTTTGCCTGTCAGTTGATCCCTGATGGGGATAAGGCACTGATTATTTGCGCTGCCGCCAGTAAGGCAGAGCGAAATTGGTTGCCCGAACGTTATGCTCAAGTAGCCAACCATGCGCTGGAAAGAGGTTATCGTGTGTTGCTTTGCGGCGGCCCCGCTCCTATGGAGTATCAGCTTGCCGAGGCCATTATTGAACATGGCGATGCCCGCATCGAAAACCAGGTGGGTAAGACTTCACTGACGCAGCTTTTGGCGCTTTTGAAACAGGCGAGCATAGTCCTGGCGCCGGATACCGGTCCTGCTCATATGGCTGTGACCCAAGGAACGCCGGTGATCGGCCTATACGCCCATTCCAATCCTGGACGCACTGGGCCTTATACCTGTTTGGATAGCGTGGTCAGTGTCTATGATGAGGTAATCGCCTTGCAACATCCAGGCGAGGTTCCCTGGGGGACACGCGCCAAGGGCGCGCATCTGATGGAGATGATCCCGGTGGCATCTGTAATAGCCCAATTTGATCGTCTGTTGCCAGCGAGCGAAAGCGCTTAATCGAGCGATCCTCAACAATACTCCGGTCAATAGTAAGGAGCTGCCGATTAATGGTAAACTTCAGGCTTGATAGGCTCATCTGCTGACAAACATCAGTTGAGTGAAGCAATGAGGGAGGATGGGGTTTTTCCATTTAATTTTAGGGATAATGTCGATGTCCGTGGCGCCAAAATTTCTATTTGTACCTGTCTCCTGTGAAGAGGGAATAGGTGAATATATGCGTTCCACCATAGTGGCCGACGAGATCATGCAGCGTTGGCCCGGAGCACAGATTGAATTTGTGCTTAACAGTCGCGCCCCCTACGCCAAGTATTGCTCCTATCCAACGCATCTGGTTGACGACACTCCCACCAAGCGAGTGAAAGAGGTGAACCAGTTGATCTCAGAGCTCAAGCCTGACCTGGTAATCTTTGATGCGGCCGGCCGTAAAGCACAGCTGAAACATGCTTATCGCAGTGGCGCCAAGGTGGTTTTTATCAGCCAGCACAAACGCAAACGTGCTCGAGGCATGAAGCTTGTACGGGCATTGGTCACTGACAGTCATTGGGTAGTGCAGCCTGAGTTTGTGATTGGCGATATTAGTCGTTTCGATCGCTTCAAGTTAAACCTGATCAAACGGGCCGAGCCCATCTTTACCGGTCCTATCTTCGCAAGACCCGATAAAGCGTTGCAACAGCAGTTGCAGCAAGCATATAACTTAAAGCCAAAGGGATATCTCCTCTATAGCGCAGGATCTGGCGGTCATTATGTCGGCGCAACTCTTGCGGCTGAACGTTTTGCCCAAGTAGCGCAGGTCTGTTATCAAAAGATGGGGATACCCAGCGTCATGGTGTTTGGTCCTAATTATCCTAAAGCCCTACCTAGGTTAGAGGGGGTAGTGAGCATAGAGCGGCTCTCCAGCATGGAGTTTATCAATCTGCTTGATGGCGCAGTGGGCGCTGTACTAAGCGGTGGTGATACCCTGTTGCAGGCGATAGCTCTTAAGGTGCCGACGTTGGCGGTGGCAGTTTCCAAGGATCAACCCAAGCGGATTGATAGCTGTGTGCAGCGGGGCTTAGCCATCAGCAGCGATATCGAGACAGATGCTATGTGTACTCAGGTACAGCGTCTGTTGGAACCACAAACCGTGGGGCAGTTAGTTGCCAATATGGATAAAGAGGGGGAGGCCAAGGGGCTGGATATCTGCATAATGGAGATTGCACGACTATTGGGGCTTGATTATGAGTAGTAAACGGATCGGCTTAGCTATAGACAGCCTCGCCGGTGGCGGTGCAGAGAAGATAGTCCTAACTCTGGCGACTGAACTGAAACGTTTGGGACACGAGCCGCATCTTTTGGTGCTGACCCCTCATTATGATTATGCAGTCCCTGAGGAAATTCCCTTGCATGTCTGCTTCGATGAAGGTGAGCGGCATATCATTGCCTGGTGGCGGTTGGGGCGCTCGGTTGCCAGGGTCAAGCAATGGTTCGATGAACTCGAACAGACTTATGGTGGTTTTGACCTTATTTTGTCTAATTTGGACAAGAGCAATTTATTGCTAACTCGTGCCGGTGTATCACAGCTCTATATTGTGGTGCATAACTCTATTGAAGAGGAGTTGAAGCGTGAGCGTAAACTCGGACTATTAGCTTACCTTACAATGCTCAGAACCAAGCTGGCACTAAACGGCCAGGCGTTGATCACAGTCTCCAAGGGGATCGCTCAGGAAATTCGCCAGAGCGGGCGAATTTCTCCCCGCAGTATGCGTACTATATATAACCCATTCGATATAGAAGCGATAAGGGCAAAAGCTGTAGAGGAACACCCGGATATTCCCAAAGGTGACTATCTGATCCATGTTGGTCGCGTCGCACGGCAAAAACGTCATGACATACTATTTCAGGCTCTTGCCAAGATGCATAAGCCTTTGCCGCTGGTGCTACTTTGTAACAATCCCAAGAAGGCGATGAAACTGGCCAGAAAATACGGTGTGGCCGATCGCATCATCTGTCCCGGGTTTCAGGCCAACCCCTTTCCCTGGATAAAGGGTGCGAGTCTCTTGGTGCTCAGTTCCGATTATGAAGGCTTTGGTAATGTCCTGGTCGAGGGATTATTGTGCGGCACTCCTGTGATCAGTACCGACTGCCCCCATGGACCTGATGAGATTTTAACGGGTGAACTGGCTAAATATCTGGTTCCGAGACGGGATAGTAAGGCTTTAAGTCGGAAGTTGGAGCAAGCCTTGGAGTATTATCCGCCTTTTGCCGACAGTCAGATCCTTACGCAGGTGACCATCGACAAAATTGTTGCCGACTATCTGAGCCTCTGTGAGTCCTCTTAAGGGGAATGGAATAAAACTTCACCACTTTTACCACTTGCAGCCCAATTACTTAAGCTCTTGCTTGTTTAATCGTTTTACAAGCCCTGATATTAAAGCCTCGGTGTTGGTGGGCTAAATATAAAGCATTAATAAATAATGCATTATTAAGTTTCCCCTGCCCAGGTTTATGTTCAACATATACTCAATTGTTGTTTAAAGGCTGAAATTTTTCTGTTTCACCATAGAAGTTTAGGATTTGCTTTTCCACTGCATTGGCGACTTGGTGAGGGGCAATAGAGCTTGCTTTACCTGTACCTTCAAGGATGATGCTATCCCCCAGTGGTTGCCAGAGCTTAAAGTCGCTGGCCATTAGGGTTACTTGAGGCTTCGACATGCATACAGCGAGATGAGCAGTAGCAGTATCGACGCTTATGCTCAGGTCGCAAAGACCTATGATAGCTGGAAGTTCAAAGAAATTATTCAGTGCAGTAAAGGTCGTGATCTGCTTTGGATTTAAATCTTTATCTGCTCTTATCTCTGCAGTGACAGATTCAAGCTTATCTGGCGGTGTATTGACTATGAATACTAGGTTGGCATATTTTGAATTAAGCAGCTGGATCAGTTGTTTTACTTGAGGCCAGGGGTAGTCTTTTTTCGTCGCCGTTGATAGGTGATTGATAAAAATAATGAGTTTATTTGAGTCACCCTGTGTGAGTGAGGTTATCACGGGTTGGACACTTGATTGATACTCAGGACTAATATAAATATCGAGTTGTTTGCTGCCGTTAATGAGATCTGTGGTATCTAATCCTAGAAATTGATTAAAGCAGTGACCATAGAAGTCAGTAATATGTGAGCTTTTTTTAGCTATGTCACGGTAGTTGAGAGTACCATCGAGTTTGCCAGCATAGATTTTACTGGTAAATAGATTTTTTAGGGTGTAGTTCATGGTGGCGACAACTATGGCTGTCGATGAGATCTGACGTGCAATCTTTGCAAATTGTTCGCTACGATTTTTCCCTACGAAAATGATGATATCGTATTTTTTTTCTCGAGCTGTTTGGATTGCTGCTTGACGTTGATCCAAATTGCTCACAATAGGATAAACGTCGTCGAAATCCCCTATTGCATTTATCCATTCCGATAGAATTTTGTTGCGGCCTTTGGCCCAATCGTGGGGCTTACTGCGACAGTCGTCAAACCAGATATCGATACTAAGATGAGGGTATTTTGCTTTAAGGGCGCGTAACCAAACACCTTGGTAGACAAAATCACCAATGGCCAAGTGTGTCATGTACAAGACACGCTTAGCTTTCAGTATGCTTGAATGTTCAATTATGACAGACACAAGAATCTCTATTTTAGATAGTTGGTAAACTGTGTGAATTTTTTGTCAAGCTTAGGCGTTGCAAAAAGCCGCGCCAGAGCGCGTTGCCAGTTAAGATATAGCTTGGTTAATTTGCGTTGCTTCATCTTTTCAAGCCCCCCATGAGGGTTGATGTCCGATAGGCCCGTCAGATCGACTGAAACGCAGTATGGGATGAGTCCAAAAGGATAAATACCTAGCGTCCACCAGGATTTTAGGTGTCCATCAACTGGTTGTACCACATAAGGCATGTTTTTGATAAGTGCTTTAGCTCCTTTTTTACTCACTACCTGTGCTACAGCGCTAATTGGAAACTTATGATAACTAATAAATTTGTGCTTATGGTAAGTATAAGCATTCCTAATATTGCTCTGGCCACCCTTGCGGAGTGGATAAAGCTTAATGAAGTCCCATTCTTTTGTGGGTAGGTTTCGCATTAAGTCGACCACTTCTGAGAAATTGTCTTCTAGGTAGATGTCATCCTCAAGAATGAAGGCAAAATCCAAGTCATCATCGATAATTTTTTGCCATGCTTTTTTGTGGCTAAGACTGCAACCGACCTCTCCTTTACTTAGCGCCCTGTAATAGTTTTTTTGCACTAATTTGGCAGGAGAAACCTGTTCAATTTCTTCATCTGTTAGTAGGTTGCCATCAACGCCTTCTATGCGTTCGAAGGGGACTCCAACACGATTGAGTTGCTCGGTAATATGGGCCATCCGCTCTTTAGAGCGGGCTAGATTGATAACGAAAACCTTATACTTCATCATGAGTTTTAGCTATTTCCTTAAATGGTGACGAAGGCTTTGGCCAAGGCACTGATGATCGATCTCGGTAGCTTATAACGCTTATGTGCTTTGTCGATAAACAATTCCCAGCCGTCGCTTTTGATTTCTTTTAAAGTGTCAGCATCTATTTGGTTAGCAAAGATGTCGCAAAAGTCGTTTACAAATCTGACTTCACGTTTTAAGGAAGAGTTAGTATAGCCTCTACCAGCATAATGGATGAAGCTGGCTTGTTTATAATTATCTGCCCCTAAAACATCCATGCGGTTAAACTGTGAGGATATGCTCTTATTTTTGAGATTATCACGTTGTATCAGGTAGTTTACATAAGTTTGTTCATAGTACTTTATGTGATTACAAAGTTTCTGAAGATCAGATAATGAGGCAATATCAAATAATGGACATTGGCGTGAAATTAGCATGCAGCCTAAGTTATAGTAGACAGGGCGTCCATTTTCTTTGGGCCAGTCTTTTATTTCACCCATGATAGCAGAGATTTTGTCTATCACAGGTTGACGCTCTAGCAACTGTCCTTCATTAAATAGATAAATAGTATCCAGTTCATTATAAACTTCAAAAATGTTGTCAGCATCTGGAGTAATAATGATATCGGCATCCAGGTACAGTACCCTATCGTATTTTTTCAATAACTCCTTGATATATAACTTCTCTGTCCACGCAGGGCTGGCGGTATGTTTTGGATTTGTGATGGTGATTGGGTAATGGAGCTCCTTTGAAACGATAAGATCAGCACCGACTTTTTCGGCATATCTTTCGAAACTGAGTAACGCGGCACGGTACATGGGATTTTCATCACCAATAGCAAGCGTAAAAATAGCTGTTTTCAATTGATTGTCTTTCATTACAAATGGGCTCCTCAAGGCTTAATTACTGACCGATAAAGTGTTGCGCGGCCAGCCAGTCCAGATACTCGGGTACTCCTTGCTCGACTGTTTTAAAGGCCTGAGTATATCCAGCAGCCCTAAGTCGAGTGAGATCCGCCTGGGTATAGCTTTGATAGGCGCCTTTGAGCTTATCCGGGAAAGGAATATATTCGATTTCCCCCTTACCGTGATAAGCGATCACCGCATTGGCCACGTCGTTGAAGCTCTGTGCTTGACCCGTACCACAGTTGTACACCCCTGAGACACTTGGATTTTGCCATAGCCAGAGGTTGACTTTGATTACATCTTCGACATACACGAAGTCTCTCAGTTGTTTGCCATCTTCGAAGCCGTCGTGGCCCTGAAACAGGCGGCAGATACCATTCGCCTTAATCTGATTGTTGAAGTGGAAAGCTACACTAGCCATGCCGCCCTTATGTTGTTCCCTTGGTCCATAAACGTTGAAGTAACGTAGTCCGGCCACTTGAGTCGTGAAGCTATGTTGCCTGACATATTGATCGAACAGGAACTTGGAGTAGGCATAGACGTTGAGCGGCTTTTCCAGCTCCCGCTGCTCGACAAACTTATCGCTGCCGCCGTAAACAGAGGCCGAGGATGCATAGATAAACTGGCTGCCGGTACGCTCACAGAAGTGGAGCAGGGTTTTGGAATACTCGTAGTTGTTAGCCATCATAAACTTGCCGTCCCACTCAGTGGTTGACGAACAGGCGCCTTGATGGAAGATTACTTCAACCTTGTTATCGAATTGTCCCTGGTTGATCTGTTCGATGAAGTCTGCTTTATCCAGATAATCGGCGATTTCACAGTCGGCGAGATTAAACATCTTGGTGCCGTCGGTCAGGTCATCTACGGCAATAATATCACTACGCCCTAAGTTATTGAGCGCTTTAACTAAGTTGCTACCAATAAAGCCTGCGGCACCTGTGACTACTATCATAAGTATTTTCCAATTTTCGTGTGACTCGTATAAATGTCGAGTCGCTAAATGTTATAAATCCGAGGTGAGTGGTTGGGGCTCACCATAAAAGGTATCTAGGAACTGAGCAATTTCCTGTGCCGCAGCGTCAAAATCGATTAGTGCCATATTTCGGCCAGTTTTTTTGCCTATCGGTGGAGTAAAGGCTAGACGCTTGTGGCTCTGGGTCAAAGTTTGCCAGCGAATTTTGGGCGCTGAACGCCTCCCCGCATAAAAGCCTACAGTCGGCACATCATGGAGCCCAGCGATATGTAATGGGCCTGTTGAACCTGCGATAAACATGTCGGCAGCGACCAGTGATTCGGCAAAGTCGGCAAGGCCGGCTAAAGGTTTGGCCATCACCACTTTGACTCCGTTAGCTTGTAAGTCTTTATTGATTATTTGCGCTAATGCTTCTTCGTCACCGTTAAAGGTGAGTACAAACTTACAGTCGATTTTAGTATTGGCGTTTATCTGTGTTAATAGGTAGGCAAAGTCCTTTGGGGCGAGCGCACCGGATGACCCACCTGTACCCGGATGAGCAAAGATCAACTTTTCACCTGAAGAATGTCCGTAATAGGCTTGCCATTTGTCTCGCACGGCTTGTTTATCCCAATATTGTTTGGGAAGCGCTGGGATACTGTATCCAAAATGATTAAGGAAGTGCTCTACCAGTAAGCAAGCACCACGCCAACAAGGCTCTCCCTTACGATACTGAACGTTGGCTCTGTGTTTATAGAGATATTGGTACCAGTTATGCTTAGGAGCGAGTTTATAGGCAACATCTATGTGACGTAAGATTTTGTAGATACGGTATTCGGATTGAGAGATGAGAATTGCGTCATATTGCCTGGCGCTGATGGCTTCGCCAATCTCTTCATCGTTGCCGTTATCGACAATGACATGGTCAACATAAGGGCATACTTCAGCAAATGGCTTTACGGCTGGAGAGACAAACATTTCAATACTGGCTTGCGGTAAAGCATGCCTGAGTAGATACAGTGCAGGCCACATGAGGACAAAGTCGCCAATTTTATCGTGTTTGATGACCAATACTCTTTTTAACATATGAAAAAATCAACTCATTGTAAAAACTTAAGTGATCCATTGATGTCTACATCCTCGTGAACATCAATGGATCACTCACGAAAAAAGGCGTGTCAGTATACCAATTTAAATTCCATAGATCTGTGTTTTCGTCTTTCATAACCAGGTTTCATGTCTGAAAGAATTGCATGGGTCACCAAATGCCTTGAACTCAGACTCTTTGGGTACAACCGCTGTTAAGCGGTTAACCAAGCTGATTCGATGTCAATGGTTCAATCCAGGGAGAGAACTCGTTAAACTAGGCGCGATTACACCATCAATTTAGGGCACAGAGTCATGTACACGAAAGCCATCTATCCCGGAACATTCGACCCTGTCACCAATGGGCATGCGGATCTTATCCAACGTGCCGCTGCGCTATTTTCTCACTTGGTGATAGGTGTGGCAGCCAGTCCATCGAAGCAGCCTTGTTTTACTCTGGAAGAAAGGGTCGCCATGCTCAACAAGGTGACCTCACATCTGGATAATGTCGAGGTGGTTGGCTTTACCGGGCTACTGGTGGACTTTGCCAAAGAACGGAGTGCCAATGTGTTGGTGCGGGGGCTGCGCGCTGTGTCTGATTTCGAATATGAGTTCCAACTGGCCAATATGAATCGTCGGCTCCACCCTGAGCTGGAGAGTGTCTTTTTGACACCTGCGGAAGAAAACTCTTTTATTTCATCGACCTTGGTCAAGGAAGTCGCGCTGCACGGGGGCGATGTCAGTCAATTTGTTCATCCGGATGTTGCCAAGGCCTTGGTTACCCGAATCAAAAAGCAAGGAAGTTAATTTCAATGAGAAGTTTTTTGTACAAAAGCTTGGTGCTGGGCATTGGCCTGGGAATGAGTACTATGAGTCAAGCGGCGCCTTGGGTCGATAGTTCTGACATTTATTTAAGAGCCGATATACAAGCGCTGGCCGATGCCGGGGTAATCACGGTTCCGGTCAATACCTATCCCTTGATGTGGGCAGGTATCGGTGCCGACTTGGCCAAAGTTGAGCCGGCCACCCTGACCCCGGCGTTGACCGACGCCTTTTCCAGGGTGAATTTTTACTATCGTCAGGCGATAGACAGTCGCGGTAGTGCGGCCATCAAGGCAACGGCGGCAACCGATGCTGCCAGATTTCAACATTTTGGTTCTGACTATCGTGAGAAGGGACAACTGAGTGCCTCCTATGAATATGTCGGAGAACGTTTTGCCTTCAAGGTTGCAGGAACCGGGGCATATGATGCTCAGGATGATGAGAACGCTCGTCCGGATGATTCCTACATGGCTGTGGTATTGGGCAATTGGATAGTGACCGCAGGCGCTGTGCAGCAGTGGTGGGGGCCTGGATTTGATTCGGCCTTGCATAAATCAAATAATGCCAGGCCCATGCCGTCTGTGATGCTCAGTCGTAACAATGCCGCTGGCTTTGAAACCCCTTGGCTATCCTGGATTGGTCCCTGGACCTTGACTACTGGTATCAGTTGGATGAACGACGACAGGGCCATTGAAGATACCCTGCTGTGGAATATGCGTGGCAGTGTCAGACCCTTCAAACAGTTGGAAATAGGCCTTTCCTGGACCACGCAATTCTGTGGTGAGGGGCAGGATTGCGGTTTTGGTTCATTCTGGGATGCTATTTCAGGTGGTACCGAGTGTGCCGATGGAGATCCTAACTGTGACCCTTCCATGCAGTCCAAGATAGGCAACCAGATGGCGGGTTTCGATATTCGCTATGCCGACACTCTGTTTAACGTGCCTTTCGGCCTTTATCTGGAGCGCACCTGTGAAGACTCCAGCGGTTCGGCGCCATGGCAGATTGCCGACTGTGGCATGCTGGTGGGCGCTGATACCCGCTTCAACCTGGCGCAGCAGCAATATAAGCTGTTCTTTGAGTATACGGATACAATGGTAGCCTGTGGTAGCGACCCTAATGTGTTTAACTGTTTCTATGAACATAGCACTTACCTGAGTGGTTCACGTTACTATCAACGTTCTTTGGGATCCACCTATGACAGCGATGCCAAGGTTTATGTGTTGGGTTTGGTTGGGCAATTTGCCGACAGCCACGGCATCAACGCTTACCTGCGTTATGCTCAACTCAATAAAGACGGCAAGTCTCCTTCTCATGGTTGGGCACCTCAGCCTGCCAAGGAAGACCTATTGATGTTGGAGCTCAGCTATCGAATGCCCTTGTTGAAGGGAATGATGACTTTTGGGGGAACTGCTTCCCGTTCAGAATTCGATACTGATAACGATACAGATGCCAGCCTATTTGGCAGTTACGAATACAGATTCTGAGAAATAACACCTTCCCCAAGCCGGCTTAGCCGGCTTTTTTATGTCTGTAATTAAAATGTTATCAGCATTGGTTTTAATGGTTGCGTAAAAAGCGGCGTTGACATAATTTAGCCTTAAGAAACGACTTCTATGCTGCAGTTCAAGCCTATGGAACATAGGCTTGAACTGTTTTTAGGTCAGTATCCCGGGAGCTTATTTTTGATTTCAGTCGTAATACCCGCCAAAGACGAAGCCGGCAATATAGGCCCTCTCATTAATGAAATCTGTCAGGCCTTGGCAAGTACAACTCCATTTGAAATTCTGGTTGTGGACGATGGCAGCAGCGATAACACTGCCAACGAAGTGTTACAAACCGCAGAGCAAAATGGTTGTGATGCCAGAGTTATCCGTCATAAACGCAGTACAGGTCAGAGCACGGCTATCTGCACGGGAGTGCGCGAGGCCAAGGGGGAATATATAGTGACCCTGGACGCCGATGGGCAGAATGATCCTGCGGATATCCCCGCCATGATCCGGCTTATCCCGCAAATGAACAGTGCTGATTTTTGTATCGCAGGTTATCGAAAGCACCGTAAAGACACGGCTTGGAAACGCTTTCAATCCCGTTTTGCCAACCGGGTACGCGATGCTTTGTTGCACGATGGCGTTCCGGATACCGGCTGTGGCCTTAAACTGTTTCCACGAGCCAGTTTTCTGAAACTTCCCTATTTCAACCATATGCACAGGTATATTCCGGCGCTTATCCGCCGTATTGGGGGAGATGTGCGTATTTCCGTGGTTAATCACAGAGATAGACAAGCCGGTATTTCAAAATATACTGCCTGGAATCGACTCTGGGTGGGAATCGTCGATATCTTGGGGGTGATGTGGTTGATCCGCCGGGCCAAAATTGCCGAGATAGACAGCATTGAACACAGCCGCCGGGATTAAGTTGAAGCGTTTGCTAAAGACACTGTTGTTGCTCTTTGTTTTGCTTGGGCTGATGTTGGCCGTTCAGGCCGGCTGGTTTGAGCATCTCACCGACAGCAACTGGGTCGCCAACTTTATTCAGCGCCAAGGGAGTGGTGGACTGGCGTTACTGTTTGCTGTGGGCACCCTGTTTACTGCCGTGGGGGGGCCGAGACAGATCATTGCCTTTGTTTTCGGCTTCGCGCTTGGGGGGGCTGTTGGCGCCCTGTTTTCTACCTTTGCCGCCTTGGCGGGTTGCCTTCTCAGCTTTTACTGTGCCCGTTTGACGGTACGCGAATTCTTGCAAAAACGTTTTGGTATACGGCTGCAACGTTTTGAACGGATGATCATCCATCGCACCTGGCTCAAAGTATTAATGATTAGGCTGTTACCTGTGGGCAGCAACCTGTTGACCAATCTTTTCGCCGGGGCAACCCGGGTTCCTGTCGGCGGTTTTTTGCTTGGCAGTTTCATTGGTTATTTACCGCAGATGCTGATCTTTGCCTATGCCGGGGCCGGCTTGGGCTTGTCTGATCAGTATCAACTCGGCATCAGCCTGGTGCTCTTGCTGCTTTCCAGCTTTATAGGAACTTACCTTTACCGCAATCGCCTGAGTCGTCAGGTGGATGATTTGGTCACAGACAAACAGGAGCTTTGATGAATTGGCTGCGTAGCTACTTTGGCAGTGATAGTTACACCAGGGTGTTTTGGGCATTGTTCTGGCTGACCTTGTTTATTATGTTGCTGGGAATTGGATTCCGCTCTCCCTGGCCTGCTGACGAACCCAGATTTGTCGAAGTTGCCAGAGAAATGGTCAGTAGCGGTCAGTGGTTGTTTCCCAGTCGCGGCGGCGAATTTTATCCTGATAAACCGCCGGTTTTCATGTGGGCCATAGCACTTTGCTACGCCTTGATTGGTGACCTCAAGCTGGCTTTCTTGCTGCCCAATGCCCTGTGTGGTTTGTTGACAGTGATGCTGGTCTACGATCTGGGCGCCAGACTTTGGAATGTTCGCACCGGGCGCAATGCTGCTCTGCTGCTGCTATTGGTGCCGCAATTTTTGATGCAGGCCAAGAATGCTCAGATAGATGCCATGGTGATGTGTTGGATTACTTTAGGGTGTTATGGCCTCTTGCGCCATTTCCTCAAAGGGCCGAGTTGGGGCTGGTATTTCGCCGCCTGGGGCTTTATGGGGTTGGGGGTTATCACCAAGGGGGTTGGCTTTCTGCCTCTGCTGTTGCTGTTGCCGTTGGCATTTTACAGCTGGCAACGAGGCTTATGGCGAGAGAGCTGGCGCTGGCGGGCGCTATTGGGGCCGGTCGCCATGTTGGCCGTAATTGCGCTCTGGTTGGTTCCCATGATACTGACGGTTCAAGCATCCGCGAGCCCGGATCACCTGGCTTACATGAACAATATTTTGTTTAAGCAAACGGGTGAACGTTACGTCAACGCCTGGGATCATATCAAACCTTGGTATTTCTTTGTTTTCAGTGTCATTCCTTGGCTCTGGTTCCCTCTGCCTTTATTGGCATTGGCTTACGGAAAGCGCCTCTGGGCGGCCATTAAGGCAGACCCAGGCATTGCCGTCTTGCTGTTATGGGTCTTGTTGGTGGTGGTGTTTTTCAGTATCAGCCCAGGTAAGCGCAATCTCTATATTTTACCGGCACTGCCGATGGCCGCGCTGGCCATTGCGGCTGCATTGCAGGGAGCACAGTTGTGTCTGTGGTTTGAGCGTTTGGTGTCCGCCCTGTTGTGGTTGTTGGGGGGCTTGCTGCTGACTCTTGGGGTGCTGGCATTGCTGCATCATCCCAAGTTGCTTGAGAGGTTGGCGGACTATACCGATGATCTCACAGGTATCGGCTACCTGTTTATGGTGCTGGGTTCTTCCTGGCTAATTTTGATTTGGTGGCTAAGGAAGCAGCCTTCGCTGTTCAGGGCCGGCGCTGTAACTATTCTGGGATGGCTCCTGGTCAGCACCTGGGGTTATCTGTTGCTCGATGAAATACGTACTCCCAAGGCTTTGATGCAACATACTGCCGAGGTGATAGGTGAGGAAGCTGAGCTTGGATTAATCCGCTTCAAGGAGCAGTTTATTCTGTTTTCTCCCATAAGTATTACCCATTTTAGCTATCTGGCATCCACCGCCGAGCAGGAGCGCCGGGCCTGGCAGTGGCTGCAACAAGGTAAACAACGCTATCTCCTGGTTCCCGGTTGGGTAACCCTTGAATGCTTTGATTTGAGTAAGGGGCAGAATATGGGCTCGGCCCACAGGCAAGATTGGTATTTACTGTCGGCATCGGCGAGTCTGCCCGAATGTCAGTCGCCCAAGACTATGGTCAGTTACTACACCCCGCATCCGGGGCAGTGGATGCGGGAATAGCCTTGGGTCAGCGCGTCTGGCACAGGCTGCAAAACACTGTGCTGCGCTGTCCCAGGCGTATTTCGGATAATAGATGGCCACATTGGGTGCAGGTTTCCCCACCGCGGCCATAGACATGCAGCTTTTGGGCAAAGTAACCCGGTTTACCTTCGGCATTGGTGAAATCTTTCAGTGTGGTACCGCCCTGTTTGATGGCCTGAGCCAGGATCAGCTTTATCTCGGCGACCAGCACTGTCAGCCGCTCTTTATCCACTTTACCGGCATCGGCCTGCGGGTGGATCCCGGCGGCAAACAGGGCTTCGTTGGCATAGATATTACCGACACCCACCACAATGGCATTGTCCATCAGACAAAGTTTTATCGCCTTCTTCTTGCCCTTGAGTGCCGCGTGCAGTTGCTCGACATTGAAGGCATCCGTTAAGGGTTCGGGGCCCAGTTTGGCCAGTAGTGGATGAGCCGTTTCCGGCAACTCGCACCAGAGCCAGGCACCGAATCTGCGCGGGTCGTTGAACCTCAGCACCCGGCCGTTTTCCAGCTCCAAATCTATATGGTCGTGTTTCTCCGCCGGTGTGCTACGGGGCAAAATCCGCAGGCTGCCGGACATCCCCAGATGCACTATGCAGGTACCGGCATCTGTATCCAGCAGCAGGTATTTGGCGCGGCGGCGCACGGCTCTGATGGTCTGTCCTATGATATTGCGGGCCGTTTCAGGTACCGGCCAACGCAGTGAAGGATTCCGAACGATAAGGTTACTGACGGTCTGATCAACAAGATACGGCGCAACCCCGAGGCGGGTCACTTCCACTTCCGGCAATTCTGGCATAAGGCTCTCTGCTCTATCAGCTTGTGGATACACTCAGCAGAGGTACAACACCACTTCTGAGGCTGGGGGGAATAAGATACCAGTTCCCGGCGGCAGATTTAAGCAGTCCTTGATGGGGATAAAACAGCCAAAGTTGTGGCTCGGCAGCGCCGCTGACTTTCAGCAGCAACTCTTGTGGCCGCTCATCTTGGGTGAGTTCAGGCTTGCTGGCCAATGGTGATACCCGAATACTGAGCCAGGCTTGACTCCAGTCGGCGCAATTGAGCACCTTGGGATCACACTGCCATTGGCCAGTGGCGGCCTGTGCCAACCAGATCCCGTCCAGTTGCAGCTGTTGCAGTTCAGTATGGCTGTCAAACAGCTCGCGGGTATCTGGCACCGAGTTCATGCGTTTATCCAGCAAGGTCAGTACCGACACCATCAAAATGGAGGCCAGAATAATGATGTTATTCCACTGTTTGCGGGTCAGTGCCATGGGCAAAAATAGTTTGATTGAGGTCGAATCGCCAGTGTAGCACGGTGGCAGGTATCAGCCACCCGTGCTGTTCATAAACCTCAGGATCTGCACCTGATTGGGATCGTCGAAGTGATGCTCCTTGGGCTTGCGCTGAATCGCCTCGAAGATAGCTTGCTTCAATACGTCTATATCACCAGGATGGCTGCGGATGATCTGCTTCAGATCCAGCGAGTGTTCATTCCCCAGGCACAGCAGCAAGCGGCCTTCGGCCGTGACTCTGACCCGGTTGCACTCATGGCAAAAGTTATGGCTGTGGGGTGAAATAAAACCTATATGGATAGGGCTGTCGGCCATGCTGTAGTAACGTGCCGGGCCGCCGGTACGCTTGGATGACAGGCTCAAGGACCAGCGTTGATTGATAATTTCCCTGACATCACTGCTGCTCATGTGTCTTGGCAGAGAACGCTCCTCCATCACACCCAGAGGCATCTCTTCGATAAAGGCGATATCCAGCTGCTTTTGACGGCAATACTCCAGCAGATCGATAATTTCGTTTTCGTTGCGTCCCTTGAGGATCACGGCGTTGATCTTGATCCTGTCAAAGCCGGCTGCCTTGGCGGCATCTATGCCCTTGAGCACTCGCTCCAGCTTGCCGTTGCGGGTCAGGGTGGTGAAGAGTTCGCTCTTTAGGGTGTCCAGGCTGATATTGAGGCGGTTCAAGCCGGCGGCTTTCAGCGCCGGAGCCAGTTTGGCCAGCCTGGAGCCGTTGCTGGTCATGGAAAGATCTTTGAGCCCAGGTAATGCCGCGAGCTGCGCCACCAAACGGTCGCAATCGCTGCGTACCAAGGGTTCGCCGCCGGTGAGGCGTATCTTGCTGACGCCAAGCTCGGTAAAGGCGCGGCCGATAAAAGCCAGTTCCTCCAGGCTCAATACCTGTTCCCGCGCTAGAAAACAGGGATCTTCACTCATGCAATAGATGCAGCGAAAATCACACCTGTCGGTAATGGAGAGGCGCAGATACTCTATTTTGCGGCCAAAGCCGTCACTCAGGCTGTTCAAGGGCAGCCTCAGAGCAGGTCTGCAAACGGGTGTACATAGACGGTTTCACCCGCCTCTATGCGTTCATCGGCCTCACCGATAATCACCAAGCAGTTGGCCTTGACCATGGAGCTGAGCATGCCTGAGCCCTGGGCACCGGTCGTGCGTACGTGCAATTGGCCGTCATCTCCCAGGGTCATGATGCCGCGGCTGAACTCGGTGCGGCCGCTGCGGCTGCGCATGGCTTCATCGGCAATCGCCGGCAATAGTCTTGGTTGCCCGCTTGGTTCACCGGCCAGTTTACGCAATGCAGGTTGAACAAACATCAGGAAAGAGACCATCACGGCCACAGGGTTGCCGGGCAAGCCGAAGAACAATGTTTGGTCTATCTTACCGAATGCCAATGGGCGTCCCGGGCGCATATTGATACGCCAGAAGTTGATTTCTCCCAGCTTGGCCAGCACTGTCTTGATATAATCGGCATTGCCGACAGACACCCCGCCCGAGCTGATGATCACATCGGCCTGAGTCGCCGCCTGGCTCAATGTTTGGCTTAGAACCGCTTCTGAGTCTTCGATGATCCCCAAGTCCAGCACTTCACAGCCCAGACGCTTGGCCATCGCCTTGATGGTATAGCGGTTGGAGTCGTAGATGCAGTTGGCCTTGAGCTCAGTGCCGGGTTGGCTGACTTCATCGCCGGTGGAGAATACGGCAATTCTGGGGCGGCGTTTGAGGGGCATCTCAAACAGTCCCAGCGAAGCCAGTAGGCCTTGCTCGGCAGCGCCCAAACGTGTACCACCACTTAGGGCAACGGCGCCTTGGGCTATATCTTCACCCGCCAGACGCACGTGCTGGCCGCGGTAGATTTTGCCACTGAAGCTGACCTTGCCATCAGTTTCAGTGGCAAGCTCTCTGGGTTGAATGGTATCTGCACCCAGAGGAACCGGCGCACCTGTCATAATTCGTACCGCTTCACCCGGCTGCAACTGGCCAGAATATTGATGACCGGCCAGCACTTCTCCTTTCAGCTCAAAGGGTTGTGACATGTTGTCTTGAAACGCGAAGGCGTAACCATCCATTGCCGAGTTGGTCTGCTGTGGCACATTCACAGGTGATATTGCATCCTGGGCCAGAATACGGTTGTCGGCCTCATCGAGCGTCAACAGCTCTGTCTCTGTGACGGGTTTGACTTGCTCCAGGATATGGTCAATGCCTTGACGTACCGACAGATTCTGTTCACTGCCGAGCTCACAGGCGCTTAAGGGCAGGGCTCTTGCTGAAGAGGGCTTGGATTCGGGGCGATAATCGCGAACATACTGCTGCACAAAGTCAGCAATTTGCGCCACATTGTTGAGATCCAGGCGGCGGATCTCCCCTGGCAGCTTGGTTTCGTCACAGCAGGCTATTGCGAGGATATTGGGATCCTCGGTATGGATAAAGGGTTTGCCGTGGGCGGCTCGGTGTAATTCAATCTTGGGCAGCGCCAGTCTCTTGAAGCCTTCCACCAACACCAGATCGGCCTTGTCCTGTTCCAGCTGGCCGAGTAGATGCAGCAGATCCGGATCTCTGTCCAGCGGATCTTCTGTCATCAAGGCCCAACGTACATGGGAGGCCACCAACATCTGTCTGGCACCGGCTTTGCGCATCTCATAGCTGTCTTTACCCGGCTCATCGATATCAAAGTTGTGATGGGCATGTTTGATCACTGCCAGTCTCAAACCACGACGATTCAGTTCAGGGATCAACTGCTTCAGCAGCGTGGTCTTGCCTGTGCCGCTATAGGCACAGAAGCCCAACACGGGAATGGACAGGGGATTGGTAAAGACAGTGCTCATAGAAACCTCTTAAGCTTGGGATATTTCCGCCGCGAGTTGTTGTTTTTGTTCGTTGGTGTTGACGTTAATAAAGGCGTTGGGTTGATCGGCGAATGATTCAACCACTACCGGGTGCTCACTGTACCAGAGATCAATACGGCGCCTGCCTGAATCGAGAAACGCTTGCATCGAATCTCTCACCGTCGGTTTGAGCAGCATAACCACTGGCTGCTCCCGCTCGCCGTCGGATGCCACGGCGAGATCCGCTTCTGATGCCAATAGTTTTTGCGCCATGCGCTCAACCAGGTCTTTGGGTAGCAAAGGGCAGTCGCAGGGCACCACTAACAGCAGATCGGCGTCTGTTTTGTCCAGGGCGCTGATCATCCCCGCCAACGGCCCGGGATAGCCCTGTTCCAGGTCGGCAATGACTGGAAAACCGAACTCAGCATAACGTGTTTGATTGCGGTTGGCGTTGATCAGGATCTGATTCACCTGAGGTTTTACCCTGTCGATAACATGGGCAATCATGGGACGCCCCAGCAGATCTACCAGTCCTTTGTCTTCTCCGCCCATACGCCTGGCCATGCCTCCGGCGAGTATTACCGCATCAATGCGCTGCGACATAGTTCTCCTCCTGCAGTTCTTCCGTGGCCAGTCTCAAATTGGCTGAGGTTGTCAGTTGTTGTGATTCTATATGCCAATGTTGGTGACAAAGTGCTGTCAGCTCTGAGTGCTGGTGGCTACTGATCAGTAGCCCAGTACCTTGTTGCTTTAATTCGGCAATCATAGCAAAAACGGTTTGCTGCGATGCCCTGTCCATATTGGATATGGGCTCATCGAGCATGAGTAACTTGGGTTTCAACAGCCAGGCTCTGGCCAGTGCCAGCCGTTGCCGTTCGCCGCCGGATAACGTTGAGGCGTTAGTCTTGAGCAGTTTCCCCAATTGGGCATTTTCTATCGCGCTTTGCATCCTAGTGCGCTGCTCGGCTTTATCCAGGCTGCTGTATTTCTGCGCCAGTTGCAGATTGTAGCTGACACTGCCTTCAAATAGGTATGGGTGCTGATGCAGGTAAATAGCCTTGCCGAGCAAGGTATCACCTCGCCACCAGGGCGCAGCTGGAAATCCTTGGGTATAGATGGTACCGGCGCTGGGCTTGAGTAAGCCGGCCAGCAGCTTCATCAGAGTGGTTTTACCGCAGCCATTGTCACCTTGCAGATAGATGACTTCGCCCTGGCAAAACTCCAGTTGCCGGGCGCGAAATAACAGGCGTTCACCAAAACGCATCTCAAGATCTTGGGCTATCAGCTTTATCATCAAGCGTCCTAATGACTTCTGGGATTGGCCCTGCCGCGCAGAGTACCCAGAGCAAAATTCAGTATCAGTGCCAGCACCAGCAGCACTAAGCCAAGGGCTATGGCCTGGGCGAAGTCCCCTTTACTGGTTTCCAGCGAAATCGCGGTGGGTATGTTACGGGTAACATGGGCTATATTGCCACCAACCATCATGGAACAGCCGACTTCGGTAATGATACGGGAAAACGCGGCGATAATCGCCAGTAACAGCGGTACTCTCAGCTCGCGGCAAACCACCCAGATAGCCGAGCTCCAACTGGCACCCAGGGTGCGGCTGGTTTCCCAGGCGCGGCGGTCGACACTGGTGAAGGCGGCATGGCTCATGGCTATCAGTACCGGGGCGCAGATCATCATCTGCCCGAGGATCATCCCCTTTTGGGTAAAGAGCCAGCGCAGGTCGCCCAGGGCACCGTTACGGGTCAGTAGTAGATAAGCCAACAGGCCAACCACCACAGTGGGAATGGATTGCAGGGTTTGCACCAGGTTGGTTACCAGCCAGCGACCGGGAAACTGAACAAACGCCAGGGCGAACCCCAGTATCATGGACGGCAGCAAGGTGATCAGCAGTGCCGCGAAAGATACCGAGAAAGAGACGGAGATAATAGACCAGACTTCGGGGTCTCTGGAAAACAGCAGGCCGAGGGCCTGCTGTATAAGGGCTAACCAGCCTTCACTCATTTGCCGTAAGTTGCCTTGAACAGTTGTTCACCTTGAACTTTATAGCTGTTGATCATGCTTTGTGCTTCTTTGCTAATCAACCAATCACTGAAGGCACGTGCACCTTTGTGATTCAGATCAGGGTATTTGGCAGGGTTGATCAGGATAACCTGATAAGGGTTGGCCAGAGTGGCGCCGCCGTCGAAGTCGATACTCAGGTCCAGTTTGGCTTTGTAAGCCACGAAAGTACCACGGTCAGACAGGGTGTAACCTTGCAGTTCATTAGCCATCAGCAGGGTTTTACCCATGCCTTGACCTACAGAAGTATAGCCTTTGAAGTCTGGAGTCACGTTGGCGGCTTTCCAGATCAACAGTTCTTTCTTGTGAGTACCTGAGTCATCACCACGGGATACGAAAGGTACGCCTGACTTGGCGATTTTGGCGAAGGCTTCTTCGGCATTCTTGCTGTCACGAGCCTTGGCAGGGTCGTTCTTTGGGCCTAGGACAACAAAGTCGTTTTCCATGATACCGCGAGGTTCAACACCGAAACCGTCGGCAACGAACTTGGCTTCTGCGCCAGGAGCGTGAGTCATCACCAGATCCACGTCACCTTGGGTACCCAGTTTCAGGGCTTTACCTGTACCTGTGGCGATCACCTGTACCTTGTAACCTGATTCAGATTCGAATTTTGGCAGCAGGTAACCCAGCAGACCTGAGTTTTCAGTACTTGTGGTGGTGGCCAGCTTGATGGTTTCCTGAGCGGAAGCCGGGGCAGAGATCATCAGGCCTGCCGCAATGGCAAGACCTAGCAGTTGTTTCAAGTTCAACATTATTGCTCCTTGGCATGATTTTATAAGTGTGCCGAACCCATAAGCCAGCGGGCCACGGCCTTGTACTCGCACCCAATAAAGCAATTTGGGTGCCAAAGATGAATGTCAGCTATAAACCGATATTGAGGGATCCAATATGTGAACTGGATCCCAAGCTTGGTAAATAAGTGTCAGACAAATTGTCCCAATCGGCTTTTTCGCTGGTTCATAGTGACCAATTTTTACCGTATCAATGATAGAATCTATTTCAATTGAGTCAAAATGTCCTGAAGCCGACAATATGAGCCAGATAGAAAAGCCACTTAAGTCTAAGCCAATGCCTTCTGCCGTGTCCGTGTTGATCGTCGACGACGAGCCCGGTATGCGCAGTTTCCTCAACAAAGCGCTGGCAAAGAAATTTGCCCTGGTAGAAACCGCCGCCAGCATAGAAGAAGCTGAACAACTGCGAAGCCGTTGTCACTTCGATCTGCTGATTGTGGATATACGTCTGCCCGGCCGCTCAGGTATTGAGTGGCGTGAGGCGCTGGATGATCAAGAGCGGCGTTCCGACATCATCTTTATGACGGGCTATGCCGATATGGAAGTGGCTATTCAGGCACTTAGGGCCGGCGCTTCCGACTTCATCATGAAGCCCTTTCATCTTGAGCAGATGATGAAGGCGGTCGATCGCTGCATCGAGCGGCGCTTATTGAAGCGGGAAAACCTGATGCTGCGCCGGGAAGTGTCCAGCGGCTACTCCTCCACCATCATAGGCAACAGTGATGCCATGATGGAGGTCAAGCGGGTGATTGAGCGAGTGGCACCGACCAATGCCGTAGTGCTTATCGAAGGCGAGTCCGGCACGGGCAAGGAGCTGGTGGCCAGGCAACTTCACCTGCTCAGTGGTCGTCAGGGCCCCTTTGTACCGGTTAACTGCGGCGCCATTGCCCCAGAGTTGTTGGAAAGTGAACTCTTTGGTCATACTGCAGGTTCCTTTACCGGCGCCAAGGGCAATAGGGAAGGCTTATTTAGTTTTGCCTCCGGCGGCACCATCTTCCTCGATGAGATCGGGGAAATGCCGCTGAAAATGCAGACGGCCTTACTGCGGGTGCTGGAACAAAAAGCGATTCGTCCGGTTGGCAGCGAGAAAGAAGTCAATATTGATGTTCGGGTGATAGCGGCAACCAACCGTAAACTGGCCGAAGAGGTTGAAGCCGGGCATTTTCGCCGCGATCTCTTTTACCGTCTCAATGTGCTCGACATAGTGATCCCGCCATTGCGGGAAAGGCCGGATGATGTGGTGGAATTGACCCATCATTTTACCCGTCAGTTGGCCGCAGAGCTCGGGGTGAAAGAGGTGGTCTGGAGCCATGAGGACCTGCTCAAACTGCAGCAACATCAGTGGCCGGGGAATATCCGCGAATTGCGTAACATGATAGAGCGCTGCATTCTGCTCGGTAAGCCACCGGCGGAATACTGGAAAGAACAGCCCAAGGCCGAACTGAATGCTCAGCCTGGCTATCCCCACGACTGGGCGCTCAAGGATGTGGAGAAAGACCATGTCACCGCCGTCGTTGACTCCCACGGAGGCAACAAGTCGGCGGCAGCCCGGGTGCTGGGAGTGTCTCGCAAGACACTGGATCGTAAATACAAAGAGTGGTTTGACTGCGAGTCGGAGGTCTGAGCTTGTCACTGTTCAAACGGCTCTTTGGCCTGAGCTGGCAGCAGCTACAGGCAAAGGTGCGTTATCGCATTCTGATCCTGACTCTGTTGCCCA
This sequence comes from Shewanella sp. MSW, assembly GCF_007636515.1. Taxonomy (NCBI): domain Bacteria; kingdom Pseudomonadati; phylum Pseudomonadota; class Gammaproteobacteria; order Alteromonadales; family Shewanellaceae; genus Shewanella; species Shewanella sp. MSW. The sequence continues at coordinate 114,571 of NZ_LVDR01000009.1, forward strand.
TCTTGCTGACACTGGTGAGCCTGGTGTTTATCACCATTTACTGGAACATCAGCTACACAGGCAAACAGCTGTTTATGAAGGTCAAAGCAGACCTGACCGTGGCCAATAACACCTTGGATGCCGTGCAGGAGCGCCAGGAAAAACAGCTGGAACATGTGATGCAGTCCTTCGACTTCCAGACCCACTTTCGCTCTATACTCGAAGGTAAACAGCTGAAAAAGAAAGAGCTCAATGTTTTTCTGGATCAGCAACGCAAGGCATTGGATCTCGATTTTTTGCGTCTGGTTAGAATCGCCGATGCGGCGGCCGATCCGGACTTGCGGCAGATGTTGCCCTTGGTTCAGGGACAAAGCGCCTATTCCGGGTTGATGGTACTCTCCAGCTCGCGGCTGGCGCGAATCGATCCCGAGTTGGCCGAACGTGCCAAGATCCCGGTGAAAATGACCTTGAGGGCACAAAATCCCGATAGGGAAGTTGAAGAGCGGGGTATGCTCAGCCGCAGCCTGCTGCCGGTAGCCGATGAAAACGGCAAGATCGGCTGGTATCTGGATGGTGGGATCTTGTTTAACCGCAACACTCGCATCGTCGATCATATTCGCGATCTGGTCTATGACAAGGGCACACTGCCGGAACGTTCCATAGGCACTGTGACCATCTTCCTCGACAATATCCGTATCAGCACCAATGTGCCTCTGCATTTCTTCCCCAAAGAAGATGAGAATCGCGGCCGGGCATTGGGCACACTGGTGTCGGAGGAGGTACGTCAGCAGGTGTTGGTCAAAGGCCAACTCTGGGTTGATAGAGCCTTTGTTTACAATGACTGGTTTATCTCGGCCTATGCGCCGTTGACCGATATCCGCGGTCAACGGATAGGCATGATCTATTCCGGGTTTTCCGAGTCGCCTTTTATCCACAACTATCTGCTTAATATCATAGAGTTGGGCACCATTTTGATGTTGGTGTTGCTGGTTTCCGGACTCTTGGTTTATCGCGGCGCTTACAGTTTATTGCAACCGATTGAACGAATTCATCAAGTGGTTAAGGCGGTGCAGTCCGGGCGTAACCTGCGTATCGGCGAGCTGGGACTGGACAGAGACAATGAGCTGGCCAACCTGGCAGAGCAGTTTGACCGTATGCTCGATTTGTTGCAGCGCCGCAATGCGCAAATTCAAGCGGCAGCCGAGCAATTGGAGATGAAGGTCGAGGAACGTACCCGTAGCCTGCAGGAAAAAACCGAAGAGTTGCAGCGCAACGTACAATTGCTGAACGAAACCCGTCAGCAGTTGGTGACCAATGAAAAACTGACCGCCCTCGGGGAATTGACCGCTGGGATTGCCCATGAGATCAATAACCCTACCGCCGTAATCCTCGGTAATATGGAACTGCTGCGGGTGGAGCTTGGTGACAACGCTGAGGTCGTTGAGGAGGAAATAGACCTCATCATCCAGCAGGTAGGCCGTATTAGTACAATTATTCGCAGCTTGCTGCAGTACAGTCGTCCCGGTGAATTCAATGCGCCGCTGGAGATGCATCAAATCACACCTATTATTGAAGAGATGCAGCTGCTGGTGCGTCACTCATTGGGTAAGCAGGAAGTGGTGTTGTTGCCTGAGCTGAACGCCAGTTATCCGGTGCAGGTGAATCGTCCACAATTACTGCAGGTGTTGATCAATCTGGTGGTCAACGCCGCTCATGCTATGGATGGCAAGGGGCGGATCTGGATCCGCACCTATGATTGGGTGGAACAGGATGAACCTGTGGGGATCAAGATAGAGATTGAAGATGAAGGTTCAGGGATCCCGCAGGAGCAATTGAGCCGGATATTCGATCCTTTCTATACCACCCGTAAGGATGGTACCGGGCTGGGCTTGTCGTTGAGCTACGGTATTATCAAGCGTATAGGCGGCACCATAGAGGTCAGTTCGACTCTGGGTAAGGGGACGCAGTTTACTGTCAGTATTTATCATATAGCTAAAGAGGATCAGTCAGGCCCCTATGATGGTCTGCTGTTCGGGTAGGTTATAGGCTTGGCGTGTAAACAAAAAAAGAGCCGGGTAATTAACCCGGCCACAAAGAGTGTGTGAGCAATGTCGTGCTTTGCAAACTCAGGAACACCATAACTCTCAGCGGGTACTGCGGGCCTAAAGCTAAGGATGAGTTTTGGAACGCGAGTTAACAATAATCATTCTCATTTATGTTTGCAACTGTTTTTTGCCCTTTCTAGATAAAATCTTTCCGGCCTAATTGTTCTCATCTTGGGTGTTTATCAAAAATATTTGATTAGTAAGTGGTTTTTTGATGCGTTTGAATCTAAATCACTGGTCGAAAACCATTGGCAGTTTTGCTGCTAAATCCAGATTTCGGCCCCTTTCTTGGTGCCTGATTCTCCCAATATTGGTTTGTAGCGAAGGGCATCAAACTTTTGAATAGCAGTGAGAGGGAGAAATAGTTAGTGGGGATAAGGGGCATAAAGCTTAGACAATAACAATCAGCCAAAAAAAAGGGCCGGGTAGTTAACCCGGCCTAAAAGAGTGTGTGAGCAATGTCGTGCTTTGCAAACTCAGGAACACCATAACTTCAAGCAAATCTCAGTCGACTAGCGGTTAACTGACTCTCAGTTAAGGATGAGTTTTGGAACGCAAAACAGATGATAATGGTTCTCATTTTCGATTGCAACTATTTTGTTTGTATTTAAGTCAAATTTATCTCAGGCCTCAGATACGATTATCCCCTGTGCTACAAGCCAGGATGCGGCTGATGGCGGCCATGCTCCTGCCGCTGCTCTGCTGCCAATGATTGAATACAGCTTGTACCTGGGCCAGGCCGCTCTTTGAGCTGAAGCCTGCATCTACCAGTTTGTGGCTCTTGAGATAGTTTTGGACATCAGCGGTCAATAGGAAGCTGTCTTTACCTATACCACGCAGAAAATAGGGGCCGGTATTGCCACCCAGGCGTGCCCCACGGCGTTTGAGCTCTTGCCACAGTGAGGTGATCTCCTCCACTGGCCAGAGGGCGATGTAACGGGCCAGGCTGCCGTGTTCTCTGGCAATATCCTGCGCCATGAGCGCGTTGTCATAAATTGCCTGGGTCTTTTTCTGGTGGCGAATAAGGCGACTGTCCTCAGCTCTGGCCTGCAGCTGCTCAGGGGAGAGCATCAACACTTTCATGGGTTCAAAGCCAAAGAAGGCCTCTTCATAGGCCGGCCATTTGTGTTCCACTACCTTCCAGACAAAACCACTCTGAAATACCTGTTTGCTGAGTGCTGAAAGCAACTCGGCATCTGTATATTCCAGCAATTCTTCAGTGGGACAGATTTCGGGTAACAGGTTCTCCAGTTGCTCGGCGCCACCTTTACGCTCACAGGCTCTGGCATAGATGGTGGCAAAATCTTCCGGCTTGATCATGTGCTTTTCCCTTTTGATTGGCTCAGTTGCTGCCGCACCAGTGTAATACCAATCGGGGTAAAGATGGCAGCGGATTAACAGTCATACTTGAGGCTTGGTTTCAAGACTGATCAAGCGGGGCTTTTTCAGTGAACGTTCAGCCCCAACAGACGTTTGATGTCATAAATGGCGATTGAGAACAAAGTGGAGACTTTGAAATCAGCTAGCAAGTTTACCGACTGAAAAGGTGCTCATCACATCTCTACATGTGGGACTTTCTCAAGCAGAAGTAGGGCTAAACAGAGGACGGATAACTGCTCGCGGCACTCATGGTAACTGTTCACGCCTTCCCTAAGCGGTAGCCAGCAACTAAAGTTAAAGTTGGTAACCATGGGGATCCCTGTCTATGGAGCTTTACTACCATCCATTGTCGCGTTATTCGCAAAAGGTGCTGCTGGCACTTTATGAAAAGCAGGCAAACTTCTTTCCCCGGGTAACGGATCTGCAGGATCCATTGGAGCGCCAACACTATCTGCATTTCTATCCATCCGGTAAGCTGCCACTTTTGGTGTGTCAGGACGGCAGCCTGTTGCCTGAATCCAGCATTATCATAGAGTATCTGGACAATAAAATGGCCGCCGGCACCCGGTTGTTGCCCAAGGAGCCCGAGCTCAATCTGCAAGTACGTCTCTATGACAGAATTGCCGACAACGACCTTAACAACAGCCTCTATCAGTTGGAACAGCAATATAGCTTACCGGAAGAACAGCAACTTCCTCTGGTGCAGCGTCAAATTGAAAACCGTCTCAGACTTTGCCTGCGGGCGCTGGACTTGCGCCTGGTTGAGCATCATTGGCTGTGCGGAGATGGGTTCACTTTGGCCGATTGTGCCTTAATTCCTTGTCTTGGTTACCTGCAGCGCAGTTTCAATTTACTGGATTACCAGCATTTGGGGCGCTACTGGCTGCAGGCGCAATTGCGAGGTTCCTGGATGTTGGTGCAGGATGAAGTAACTCTGGCTCAGGAGGAGGCCAGCAGCGGGCTCAGACCCATCCCCTGAACAAGAATTCAGCTGTTGCGGGCCTTTTTGAGATCCAGGAATGACTTCCACTTGATGATCTCCGCCGGTAACTCGGGCGTGGTCTCATCGAACCCGGCTTCCGTCAACAGGTTTTCCGTGGGTACAGGTTTGCGTTTGCAGACGAACAAACCTCTGACATGCACTATGGCATGCAGGCCTCTGTCCGACAGGAAACGTTGCTCTATGTAGAAATACTTTTCATCCCAGCCAACCACGCGAGAGGCAATTTCAAACTGCTGTAATGGCCTGATATCCCTTACATAAGTGAATTCGGCGGCATTGACTATCGGCATCCATTTCAGTTTTAGAAAGCGCTTCAGCAAGCCCATTTCGGCCATCATATAGGTGCGGGCCAGATCCATAAATGCCGGGTAGCGGGAGTTGGTCAGGTGCAGGTTGATGTCACAGTCACTCGGTAAAGCCCGATAACGGATGCGGCTGGTGCCGAGAAAACCGATATCGTTTGCCCGGCGCACTCGCCAGAGCAGCAGCCAAAACAGGCGAAAGTAGAGGTTCATCAAAGGGTCCAAGAGTTGAGAGGCATTAAAGGCTACCAAAGGTCATACCAGACGGCAAGCGAGAACTGGCTCACAAAAAAGGCGCCCTAAGGCGCCTAATCAATTGCTTCAGTCTCAGGCTTGGATCCCCGAGTGACGCAGCAGTGCGTCTATGCTGGGCTCGCGGCCACGGAAGCGGGTAAATAGGACCATAGGCTCTTCACTGCCGCCCATCTCAAGTATGTTATGCAGGAAGTCGCGTCCTGTGCTCTCGTTGAAAATACCCTCCTCCTCGAAGCGGGAGAAGGCATCGGCAGACAACACTTCGGCCCACTTGTAGCTGTAGTAGCCGGCGGCATAACCTCCGGCAAAGATATGGGCGAAGCCATTCTGGAAGCGGTTGAATTCAGGCGGTGTGACCACTGCCACCTGGCGTCGAACCTCATCCAACATCTGCTGAATATGGGCGCCCTTGGCCGGATCAAACTCCTGATGCAGGCGGAAGTCGAACAGAGAAAACTCCAGTTGCCGCAGCATCATCATGCCGGACTGGAAGTTCTTGGCGGCCAGCATCTTGTCCAGCATCGCCTTGGGCAGCGGCTCCCCGGTCTGATAATGGCCGGAGATCTCCGCCAGCGCCTCTTCGGCCCAGCACCAGTTCTCCATAAACTGGCTTGGCAGCTCCACGGCATCCCAAGGTACGCCATTGATGCCGGAAACCCCACCGATATCGATGCGGGTCAGCATATGGTGAATACCATGACCAAATTCGTGGAACAGGGTAGTGACTTCGTCATGGGTAAACAGCGCCGGCTTGTCACCCACAGGGCGATTGAAGTTACAGGTGAGGTAGGCTACCGGTTTTTGCAGGCCTGTGGCCGTCATACGTCGGGTACGGCAATCATTCATCCAGGCGCCGCCCCGCTTGCCTTCACGGGCATAGAGGTCCAGATAAAAGCTGCCTCTGTGTTCGCCCTCGGCATCCAATATGTGGAAAAAGCGCACATCTTTATGCCACTTGTCGAAATCCTGCTGCTCTTTGACATCCATGCCGAACAAGCGCTTGATGGTGTAGAACAGGCCGCTGAGCACCTTGTCTTCGGGGAAGAAGGGACGTAGCTCTTCCTGAGATATCTCATACTTGTGCTGCTTGAGTTTTTCGCCGTAGTAACCCAGATCCCAGGCCGCCAACTCGGTTACACCATAATGCTCCTTGGCAAACTCCTTGAGTTCGGCCAACTCGGCCTTGGCTTGATACTTGGAGCGCAGCGCCAGCTCATTGAGGAAGGCGATAACCTGCTCGGGCGATTGCGCCATCTTGGTGGCCAGAGACTTATCGGCATAGGTATCAAAGCCCAGTAACTGTGCCAACTCATGGCGCAGGCTCAGGATCTCGTCCATCAGCGGGCCATTGTCGAACTCACCGGCATTGGGGCCTTGATCCGAAGCGCGGGTAACAAAGGCGCGGTAGCACTCTTCACGCAGACTGCGGTTGTCGCTGTAGGTCATGACCGGCAGATAGGATGGAAAATCCAGGGTGAACAGCCAACCTTGCTGCTCTTTGGCCTCTGCCATCGCCTTGGCGGCGGCAATGGCAGACTCTGGCAGACCGGCCAATTCGGCTTCATCGGTAACCAGCTTGCTCCAGGCATGTGTGGCATCCAGCAGTTGGTTGGAATAGGTGCTGCTGAGTTCAGACAGACGCTTTACAATCTCTCCATAGCGGGCTTTTTGTTCATCATTGAGGCCTATTCCCGACAGTTCGAAGTCTCTCAGGCTATGTTCTATCACAGTCTGTTGTGCCTGGCTGAGCTGGGCAAATTCCGCCGAGGCCTTGAGCTCTTTATAGGCCTGATACAGGCCCAGATGTTGGCCGACAAAGGTGCTATACTCAGACAGTAGTGGCAGGCAGGCATCGTGGGCGGCGCGCCATTCTTCATTGCTGAGTACTGAATTCATATGGGAAATCGGCGACCAGATCTGACTCAGCTCATCGTCCACCTGCTCCAGGGGGGCCACCAGGTTCTCCCAAGTGAAGGGGCCTCCTGCGGCCAGCACGGCTTCTATCTTATCGCGGCATTTGGCTATGGCCTGTTCGACCGCCGGTTGAATATGCTCGGCCTTGATACTGGAAAAGGGTGGCAGCTCCTGTGCTGTCAGCAGCGGATTGGTCATTGTCTGTCCTCTCTTTGGGCGTGGGCCATAGGGCCTGCATTGGGTGCCTGGTCTTGCCGCCATGGCGGCGAATATTCAGGGGCGTGGCTAATAGATAAGGGTTCCGCTTTGATTTATCAAGGTGATAAAAGCGATTGGTGCCATAGCAGTGGCACAGATGTGAAACACAGCAGTGAAACATAGCAGTGAAACATAGCAGTGAAACATAGCCATCAAACTCGGCAAAGAAATACTCGTGAGTCACGAGTCACTGCTACCGAGGAAGAGAGCCTACCGTCAATGCACAAAAATACTATAAATGATAACTGGATCTAAAACGCGATTCATTATCATTTACACGTTTGGTTGATGCAATAGAATGGCTTTACTTTGTAAGTTTGGTACGTTTTATGCGCTATTTGCTCTCGCTGCTGACACTCCTGTGCTGTAATCCATTATTGGCCGATGAGGCCGCCGAAACCCAACTCATGCTGGGGTGGGACAGCCATTATGTTTCCGAAGGGCGTGACAACTTGTCTGCGGGAGGGATTGCCTGGAGTGGCATTCACCATAGCCGTGATGGCCTGGGGGCCTTCGTGTTGTTTGGCCGAGCCGACAGTGTTAACTACGCCGAGCTCAATGCCGGGGTGGAATACTGTTTCAACCCACTCGAATCAGTGGAAGCCGGTGTCGGCATGCAGCGACTGGAGTTTTACGGTGATGAGCGCGGCCATGACAATGAGGTGTACGCCTATCTCGCCTATCAGGGGCTGAGTTGGCTGACGCCATCGATTAACTATACCTATGCTACTGAAGCATCGGGTTATTTTGTGGAGTTGAGCCTGCACAGCCACTGGCAAGTGAACGAGCAATTGACTCTGACCCCTTATGTGACTCAGGGATTCGACTTTGGCTATGCCAGCCAGACTCATGATGGCCCCAATCATCTGCAGTTTGGTGTAGAGGCATGCTACTCATTAACCCCTTCTTTGGTGGCTTCCTTGCATTTGAGCCACAGCATAGCGCAGGACGATATCAAGCAGCAGGCGCAAGAGGAGGATTGGCATGGCGATCTGGCTCAGTCTTATGCCGGCTTGCATCTAGAGTGGCAGTTTTAAATTGGCTAACATTCACCGCAGCTTCTAGACTCTGATGTGAAGACAAACAGCGTCGACGGATCGATGCGGAGGGACAGGGAATGTTAACCTACAGAATCGGCGGGCTTTGCTGCCTGCTCCTTTGGTTGGGAGTCGCCCCATTGGTTGAATCCCAGGCCGAATCAAGCTCAGACCTGAATCCAGACCTGAATCCAGTGTCGGGTTCAGAGCCCTCAATAGATAAGCAACTCAGCGACCCGGGCAAAGAGCCTGGTTCGCTCCCTCTGGGGTGGGTGCTCGACAGCGAGGGCAATCCTATTGCCATTCCACAGCAGTTTGAAGCCGCACTTGAATATGAGTCTGCGCCCCTGCCCAAGGCCTCGCGCGACAGTAAACCAACCAAATCCCGAAAAAAGAAGCCATCCAAGCCTCGCCGCCAAATCGCCGATGATCCCAGTTGTCGCTGGTTGGATAAGCGAATGACAGAGCTGGAGCGGCGCCTCAGGCAGAAAGATTCCCACACTGCCAGATATTTGCAGGCTGAACTCGGCGAGCATCAACAGCAGTTTCGTTGCCTCAAGTGCTCAGGCTCAGGGCCAGAGACCCAGGATTATTCCCGCTGCAGCTTGTACCACTGAAATTTTTACCGGCAGACTCTGGTCTGGTCACTTGATCTGAATCCCCCTACAATGGCTCACAAGTATCCCGCCAGACGGGAGGTCGCCCTGTTGGGCGAGTGAGTCAGTATCAATCTACGGAGATAAACATGGCACAACATTTTGACTATATCTGCCTGGGTGCGGGCAGCGGTGGTATTGCGTCAGCCAACAGAGCCGCTATGCGTGGCGCCAAGGTCTTGCTGATTGAAGCCAAACATCTGGGTGGTACCTGCGTCAACGTCGGCTGTGTGCCCAAGAAGGTCATGTGGTATGGCGCCCAAGTGGCCGAAGCCATGCATCTCTATGCCAAAGATTACGGTTTTGATGTCAGCGTCAACCAGTTTGACTGGAACACGCTGGTGGCCAGTCGTGAAGCCTATATCGAACGGATCCATGGCTCCTATGAACGCGGTCTGGCCAACAACAAGGTCACTGTGGTTAACGGCTATGGCCGCTTTGTTGATAACCACACTATTGAGGTTGACGGCGAGCACTACAGTGCCGAGCATATTTTGATAGCTACCGGTGGCGCGCCCAGCATTCCCGACATTCCCGGGGCCGAATATGGCATAGACTCGGACGGTTTCTTTGCCCTGCGTGAACAGCCCAAGCGGGTAGCCGTAGTGGGTGCCGGTTATATCGCGGTAGAAATTGCCGGTGTATTGCATGCCCTGGGCAGTGAAACCCATCTGTTTGTACGCAAACATGCGCCGCTGCGTAACTTCGACCCCATGCTCTATGAAACACTGATGGAGTCCATGGCCAGCGAAGGGCCTTCGCTGCATACCCAGAGCATTCCCAAGGAAGTGCGTAAAAACGCCGATGGCAGCCTGACTCTGGTGCTGGAAAACGCTGAAGAGTACACAGTGGACTGCCTGATCTGGGCCATAGGTCGGGCACCGGCCACAGGCAATATCGGCCTTGAAAATACCGATGTGCAGTTGGATCCCAAGGGATATGTGATAACAGATGCCCAGCAAAACACCAGCGCCAAAGGGGTTTACTGTGTCGGTGACATCATGGCTGGCGGAGTAGAGCTGACACCGGTTGCCGTCAAGGCGGGTCGCTTGCTGTCAGAGCGTCTCTTTGGCGCCTTGCCGGATGCCAAGATGGACTATGACTGCATCCCGACAGTGGTCTTCAGCCACCCGCCAATTGGCACCATGGGGCTGACAGAGCCTGAGGCCAAAGAACGTTTCGGTGAGGATCAGGTGAAAGTCTACACTTCATCCTTTACCTCCATGTACACAGCGGTTACTGCGCACCGTCAAGCCTGTAAGATGAAGCTGGTTTGTGCCGGCGCCGATGAAAAAGTTGTCGGGATCCACGGTATCGGCTTTGGCATGGATGAAATCCTTCAAGGCTTTGGCGTTGCCATCAAGATGGGCGCCACCAAGGCTGACTTCGATGCCGTAGTTGCTATCCATCCAACAGGCGCAGAAGAGTTTGTTACCATGCGTTAAACAAGTGGATGCATATCACAGGTAAAATAGGCCAGAAGCAGTGCTTCTGGCCTATTGTCGTTTTGACCCTATTAGAACTAGAGGCAGTAAGCTGAAGTCATATTATTTGGTGTACTTTTAGGTAGTGATTACCTTAGAAGATATCAATTGCCTTTCGTAATTCTGATTAAAAAATGTCACATTGTGAACATTGTTTTTTATTTTAAAGGCTGTTAGTCTGCTGCCATCTCTTTTCAGGAATGGACACTATGGCAAGACGTAAGGAACACAGTCATCAAGAGATCCGCCTCATGGCACTGGATGTCGTCGAGCAGTTGTTGACGCAGGAGGAATATACCAGCCTGAGTCTTAGGCGGATCGCCTCCCAAGTGGGCTATGCCCCCAGTACCCTAATCAACCTCTTTGGTAGCTACAACTATCTGCTCCTGAGCGTATCCGCCAGGGTCTTGGAGCGTCTGCTTGAGCAAATACAGCTGGTGTGTGAACAAAAATTCGCAACCGGCGAGCAGAAGCTGTTGGCACTGGCCAAGGCTTATGCCGAGTTTGCCCATAGCCAACCCCAGGCATTTCGTTTGGTGTTTGCCTTACATCTGGGGCCGGAAGAACCTCTGCCGGAATCGCAACAACAGCTGATTGCCGAGCTGATAGGCTTGCTCGAACTGCAACTCGGTGACTTGTTGCCAAACTTGCCCTCATCCAAGCTGGCACTCGCCAGTCGCAGCTTCTGGAGCAGTATCCATGGGCTGACCGGCCTGGCGCTGGACGATAAGCTCTTCAGTCAGGCTTCTTGGTTGCAGTTACTGACATTTCAGGTGCACTTGTGGTGGACAGCAATGCAACAGGAGGATGGCGTATGTTCCTGAGCAAACGATTTTTACCCTATTTCGCCACTCAGTGTCTGGGGGCGCTTAACGACAACATCTACAAAAATGTGTTGCTGCTGCTGGTGACCTACAGCCAGGTCGAGAACCTGCCGATGAGTGTGGATCTGTTTGTCAATCTGGCGGCGGGGATTTTCATTCTGCCTTTCTTTCTGTTTTCTGCCCATGCGGGCATGGTGGCCGACAATATGGACAAGGCGCTGATGATCCGCAGATTAAAGCTGCTGGAGCTTATCATCATGTCCTGCGCCGCCGCGGCGATTATGGCGCAAAGCTATATGTTGATGTTGCTGCTGCTGTTTCTCACTGGCACCCAATCGGCCTACTTTGGCCCGGTAAAATACTCGCTCTTGCCGCAGGCGCTTAGAGAAGATGAGTTGGTCACCGGTAACGCCTGGGTGGAAATGGGCACCTTTCTGTCTATTTTGATAGGCACCCTGAGTGCCGGGCTGTTGGTAACCAGTGATAACGGCCTGATGTGGGCCGCAATAACCGTATGTGTGCTGGCCTTGGCCGGTTTCCTCTCCAGCCGGGCGATTCCATCATTGCCGGCGCCGCTGCCGATAGACAAGGTACGCTTTGCACCCTTGTCCGGTACTTTGGCCAGTATCAAGCGGGTACGGCAAACGCCGTCAATCTGGATGGCGATTCTGGCGATCAGTTGGTTCTGGTTTTTGGGTGCCACCTACCTGACCCAGTTCCCCAATTTTGCCAGAGGCTCGCTGCATTCGGACGCCACTGTGGTGTCACTGCTGCTGGCGCTGTTTTCCATAGGTATTGCGGTCGGCTCCTTTGTTTGTGAGCGCTTCTCCTTTGGTCATGTAGAGCTGGGGCTGCTGCCTTTCGGGGTCGCCGGGTTAACCTTCTTTGGCCTGGATCTGCTGTGGGCCATTCCTGACTACAGCCAACTGCCGGCGGGATATCTCTACGACATAAGTGAGTTTGTCGGCCGCAGTGAACACTTCAGGCTGATGTTGGCACTGTTTATGGTGGGGGTCAGTGGCGGCCTGTTTATTGTGCCTCTGTATGCCTTTATTCAGTCGCGCTCGGCCCCGGGTGAATGTGCCCAAGCCATAGCCGCCAACAATATCATCAATGCTCTGTTTATGGTGTGCTCGGCGATATTGTCGATAATATTGCTGGAGCTGGTGGGCCTGTCGATTCCTCAGTTATTTACTCTGCTGGCGGTATTCAACGCCGTGGTAGCGTTGTATGTCTATAGCCAGGTGCCTGAGTTTACGCTGAGGTTTATCAGTTATCTGCTGAGCCATTTGTTGTATCGTCTCAAGGTGGAAGGCCGGGAAAACATCCCCAAGCAGGGGGCTGCCGTGCTGGTGTGTAACCATGTCAGTTACGTCGATGCCTTGGTGCTGCTGGGAGCATCCACTCGCCCGGTGCGCTTTGTGATGGATAAGAGCATAAGTGAAATGCCTTTGCTCAAGTATCTGTTCCGCCACGCCGGGGTGATCCCTATCTGCTCACCGAAAAAGTGCATTGATACCTATACCCGGGCCTTTGAGCGTATCCACCAGGCGCTGACCAATGAAGAGTTAGTGTGTATTTTCCCTGAGGGTAGGTTGTCTCCCGACGGTGAATTGCATCAGTTCCGGCCCGGTATCGAACAGATACTGGCAAAGGATCCTGTGCCTGTGGTGCCAATGGCGCTCAAAGGTTTGTGGGGATCTTATTTCAGCCACAAAGATGGCCATGCCCTGACGACCCGGCCAAGACGTTTCTGGTCCAGGCTTAAGGTCAATATCGCAGCTCAGGTACCCGGCGCAGAAGAGAGCCGTCACTCGTTGCAGCAGCGGGTAGCCGATCTGCTGGCTAAATCTGATAGCTAAGGTCATGTCAACGAAAGAGCCCGGTCGCAGCCGGGCTCATTTTGTTTGCCGAAGAGCCAATTAAGCTTGATGGCCCGTCGTTACACTCATTGCTGGCGGTTTGATCGCCTCTCATCCAGCCACTGATGAATGGCCTGACGGTCACCGCGGAAGATGATCCGCTCGGCCTTTTTCTCCAGCTGGTACTGATACATGGGGTCGTAATACTTCTCCAGCAGCAGTGAGATCCACTCCAGATGTTGTTCTGTAGTGTTGCGTTGCTGCTGTGTCTGCAAGCTTGCGTCGACCAGCTCCAGCAGTTGCTCAGTTTGTTGGTGCCCCATACGCTTGCGTATGCCCTCGACACTCTGACGCAGATAGGCACCGAACGCCGCCATGCCTTCTTCGGCGCCATAATGCTGTTCAAAACCTCGCTGCATCTTGTGCACATACTCATCCAGAAGGCGGGGGAGCCTGGCCTCCAGTGGCTCTTCCAACACCAAAACCTGCGCCTGCTGCATGGCACTGAAAAAGACTTTGGGTATGGCGCGGCGTCCTATCAGGAAGCTTTCGTCTTCCAGCAGCAGGCAGGACTCTTGCCTCTCTTGATGCCTCAACAGCTCCCGAGCCAAGCTGTTTTCAAAATTGATCTGACTGGGCTGTGGCGTGACATTTTTGCCAAAGCTTGAGCCTCGGTGATTGGCTGTACCTTCCAGATCCACAGACTCGCTGCGACTGAGAATAAACTCTGTCTTGCCTGAGCCGGTAATACCGCTGAGGATCAACAGCTGTTGCTGCTGCGGGGTGTTATCTATGGTATCGATAAGGTATTGGCGCATCGCCTTGTAGCCGCCCTGAATATAGGGCACTTCAAGACCAGCCTCGCGGATCCATTGCTGGGTCAGTTGAGAGCGCAGACCACCCCGAAAACAGTAGAGGTTGGCATCTGGGTGGGCGCTGAAGAAATCCAGCCAGGCTTGAATACGCGCGGCCTTGATCTTGCCTTTGACCAGCGAATGGCCGAGCTCTATGGCGGCGGCCTGCCCATGCTCTTTATAACAGGTGCCTACCTTCTGCCTTTCGCTGTCGTTCATCAATGGCAGGTTAGTGCTGGCAGGAAAGGCACCCTTGGCAAACTCAACCGGCGCCCGCAGATCGACCAGGGGACGATCGGATAGGAAGATCTCCCGGTATTCTGCAGGCGCGATTATCTGTCGACTCATATAAGCTCCACCCACTGCTGACTGTCGTCGCGGCAGTCGAGCGCACCTATGCAGTGTAGCTCCAGCCCTTGGCTGGTCAGCAGTTGCTGCAGTTCTGCCTCACCCTCGGCGCCGACAGCGATAAGTAAGCCGCCGCTGGTTTGCGGATCGCACAGTAAGGCCTTTTGTTGCTCGGAAACCTCGGGAAGGTGCTCACCGTAGCTGTCAAAGTTTCTGTGGGTGCCGCCCGGGATACAACCCATAGCCAGATACTCGGAGGCTTTTTCCAGCAACGGCAGTTTGGCGGTATCTATGCTGGCCTTGAGGTTGGAGCCCTGACACATTTCCAGCAGGTGGCCCGCCAGACCAAAGCCCGTCACGTCTGTCATGGCGTGAACCGCGCTTATCTTGGCGAATTCGGCACCTATTTTATTGAGTTGGCACATGGCTTCGGGGGCGATATTGACGTCCTGCGGTGTCAGCTTCTTCTGCTTTTGTGCCGTAGTCAGTATGCCAATTCCCAGAGGTTTGGTGAGATAGAGCTTGTCACCCGCCTTGGCGGTATCGTTCTGCTTGAGGTGCTCCAGTGCCACTGTGCCGGTTACTGCCAGGCCGAAAATAGGCTCGGGTGCATCTATGCTATGGCCTCCGGCCAACATGATCCCGGCATCCATGCAGGCTTGGCGTCCGCCATCCACTACCTGCTGGGCAATCTCGGGTGACAGCTTGTTCACCGGCCAGCCCAGAATAGCAATCGCCATAATAGGCTTGCCGCCCATGGCATAGATATCGCTGATGGCATTGGTGGCTGCGATACGGCCGAAAGTGAAAGGGTCATCGACTATCGGCATAAAGAAGTCTGTGGTGCTGATAATGCCCGTGTGATCATCCAACTGATACACGGCCGCATCATCCCGGCTCTGGTTGCCGACCAACAGGCGGGGATCTTTAAAGTCCGGCAATTGAGAGGCCAAAATGGTGCTGAGGACTTTGGGAGAAATCTTGCAACCGCAACCTGCGCCGTGGCTGTACTCCGTGAGTTTTACTGACTGATCTGACATAGCCGGGTCCCTGAGTGATTGAAATAACCCCTGATCATAAACAGAAACGGCCGCAGTACAAGCCGACCGTTTCACAACTCAGGTAAATTCTGTTAAGCCGATCGCCAGGCCTTGGGTGGCTACGACAAGGTTTTAGGCTATGCTGGCTTGCAGTTGGCGCCATTGTTTTCGTTGGGCGCGAAAACGTAAGCGCATTTCCGTCACCTGAGACAGCAGATGCTTATCGGCCAATTGCTGCTTGCGTGCTTCAAGCAGCGCCTTCTTGGCTTCAAAGTAGGCCAGCAAGTGGCTCTTCAATTCCTCGTATTCTGCCTGCAGCTTTTCCAGGATTTCCTCGCAATTGGGCAGATGGGCCACCTTATGCTGGGCGCGCTTGAGTTGCATCTGCAGTTTGGCGGCTTCGATGCGCTCCTGGGGGCTCTTGCGCAGATCTTTGGTCAGGCCAAACCAGGACAGGAAACGGATCAGCCACTTGGTAGGGTCGTAATGCCACCAATGGATACCATTGCGGTAATCGTTTTCAAAGATATGGTGGAAGTTATGGTAACCCTCACCATAAGTAAACAGTGCCAGCACGCCGTTGTCTCGGGCACTGTTGCGATCTGTATAGGGTTGTTTGCCCCAGATATGCGCCAACGAGTTGATAAAAAAGGTGCAGTGATGCACTACTACCAGGCGCAGCAGACCGGCCAGCAGCAACATCGACAGGATATCGCCGTTCAACCAACCAAGCAGAGCGGGGAGGCCCACATTCATCAATAGTGCCAGCAGCAGATAATGCTTATGCTGCCACATGACTATGGTATCGTTTTGCAGGTCTCTGACGTTGTTATAGTCGTGATAACGCTGTGCCTGATATTCCCTGAGCATCCAACCAATATGGCTATACCAGAAACCCATGTTCGCTGAATAGGGATCCTTGTCATTGTCATCCACATGCTTGTGATGGATACGATGATCCGAAGCCCAATGCAAGGCACTGTTCTGCAAAGCCAGCGCACCGCCCAGGGCAAACAGGAAACGCACGGCAGGGTGAGACTTATAAGCCTTATGTGACCACAGCCTGTGGTAACCGGCGGTGATAGACAAACCACTGGCGAAGGCCAACAGTACGAAGGTGAGCCACTCGCTGAGCTCAAAACCATGACTGATGCCTCGCCAAGGCACCAGAATACAGGCACCGGCAAACGTCAGCAGGAAGAGGATCAGGTTGGTCCAGATGAGGGGAGGTTTTTTCATTATGATGACTTCCAAAACGCTTTAAGCTAACAAGTGTATGCTAAGTTGCTATTGGAGCACAATCACAGTGACACCAGCCGAGGATGTGATTATTGAGTAAAGCCTGTATTATTTGCGCAACAGATCCAGTGAATGGAATAAAGATGGGTATCAGAGCACAGCAGAAAGAGAAAACCCGCCGCGCCTTGGTGGATGCAGCATTCAATCAACTGAGTGCCGAGCGTAGCTTTTCCAGCCTGAGTCTTAGGGAAGTGGCCAGGGAAGCCAATATAGCGCCAACCTCTTTCTACCGTCATTTCAAGGATATGAATGAGCTAGGGCTGACCATGGTCGATGAAGGTGGCCTGACGCTGAGACAGATGATGCGTAAGGGACGTCAGCGCGCCGAGGCCGGCGGCAGTGTTATCCGCATCTCGGTCGACACCTTTATGGAAGTACTGGAATCCAACCCCAACGTATTCAGGATCCTGCTGCATGAACGCTCAGGCACCTCGGCCGCCTTTCGTGCCGCTGTGGCGCGGGAGATTGAACACTTTATCTCGGAACTGGCGCACTACACCGAGGACACCGCCGGCCGCAGCCCTGAGTTGGCCAGGGCACAGGCCGAAGCATTGGTGACTCTGGTGTTCAATGCCGGCGCCGCCGCCCTGGATATGAAACGGGCCGATCGCAAGATTCTGGCCGACCGACTGGTGACTCAACTGCGAATGGTGGCAACGGGCGCCGAAGCGTTGCAGCAAAAGCGCGATAGCCGCTAAGTTGATGATGTAAATTTTTCTGGTAAAAAATAACGGTCAACCAAATCTAAATAGATCAATCTGACCTATTTAGATTTGGTGAACCTTATCGTGCCTTTCCCCAATTACATCGGTTTCTAAATTCCTGATACTTTTAATTTTTGCAGCAAGTGCTTATTAGTAGATAGAGACCTTTTGAATGTAAGCGTTTAAGGAAGGTGAGAATAAGTCCTTGTGGCCTTCTCTTTTGTAGAGAGTGGCTTGCACAGCAATTGGCATTCAAGGCATCTGCCTGAAGGTATGCCGGAGTCTGTCGAAGTCGGATAACGCAGTGCTCCACAGCTCTCAATGCAGAGGATTATTTTCCGTCATACTCGGAGACTGCATTAGTAACAGTCTAGAAAGGCGTTGTTGATCAAATCATTCGCTTGAACGCAACTACCCCTAGGCTTTCAGCTGCTTTACGAGATTTTCTGGCGAACAGGCATACCCAGTCTTATGACTTTGTTTAATGCCTTAACCCCAGCCAATGCCTCACCCACCTGCCCGTTATAGTCACGCAAACTTAATTTGGCGCTAATGAGTTGTTTGTAGCGATACATGGCGGTCTCAGATAAGGAACGCTGATGGTAGTGATTCATCAATTTCCATTGCTTCAACTCTCCTGCCTTGAGTGCATCCACAGCTTCATTTCGAGGATGCCCTGGTTCCCAGTATCCGGCATTTGAGCGGGGTGGAATCGTTGGCTTCGCCTGCTTTCGTCGCAATAATTTATGACAAGCTTTGGTATCGTAAGTCCCGTCAGCGGAGACTTGTCTAAGCTTGCGTCTTAGGGGAGCCAGTAACGCTGGAAATACTTCATTATCTGCTACAGTTTCAAGGCTTGTTTGCGCACCGATAATTTCATGTGTAGCGGCATCGATAGCCAAATGAAGCTTGCGCCAAACCCGACGTTTTTCTTTGCCATGCTTACGCATTTTCCATTCACCTTCGCCATACACTTTGAGGCCTGTGGCATCGACGACAACATGCGCTACCGCACCTCTTGAGGGATTGCGGTACTTGACGTTCACCGTCTTGGCGCGTTTACTGATACAGCTGTAGTCTGGAGCAATTAACGGTATTTTCATCAGCTGAAATAAGGAGTTGATGAACCTTTCGGTCGCACGTAATGACAGCTTAAAAATCCCTTTGAGCATCAAGGCGGTTTCGATGGCGGTGTCGCTGAATTGAAAGCCACGGCCACGACCGCCGTGATGCTTTGTGCAATGCCAAGCGTTAACCGCTGCCTCGTCCAGCCAGAAGGTAACCGAACCACGGTTGACTAATGCCTGATTGTATTGCTTCCAATTGGTGATATTGCGTTCTGACTTACCCATGAAACTGACCGAAGACCTGTTATGCAAGATCAGATCATGGAAAGCGAAAAAGGTTCCGCTTATTTAGGCAACAACGCCGTCTAGAAAACCCGCTATTAGCTTACTATGGAAAATATTTTTAGTCTGTTTTAGTCAGCAATGTCATGAAAGAGAGTTATTTGGACAGGTTACTAGTAATGAGATTTGACAGAACTTCAATGTCAGAACTTTCTTACATTAATAGAGATTTTTCTTAACGATATAATTGAAGCAAGCCTTTATAGTCTGCCTAAACTATCTTTTGGAGGCTGTAAATGGATTTCAGAACTTACCGAGAGTTGGCATTAACGGCTGAACCAGGTTGGGGCATAGCTTTTCTAAAACAGCATAAATATGAAATTTATCATCAGACACTTTATTGGCTGATGGATGCAGGACTTTGCATATCAAAAGATGAGTTACACGTTGAGCAGTTGGCAGGCTGTGACATTATTTTTTGTCGTTTACACCCTTTTCGTTTGGAGCGTTTCTTAAGAAGCCAAGATATTCCGCTTTACAAGAGTGACAGTGAATCTCGCTGGGTCTTGCCACAACCTATTTTGCCATATCATTATCGTCGTTGGCGAGCCTCCTTGATTATGACATTAGGCTGATTTTCAACCTTACTGTTCTTAAGTTTATTTCAGTATTATCCTTGATTAAAAAATTGATAGAAAAGGCAGCCATCTGGCTGCCTTTTTTAAAACTATTCTTTTTATTAATGTTACTTGTATGTCAAGGTAAAAGTAGCCGTGGCATCAGCTCTACCGGGAGTGACTTCTGATTCGGTTTGGATATATCTTGCTCTCAGTGGAATGGTAAAAGTTGTACTATTTTCATTTGATAAATTATATATCCAAGGAGTTCCAAACTTTATATAATTGTTAAATCTACGATTGGAAAACTCGGCAAGCTGAATGGCAACACCTTGAGCGCTATTGGTTCCGGACTTGATACTCATAATACCTGCACTATTATCTACCGTACTTGTGTTAGGTGATATTGATACTCCCAACGCATTTTGAGTGTAATTTCCGGTGTTCACTACGCCTGTGGTGTAATTGTAGTTGGTATTTTTACCATCTTTTAGGGTGCCGTAAAATCTCGGACAGTTAGTCAGCCTGATGGATGCGTCGACCCATTCAGTGGTTTTCCCTTTTCCTGTTAATTTATCACCTATCTTATGCTGTCCCATAGGGACAGTCACATTCGATACCCTGCACGTTTGCGACACTATATTGATAGAGCCGGTGATTGCTAATCTTGCCAATAAAACATTAGCACCAGGCGCTTTAAACCTTATGTTGCTGGAAGGTAAGTTAAATCCTCTAATAGTTCCCGGTTGTACATTTCCTATTTTAATGAAAAATAAAACCATGCCTAAGTTTAAATTATAATTAGTGAACTGATTCGCTGGTGTGACTTCGTTAGCTTTTATATCTATAGGTAAAGGCCTATTCTCTGCTAATATCATTACGCCAATACCCGGCACTCCGGTTTGATAAATAGTTGCTCTAGGATAAGGTCCGCCATACCATTGCGAACTAGGCAATGGCATGCGTGTATAATTATAACTCCTATAAATTTGATATGGCGAGCTTGAAGGGGTGCAATGTACGGATAGCCTTTGTCCTACGCGAAAATCTTGCCTAAATATAACTGTGCCGTTAGGCGTGTCAGGGCCAACAGTTAAGTTATTTACAGCCAAAGGCATTTGTGCGTTAACTAAAGATGAGGTTCGAGAACATTGGATCGCTTCCGCTACGCTAGAGTATCCTCCTATGACTAACAATAAGAAGATCCAAAAAAATTTTTTTATACACTTCATCTTAATCTACCTGTTACTTTAGGTGAAACTTTTCTAAGCTTGTTAATTCAGTTGGTTAGTGGCAAGCAGCTTTGAATTTATGGATCCCATTTGGTAAATCTTTCTTTATTTCATAATCAATTGAGCAACTTTTTGAATCAGGTTCTGACCATTTTATATTTAATTGTCCACTGTTTTTATCGACTCTGGCATAAAGAACGCCACCTTGGCCTACAGTGCCAACATGATTGTTTTGACCATCTGTAACATAAGCCCCAAATGGTAATGGGTTTCCTTCATAGGTTGCTTTGACCAAAATCAGATTACCCTGCTTGGTTTTATAGCTTAACTTCACCACAGCTCCTGCATGAGGGGCTACTTTCTGAGAAGTAGATTCCAATTCAACCCCGGCAGAGGTTCCTTTTGGATCAATGTTAATCTCGTTTATCTGATAAGGTTTCAAATAAGGTACGGCAGCATAACCATTGCTATCAAGATGAATACCAGGATATGAAGATACACTTGCTCCCTCAGCACCTATAGCTTCAATCAAGGCAAAGGTATTGGCTACATAGGGGGTGAGTGTTATTCCACCTGAATGTGCTATGACAGTGCCATTAATCCCTGCCGCAGCGCTGTTGTAGTTATTTCCATGGCTATAACTACCTGTTAGTGTGGTTGCATGCCCTCGATAATTGGCGTTGAGTGAATGACTGGTTCCGCCGTTATCAGTATTGGTAATAGTTGCACCATAACCTAATTCACTTTCGGCTCCATATACACCAGATACTGCCAACTGCTGGCTATTATTGCCATTGGTGTCATGGGAAAGGTCTACCATCATCTGCGGCGAGAAGTTACTTTTTCCAAGGGGCAGACTAAAGCTCAATAAATAGTTGGTTTCTTCTGTTCCTATACTGGAAAAGCTACGGTTTATACTTAAACCATAAGACAAAATTTTATAACGATTGTTATATCCAAAATGATATTGCTTTTCTGTCCCTTTTTGGTTCCAATAATCTTGTAATGAGCCACTTAAATAAAATTGTCCCCAATTATTAGGTAAACTCTGTGCTGCGGTAACAGTAAAGCGATTTTTAGATCTGAAAATATTCTCTGGTGAATCTCCTAAAGATACAGCATCACGGGTATGCATTGCTGTCATAAAGTCCATATACCCATCGGTTGAGAATCGATATGCAGCCAATGACAAGTTAGTGTTTGTTTCGCTGATAGCCTTACTATAGCTTAGTCGATAACTTTGTCCTGTTATATTTTCTACTCTCTTACTAATATCCATAGGTTCAACTCTGTCTCCCAAGCGGGTTCTTGCGTGGGTAATATCCAGAGCAAATGCACCAATGGAAGAACCGATAGCACCACCAAGTTGCACGGCGTAATAATCATCACTGGCCTGGAGTCCACCATAACTAGTAAAGGTATTATTGACACCATACTGGTAAGTCGCCTGATAGATATCAGGATTACTTAATAAGCTATCACTATGAATTTTACCTGCGGTAAATTCATAGTGTATTGTACCTGGCCTTAACAACTGGGTTACAGAAGCGTAGGGTACTTTAAATGAGTGTTCACTGGCATCAGATTCTCTTACAGTAACAACAAGATCCCCACCAAAACCGGTAGGATAGAGATCGTTAATTAGAAATTCACCGGGAGTTACATTGGTTTCATAAATGATTTGATCATTTTGGCGGATAAAAACTCGCGCATTAGTTTTAGCTACACCTCTTATTTGAGGTGCGTAGCCTTGCTGAGATTCAGGTAACATTCTTCTATCGCTTGCCAAATGAAGTCCAACGAAAGGTAAGGTGTCAAATATTTGTCCAGAAGTATTTGATTGTCCAACTAAAGCACTACTTCTCCATGAAGGGATATCACGTTGTATATATGTATTTATAGCGTTATAGTTCTCTCTTCCTCCTTCAATTGAAGAGTAGTTACCATTATGTCTTAGTTGCCATGCTCCGATATTGATTCCGGTTCTAAAGTTGGCAAATAATGAGTTGTAATTTTCTCCATTGGAACGGCTACTATAACCATTGATATTGTATCCAAAAATACCAGAGTTGATGCCCTCATCCCATAGTTCAGGGTGAACTTCCCCCCTTGCCTTATTGTACAGATAGGCTTGAGGCACAATAATGTCAAGGTGTTGAGTTCCGCTATCATAGTTAACGTATGCCGTAGAGATGTGATTTTTCAAGTCAATGCATGAATCGATATTTTTATCAATGGGTATGGGTAATTCATCTGGATTGAATTGAATGTCTTTTATCAATTTTTGACTCAGGCATGGATATACCTTTTTCTTATTGTCTACCTTGAATTCAACATTGTAATAGCCAAGTAATACCCCATTGATATATACTGCCGACTTATAATTTCCAGGAAGAGCAGATGCGCCATCTTGAAAATAGCTTAAATCGAAGCTATCTGATCCCACCATGTTCAATAGAGATGAATCAAATGTAACGCTAGTAGATGATGCACCAACAGATGGGGAGGTATCAGCAAGAGTTATCCTACAGCCAAATGATAGTGTATAGCCCACTACTAATAATGTAATAAAATTACTGATTGGTAATTTTTTCAATTTGACCTCGATTTAGTTATTTAGCTGATGCCAATATTGTTATCCATATTAGGCTATTAATTATTTAACTAAATATTCCTGAAGTTTCATGGCGCCGTAATCATTGATATAAGTGGCTTCAACTTTACTTCCTATTCGGTTAGGTAGTTGGAACTTCAACGATGAATGTGGCGATACCATCTCTCCTTCTATTTCTTTTTCATTGGATACTATCTTGGCGAAGGAAATGTGGAAAGGAGTTGGGTTATCAACTCTTACAGTGTCATTGTCTAGTCGGTTGAAACTGATCTTTTCTATAGAATCCTTAACGTCAAACGCTAATGAGTTTGGTCGGTAAAATAGCTTTATTCTCGTTCTAAACGCCATTTGCAAATAGTTTTCATTGCTTTCTGAGCTTGGTTTTGCAGGGATTTCAAGTACGTTTAGCCAAAATAAACTCTCCCTATCAGTCGGAAGAGTATCCCCTGTGTAACGTATTCTTAGAGTCTGTCCCTTATCTGGATCAATTCTATTTACAGGAGGAGTAATGATAAATGGAACATCGATGAAGTCAGGTTTTTCATCAATTTCACCATTGTCAATCCAGCTTTGAACCAAAACAGGAGTTTCTCCCCTGTTATCCAGCTTTACACTCACCTCATTCGCATCAGAAGGGTAAATTACACGAGTGCCAGTAATCACCACGCTGGCTAATGCTTGTGGTGCAACTCCTATAGTACATATTAATGTAACCATAATTAGAATAAGGTAAAAGAAGCGAAGCACTGTATTATCCTTTTTGATGATAGGGGGGGAGATCCCCCCTATATATCTTATTTAATAAAAGGTTTACTTATATTGGATTGAATAAACTACTGATGAATTAACCTTACCCGCAGTCACCGCATTTTCAGCATAATATTCTACAGTGTAAGGAAGTTGAGCCTTACCTCCGGCTGTGGTTGGCAAATTGACATAAGTGTTTGTAGTAGTTTGGCTCGAGTCGCCAACTTTGATTGCTGTATCAGATGAAGCGTCACGTAACTGCAATGTCACGTTACTTGCGGCATTGTTTGCCGCGGTATTTTTAAGACGACCAGTTGCTATATTGACTGCTGAGCCGCTCTCGAAGAAAGCAGAACCCTGAGTCATAGTACCTAGTGCAGTACAATCACTTAACTCAACGGTAAAGCTGGTTTTCCCGGCGGTATTACCAGCCGCTTGAAGTTGACTGTTACTGACAGTTGGCAGTGTTACGGTGGCGTTGCCTGTGCCATTAACTGTAGCATTACAAGTGGCTCCAGTGATTTCACCAACGAATTGAATAGTACCTGTTGATGCTGCGTTAGCTGTTCCTAGAGAAGCATAACCAGCTAAAGATACCGCTAATACAATTATTTTTTTCATATGTGTACCTATTAATCCTTAATATTTAAAGAATAGGTGGTATGCGCTTTTATACTTGTAGAATTTAGAAGCCTAGGAAAACCTAAGATCTCAACTTAAAATTGAGCTTCATATTTTCAAGCTAAGCTCGAACCACTTCGATGCTGATACTACAATTAGTAGTGACTAGAATGAAAGAGGATTGGGATTGGATCGGAAATGACAATAACCCTATAGGAAAAGTCCTACACGGGTGATGCTTTTTATAGTTTTTTAATCTTATGTGTAATATCTAGTTGTTCAATTGTCGCAATCTATTAATCTTTTGATAAATATTAAACTTTTATAATGGCCATGCGTACCATAAATATCAAGCGGTAAAATCTGTTGATGCCGAGAAGGTCACAGCAAAAATATTTATAGTTTACTTTGTAGCCAAGTTTGTGTTTGTTGTTGAAATAACTTGGGTGTTTTATTTTATAGAAAATTTAAGCTAAATTTAGATTGTAAAATCTATCGTTTCGTTTTTCTCTGAAATTAGGTATGCTTTTATATCTTCAGCAAGATGCTCCAATGAATTACTGAGTGTAACCAGATACACACTTGCTTCTTCTAGGGTTTCTGCCTGTTCTAACTGCTCGCAATGTTTGACTATGGAAGTAGCTGAAATAATCTTCGCCGCACCTTTAATTTTGTGGGCTATACTCTTGGTCTTATCTTCATCCCCATCTTTCAATGCTGATTTCAAACTTATTAGGTCAGCTTCATTGGCATTCAATAATTCATGTAGTAACTGCTCTGTTAGCATTAAATTGCCACCGGTTAATTTATCCAATGTACTAGGTAGGAAGCTGGGCTTTGGAACATCTTGTTCAAGTACTTGATGGAAGCTATCCAAGGTGCTTTTAAGCTCAGATAAACTGATAGGCTTAAACAGGCAATCATTCATGCCTGCGGCGATGCAGATTTTTTTGACTTCCAGCTGGGCATTGGCTGTGTAACCTAAGATAACAGCTGGCGATAGATTACGGCTTTTCTCAAGTTGTCTCAGCTTGCGGCTAAGCTCATAACCATCCATCTCCGGCATATTACAATCGGTAATGACGATTCGATAAGGGTGTTGGTTGAAGAGTTGGAGCGCTTCCTGACCATCGTTTGCTTCATCAATGCTGTGCCCCATATATTTAAGTTGCTGTGACAACAGCAGTCTGTTGGCTGGATGGTCATCGACTATTAATACATGTTGTGCTTGGGTTGCTGGGAGGGCATCTGGTACAGAAGAGGTTTGATTTTCTTCAGCAGTATCGGTATTGGCGATTTGTAAAGGTATTCGGATATTGATACATGTTCCTTGCCCTGGTTCACTAACCAAAGTAATAGAACCGCCCATCATCTCACACAGGGAACGGCATATAGGTAAACCCAGACCGGTTCCCCCTTTGTTGTGGGCACCATTTTGGGCTTGAACGAAAGGATTAAATAAGTCCTGTTGCTCTTCAATTGGCATGCCTATACCTGTATCGGCAACTTGGAAGACCAGTTCATTCTGACCTGCGGCGTTTTTCGCTTTAAGTGCTGTGAGGACTATATTGCCCTGCTCGGTAAATTTTATGGAATTACCTATTAGATTGGACAGTATCTGTTTGATTCTTAGGGGGTCTAGCAGCGCATACGTTGGTAGTTGAGGGTCAACTTCCAACGATAATTGCAAGCCCTTTTGGGTTGCAATACCTTCGAAGATACGTATTACCGAATCCAGCGTTTGCCTTAGTTCTGTCTGTACAGGGTTTAAGCTTAATTGCCCTGCCTCAATTCTAACAATGTCGAGTATATCGCCAATCAGTTCCAGTAACCCTTTGGCTGAGTCATAAGCAACACGAATAGACTTAAAATCATACAAGTTTTCCTGGGAGCGTTTTATCGATAGCTCCAGCAAGCCTATAATCGCATTCATGGGGGTGCGTATTTCATGGCTCATAGTCGCCAAAAATTGAGTCTTGGCCACGCTGGCCTTTTCGGCCTGTTCCTTGGCTAGGCTCAACTGTTGCATTAATTCAATTCGGTCGCTGACATCTATCCATCCACCGACAATCCCCTGGATCTGATTTTGTTCATTTTTATAAGGGCGGAACCAGTGATACACATCAATAGGTTTTTCATCAATATATATACGCCTATCTTCGTAGCATGCTCTGTTCTCATCTATGGCTTGAATATATTTTTGATCTATGGTGTGAACATCTTTGATTCTGTCACCGTTTTTCAACACTGTTCTGTTTATCAATTCCTGTTCTGATACGTGGAAAAATTGTAAATAACTTTGATTGCAGAGAATTAGCTTACGCTCTGTATTGCGTACATAAATAGGGTGGGGGATGCTGTCAATAACCTCTTGCATAAATATAAGTTGTTTTTGCAGTTCCTTTTTTACCTTTAACCGTTTGAGATAGTGGCTACGAGTGAACCAGGCCCAGATTAAAGATGCAGTAATCAACAATATAGCGGCAATAGTGATGGAATAGATAGTATACTTATAGTCACGCCAGGTCTCTTGTCCGGGGACGGCATTGCCGCGCCATCTATTTCCTATAGATTGCAACTCATCTGCGGGAATAATGGCCAGAACCTTATTGAGAATGCTGATTAATTCAGGGTTACCTTTGCTCGTGGCAAAGGCTGCAGTCGCCGGCGGTAAACTATCAAAAATACCCTGTATTTCAAGTTTGTGGTCATAATAGTGATTGACGTAATAATCTGCGATCCCAAGCGGGGCTATAGTGGCATCTACCTTACCTTTTAGCGTGGCCTCAAGGGCTTCCATATAGTTGCTTACTTCTAGAACTTTAATCTGAGGTAATACTTCAGGTAACATTTCCGTAGAGATATGTGCCGTTGGTAAGGCTATTTTTAAGTTATTTTTTTGCTGATTGATGTGAGAGTTTTTAAGGGAGATCCATACAAATGGAGCATAAGCTAACTCTTTAGTGAAAATCAGTTCCTTTTTACGTTTATCTGAAGGTGATAACAATGCTAGATCAGCACTGTTATCTTGTAGGCTCTTGGCAATTTCATGGAAGTTTTGCGTCTGGATAATGATAGTGTCAATCCCGCTATAAAGCTTTATAATCTCCAAAATATCAGCTGCGAAACCATGTAATCTGCCTTCTTGATCGAAATAGGTCATAGGTGCATTAAACTTATTGGCTGCAATTCTTATAGGCTGATGTCGCTTTAACCAAGCTAATTCTGTATCAGTCAGATCCAGACCGAGTTTTTTTTTGGATAGATTCAGGCCGCCTCCACTCCAACGTTTTTTGATGGCCCAATGCTCACTTTGCGGGATTTGATTTAATGCATCATCTATTATCTCTTTAAGTTGCTGTTTATCATTGCTTAAAGCAAAGCTTATGCCTTGAGTATCAACGGGCAATAATTTCTTAATCCGTAACTTCTTGGCAAAATAGTTGTTAACAATATAGTTGGCTGAAAACAGATCCATGATAACGGCATCAGCTTCACCAAATACAGCTGCGGCTACCGTTTTTATTTTGGAGGGATAGGGGGTGATTTGGATTTTAGGAAGAAGTGTGGTTAAGTCGGCATCTGGCAGGTAATCATAAGCCATGGCAATATGAGTCGGAGCTTGTTCTGAAGGCAGTTTTTCTGAAGTGTATAACGCAGCTTGGTTATCGACATAAGCCCGGCTTAGTAGTAATCCTTGGGATGCTTCGTAATCAGAGGCCCCGGTGAGCAGATCCAATTCGCCGTCCTTGATAGCTAAGATAGCGTCCTCTTTGTTATTAAATAAACGTAGCTCTATTCTGACTTTTAGGAGGTCGGAAAGAAGCTGCAAGTAATCGGCACTCAAGCCCTCGTAATAGTCACTGTTGCCATCCATTGTCATATCGAAAGGTGGATTGTCAGGTGTCGTAACTCCTACCCGGATACTTTGCTGTGTTTGTAACCACTGCCACTGCTCATCGGCTAAATCTATCTCTATTTCACTCATACTGGCATGGCCTGAGAGTGTTGGAGTATGCAATTGAGCCCCTTTTGCTTGCTTTGAAGTAAAAGTGACAAAAAGCAATATTAAGTATAGCGCCAATAGAAGTGGTGCTTTCTTCATATAATATGATTTCTCTTGGATATTTCGATAAGATCGACCAGGGTACGAGCGTTAAGCTTTTCCAGTAAACGAGTCTTATATGTACTTATGGTTTTATTACTGAGTAACATGCGATCGGCAATCTCTTTATTGGAAAGGCCGTGTGACAGTTGTTGAAGTACCATCATTTCTCGGCCTGATAATTGTGCCAACTTATCTGACTCCGGCAGTTGTTTGTTCTGCTTATAATGAATGTAAGCATTGTTGGGAAAGTAGGAATATCCAGATAACACCGCCCTCAAAGCCCCTAAAACCTCAGTTAGATCCTCTTGTTTTGAGACAAAACCAGAGGCGCCTGCTTGTATACAGCGGGTAACAAAGTACTCGGATGGCTGTGCCGTCAACACCAGGATTTTAGGTGGAAAGTCCACATTATTTAACCTGTTAATCACCTCTAGACCATCTAGTTGTGGTATGCCTATATCCAGAATAACGGCATCTGGTTGATGCTCTCGAATGAGCTTCAGCGCGTCAACTCCATTATCTGTTGTGGCTATGACATGAAAGCCATTTTGCTCGAGTATGATTTTTATGGCCATAATCACCACAGGATGGTCATCAACAACAATAATTTTCTTCATATTCTAAACTTCCACCCCCATTATCATTCAAGCCAATTGTGGCAGAATAATATTTACATGTAAGTAGGATATTTCCTACTGAACTTTCAGCCTTTTCTATTGGGTTTTACAATTACTATAATATGGTTGAATATATATCGCTTCAAAGTAAATTAGGAATAGTGTGATATAGACCATTTTCGGTGTGTTGGCGTAAATATAGCCATATAAGGATTTGGTTAATTTTAATAAAGCAAATGTCGGCTATTTTTGCAGATAAATGATGCTGACCGCCATTTATATCCATATTATTTTTTGGCTTAAACAATGAAGAAATGCAAGGTGTTGGTGCTTGAGGATCATCCTTTTCAACGCACTGTGCTGGAGCACAACCTCAAGTCGCTAACTTGTGTGGAAGTCTTCAGCTTTGGCTGCGCGACAGCCGCTTTTTCCTGGTTACAACAGCATAGGGAGGTCGATATCGTAATTTGCGACTTGATGTTGGCTGGAACCGATGGTTTGTCTTTCTTGCGCCAGGCAAGAGCCAGATTCAAAATCCGTGGGGTAGCGCTTTATAGTGATGTTGACAAAGATCTGCGTCGGGCGGTGTCTCAGATGGTTAAGCTATTGGGATTTCAGTATCTGGGTGATTTGGCTAAGTCGCCCACAATTGAAAACTTGAATGCCATGATCAAGTGTTATCGTGAGCTCAATGAGCCGCCGAAGATACCAACTGAGCCGGAGTTACATCCGGATTGGTTTTCGTTAAACTTCAAGGATTTTAAGGATGCGGTCACGCAACATCAATTTGTTGGTTTCTATCAACCCAAGTTCAGCGTTACTGATTTACAAATAGAAGGAGCGGAAGTGTTGGCGCGATGGCAGCATCCCGTGTTTGGGTTACTGCATCCTAATCTGTTTATTGAACCTCTCATTCGTTATGGCCTGCTGGACGAGATGTTTCTTCAATTATTCCATCAGGGGATCAAATTGCAAAAGCGATTGTTGGAACAGAACTATCGCTTATCGCTTGCCTACAACCTTGACATTTCCCAATTAAACTCCACTGAACTTGTATATCAAATTTCCAAATTGATTCGGGATTATAAGCTTCCGCCTAAGTTGGTTACCATAGAGATAACAGAGTCTGGACTTATATTGGCACCGGCCCTCAACATGGAGAATTTGATCCGTTTACGTATGTTGGGTTGTGAATTGGCGATTGATGATTTCGGTGCCGCACATTCATCTTTAGCTCGCCTGTGTGATCTGCCTTTTTCACAGATGAAACTGGATGCCTGCTTTGTGGAAGGTTTGGATACAGAGCCCAGATGTAAGGCGGCGATATCCAGTGTGATAGCGCTCTCGGATTCATTGGATATGCAGCTAGTTATTGAAGGTATTGAAACGGCTGCCCAGCTTAAGTTATTGCAAAATCTCGGTTGCAATCTGGGACAGGGATTTTACTTTTCGCATCCATTGAGTGAAGCTGACTTTTGTAAACGCTTTTTACAGAATGAACTTTTAAGACTTCATGGCTGAACAGATAGCGGCAATAACCTGTTTGCGCTGTACTTTGAACCCCTCGGCAACCTGTTGCGGCCAGGGATAATAGTGCCTCGGGCGTTTAAAACGGGCCAGCTTGTCTGCCAGGAAGGCAGTCAACTCGGCTTCGCTCGGCGCCTGTGAGCCTCGATAACGCAAAATGGCGGCCGGTAGTAAACCAAACTCAGGGTTATCTTCACCAAAGACAATGGCATCCAGGATGGCCGGGTGCCGTTTCAGCGCCGCTTCCACCTCTTCCGGTTGAATATTCTCGCCGCCGCAGATAAACATATTGTCGACCCGCCCCTGAATATGCAGTAGCCCATCCAGGCTCCAGAAGCCTTTGTCCTTGGTGCAGAACCAACCGTCTTGGGTCTCTTTAACTATGCTGCCATCCGGCTGCAGATAACCCATAAACAGGGTCTCGCCCCTGACCCAGATAACTCCTTGTTCTATTTTGAGTTCGCGCCCGGGTAACAGGCGGCCACTGCTGCCATCACTGCGGGCGAATCCCGTGGTGATCTGCGAGCCCATCTCTGTCATGCCGTAACTGGTAAAGGATTTCACTTTCAAGGGGGATAGCCGGTCCAGCAGGCCTTGGCCTATGGCACCGCCGCCAAGTAGCAGGCACTTTACCCCCATAAGGCTTTCGGGGTTGTCGTCCAATAGGCGTTGCAACTGGGTGGCCACCAATGAGAGATGAGTGATGGCATCGCGCTTTAACTGCGCTGCCATAGTCAGCTCATTATCCGGCAGCACCACGGCCGCGGCGGCCAGGGCGCAGCGATTGAGAATGGCCAGACCTCCAATATGGAACAGCGGTAGCGAGAGTAACCAGGCATCACCATTTGCCAAATGGATCAACTGCCGACTACCATTGGCGTTGGCGATATGGTTGTTAAGGCAGTGGACTGCGGCCTTGGGGCTGCCACTGGAGCCCGAGGTAAGAATGATATTGAGCGGCGTATCGGCCGAGACCGTGGCTATCTCGGCTGGGATACCATTCGATTCGAGAATAGCAAAATCCGCCAGCACTCGGGTGATATCCCGCGTTTGCCAAAGCTTATTTCTGGTGTTATCCGGACACCAGATAAAGCGAATATGAAAACGCTCAAGCAGCTCCTGGAGCTGACTATCCGGAAACTTGGGTGACAGCGGGCAAAAGAGCAGCCCCAGATCCAGACAAGCCCAATACAGCAATATCAGCTCGCGGCAGTTGGTGGCCACACAGGCCAGTTTATCCCCGCGCTGCAACCCCAAGGCTCGCAGCTCGGTGCCGAGCGCCAACACCTGCCGGCTTACTGCCTGATAGCTATGGCAGATACCGCCCTCTACCAAGGCGATGGCATCCGGCGTTTGTTGGCCACTGAGGTGAAGGGGCGAGTAGGTCATGTGCTCTCCTGTTACTGAAATTGGAGGTTGCAGAGGCTGTCAGAGCTTGGCGGTTACAGACAGGGCCACTGACCCAAGAGTTCCAGCTCGGCAAAGTCCAGACAGGGTTTGTGGCCTTGACCGACAATAATATCGCGTCCGAAAGGCGCCAGAGTATCCAGTCCGGGGGCTTCATTGGGGGTCAAGAGGGCACTGACCGCCTCCAGATCGGCAATTCCCAGAGAAGATTCCAGGCTGGAGCTCAACAGGGCGCGCACACCGGCCGCTTCGGCCTGTTCGATCAGGGTTTGCAGTCTGGTTAAGCTGCCGAGCAACATAGGTTTAAGCACCAGCGCGGTCAGGCCGCTCGCGAAGTCATTGCAGTCAGGTACAAACTCACTTTGCAGCAGACTTTCATCCAGGGCATAGCGGATCCCTGTGGCCTTGAATAGGGCCGGATTATCGTCGGCGCGGCGGCAGGGTTCCTCAATATATTCAATGCTGGTTTTGGGCAGACAAGCGCAAAAATCCACAGCTTGTTGATACTCAAAGCCCTGATTGGCATCCAGCCTGAGTTTGAGATGAGGTTTGGCGGCCAATACAGCATGGATCAGTCTGAGCTCTTGGACCATGCTGGTCTGGGCGACTTTTATCTTGGCTCTGAGAACCGTATCGGGAAGCGCCGCCAGCCTTTGTTGCAGTAGCGCCAGTGGCTCTTCTTCTCTGTGGTAGATGAGCGGGATGGTTTCAACGGCCGGCCAGCGCTGTGGCAGTTGTCCCTTGAGTTTGGCATCGAGCAGACTTAGCCCCCAGGCGAGTGAGGGATACTGACAGGCATCGGCCGCCTGACTCAACTTAAGCTCTTTGGCGGCCAGTGCTTGCATCAGTGCCAAGGCTGCTTCTGTCACCTCCGCCAGCGATTCACGGCTAAAACCCAGCAGTGGCTCGCCGTTGGCATCCAGGCCGCTCAAGGGGGCGACTTCCACAAAATGTTCTTCGTTGCCGCAACTGGCCTTGATAACCAGCCCGGATCTCTGCTCGATTCTTTGCTTACCCACAGGTAGTGAGGTTTCCAGCGGCAGCCTATAGCGGGCCAGTGACAGTGAGTCTGGATGCATCATTCACCCCTTGAAATCGCGTTCAGGGCGCCTTTGAGCGCCGTGGCAAAAGCGCCGGGTTGGGCCTGATGGCTATTATGGCCCGCATCGGCAATGGTATGCAGCTTGAATCCGGCTTGTGGCTGCCAGGCCTTGGCGAGAGCGCCAAACTTGCCATCCTGCTCCCCGAGGTAGTAGTGGCTTGGGCAAGCAAGCTTGGCCGGCACCTGGCGCAGATCCTGTTGCAGTGCCAGTGAAGTGGCCTGGTAACAGCTGATTAGGCCAAGCGGCTGCTGATGGCGGCGTTTCTCAATTAAACCTTCTCGCTCGGCGCTTGATAGGTCGGCAAATACCGCTTGCTGATACCAGAGGGCCAGCACTTGTTCAATCGGCATAGTGTTAAAACGTTCGGCCCACAGCTTATCGGCCATCGCCCTCTGCTGACGTTCATCATGGGATAACAGGCCCGGGTGACAGGACTCAAGATGCAGGCTCAGCAACGCCTCGGGCCAGGTTTGAGCCAGATGCAGTGCGATACGGCCACCAAGCGAGTATCCCAACAAGTGAAAGCGCGCGATGCCGGCCTTGAGCAGTGTATGACGCAGCAAGGCAACACAGTCACTGAAGCCTGGGCTGTCGATTTGGATATCACCGCTGCGGCCATGTCCCGGGAGATCGACCGCAATACAGTAGTAGTCCTGACTCAGGAGCGGCAGCAACTCGCGCCAATCATAGCTGCTGCCGAGAAAACCGTGCAGCAGCACCAAAGGCGGCTGGGTTGCTGAACCCTGAGTCGTTGTGGCTAACATCAGCTTTGTTTTACCCATTGGCCTATGCTGGCTATCTGGTCGCTGGCCTGGGTTTGGCTGACGCAAACCTCGATGACCGAGGCGCCGTTATAGTTGAGTGCTTCACTGTAGGCATCCATAAAGCCTTGGAAGTCTTCCACCCTATTGTAGGGCAGGCCAAACATGGCCGCACCATAACCAAACTCCAGTCCGTGGCTTAATCGGTAATAGTGAGCCCTTACTTGCTCGTCCGGCACCGGCAGGATATTGAAGATATTGCCGCCATCATTGTTGAGTATCACTATCACCAACGGCCCCTGAGCCTGGCGTGCCAGCGCCAGAGAGTTGAGGTCGTGCAGCGCCGATAGATCGCCGAGCACCAAGGTGGTGGCCTGACCCTTGTGGTTGGCGACGCCGCAGGCACTTGCCAGCAGGCCATCTATCCCCGAAGCACCGCGGTTGGTGTAGGTGATGGCGGCGCAGCAACTGATGGGCGCGAACATATCATAAAGCCGCACCGGCAAGCTATTACCGATAAACAGCTGTTGTTCGCCGGTGCGGGTTGCCGCTATGGCCCTGATCACCTGGGCCTCACCGAACTCGCCGTTATCTATTTGGCGTACAAAGAGCTCATTGAGCGCCTCATTCTGGGCGGTGAGCTCCAGCGCCCAATTGGCGGAGGACGAGCGTGGCCACTCAAGCGCGGCTATCTGCTGCAGCTCTGCCAGCCAGAGCTGCTTGGGTTTATGGCTGGGATCCAGGCGCATCTGCTGCGGCAATACTTGCCAATATTGGTGCCAGTTCTGCTGTTCAAGATAACTTATTAAGCGTTTCGACAGCAGGCGTCCACCAAACACCAGTGCCCGGTCGGCTTGTTGCAGCAGGGCTCGGCCCTTGGGGTTGAGCAGCAGTTGGTCGACATTGCCTATCGCGGCAGGATGTTGGCGCAGCTGAGACTGGGCATCTGTCAGCAGCGGCCAACCGAGTTTGCTGGCCAGTTCGACCAACTTTTGTGGATTATCGGCACTATCCAGGGTGCCGGCGATGATAACACCCTTGCCGTGAACAAAACGCGCCATGGTATCCCAACTGGGGACTTGTCCCATGCCTACAGCTGCATATTGGTTATAGGGTGTGCTTGCCTGTTGCCAGTTCGTCAGAGGTTGCAGGTAATGCTCTATGGCTTGACTTCTGGGGGCATCCAGGCTGCTTGGGTACAGTGGCTCACGATACATGCAATTGATGTGGACCGGCATGCTTTGGTTGGCCACGGCTTCATCAATCTGAGTCAGCAGCGCTTGGGGAGCTATGGCCAGATCCGGTGTCGGCAGGTTTAACTGCTTGGCATATTGGCCGAAAATCGCCGGTTGGAGTATGGCTTGGTTGGCGCCGCAAGCTATCAGCTCCGGCGGTCTGTCACCGGAAAGCACGACCAAGGGGACTTGAGTTAACCAGGCCTCGACTATGGCCGGATACAAATTGGCCACGGCTGTTCCCGAGGTGGTGATAATGGCCACCGGAGCTCGACTGGCTTTGGCGAGTCCGAGTGCCATAAAGCCCAGTCCTCGCTCATCAAAGTGCAGATGTTGTTTCAGTTTGTCCTGGCGGGCGGCTGCCAGTGTCAGAGGCGTTGAGCGCGAGCCCGGTGCCATGCACACATGCTGAGCCCCAAGGCGTGCCAGTTCTTCAAGTATGAGGGAACCCCAAAGGAGATTGAGTTCGGCGTGAGAATTGATTTGCATAGACGGCTTACCCAGTATCGAATGCGCATTAGTGTACCGCTTTTGGCAGCGCTATTGTATGAACTCTTGGGCAAATCTGTCTGTATACTTCAAGTCGTAAAGAGCGGGCTGAGATCCTATTTAGATTGTTATCACAAGCCTACAGTAAGGTCCCGCTCACCAAACGCAACTGTGAACGTATCCATTCCAGATCCGGGTCTTGTTGGCCGCTGGGACTAAGCAGTGTCAGTGTCAGCGGCTCAGTGACATTGAACAGGCGAGTGGTTTCCATTTCCGACAGCTTGCAAAGGTGTAGCAGAGGTTCTTCGCCCAACAGATCGAATACCGCCTTGTAGGGCACCAAAGCCACCGCCTGTGAGGCTTCCAGATAGGCACTCAGGGAGGAGATGCCGGTGATAGTCATTTCGACATTCAAATCCAGATTGTTGATCCGGCAGTAATCTTCAAATGGGCTTAGAGTGTTGGGGCCTATGCTCAAATCTGTGTTGATGTAAGGATACTCGGCGATGGTTTCCAACGTTAGCTCGCGGGAGAGCAGCGGATGATTCTTGTTGCAGATAAGGTAGAGGCTATCTAGTTTTCTCAGGGCTTCAATCTGTAATTTGCTGCCTATAGATTGCAGTTCTTGTGGGTAGTGACAACTGCAAAGTCCTGCACTGATGTTGCCATCTATGAGCCCTTGCAATGAGTTACAGCTCCAGGAATTCAAATTGATATGCAGCTGTTTGTTCTGTTGTTTAATGGCCTGCATCAAGGCCTTGGGATAGGCGTAAGAGATAAGACCCGGCGTGACAAGTTCAAAGTTTTTATTGCCCGCCATAGCTGGATTGCCAAGCTGATTGAAGCCCTTGGCACTGTTCACTATTTCTTTGGCAATAGGATAAACCTTAGCCGCAAATTCATTGGGAATAAGGCCATACTTTTTTCTTAGAAATAGTTCGTTACCAAAAATAGATCTGGCAGTTTTTAAACAACGGCTTATTTTTGGGGCTGGTACATTTAAAAGCTTTGAAACGTGTGTTGCAGATTTGTTTTCATATAAGCTAACAAGGATGGAAAGGCTCAAAATATCCAGCTTTTCAAAGTCAATATGGTTCATCTGCAATACTCCTTTAGTGGTACCTTCAGCATCTATATTAACCTGTTTTTTCAGAAAGAATAATTTTATCCGAAGCTATTTTCGATTCTGTATTCTAGATCACTAAATGCTGTTTTTTTGACTAACCCAAGGAGGTTTGTGAGAGAGATTCTCATTAACTGTGTGTATTTCATATAGTGAAATAATGTATTTTCAAATATCGCTTTATCTAAATGCTATTTCTTGTTTTTAGCAGAACGTTTTCTAGAAAATAGCAATGTAGTCAGTGTCTTATGTTTTGATCTTTCAATCTTTTCCTCAACGGTTATTTGATGACGATCAAAATTAATATTGCTGTAGATAGTAATAATTCAACTGCGCAATAAGCGTATTAAAACTAAAAATGATGTTTGGAGGGTTATATGGATACTTCAGTTATTCTAAGTTATGCCTTTATCTACTTCGTGCTTTTTATTGCAGTGCCATTCGTGCTGGTGGTGTTTGTAATGACATGTATCAAGTTCTTTAAGTCAGATGAAAAGAATGCCGAAGAGATAAAGCTCAAAAATAGGTTCTTTGACAAGCAGAGTTTAGATTTTTTTAAATCTCTGAAGTCTTTAACCAATGGTCGATACGAAGTTTGTAGCAATGTGGCGTTGGAGTCAGTGGTTGATATTGACCCACATGCGACCGCGAGTCACTCGCGCCTGGACTATGTATTGATAGATCAGAATTCTTCAGAAATAAAAATGGTAATTTCAGATTTCAGTGATGCTGAAAGCGCCAACTCAAAGAGCCTACTTGAAAAGCTCAACGTTCGCCTCATCGATATGAAACGCTCCAATCCCCTGGATGCACAGCACCTTGAGCAGATGTTGACAGCTTAGGCTGCAATAACGGGTGGCGGTTTAGGCCGCTACCTTTGAGTCCCTGTATATCCAATTGAAAGTGAGGACCCGAGATGTCCAGTATTCGATGGCGTGCAATATTAGGCGCGGCCTCTATGACCTGTTTGTTGGGGGTAAGCGGCATTGCCTATGCCGAGACCGCGTTGAAAATCAACAGTGATCCCTGTGTGAAGTGTCACAAACGCAATGGCTTAATGCAGGGACACCATGGTCAGGATCAGCTCAATATGAGTTGTAGCACCTGTCATGGGGAAAAAGGAAAACATCCAAGAAAGCCCAATGATTTAAGAGTTTTTACTCCTCAGGAAGGGATTGCCCCAGCAACCCAGAATGCCACTTGTCTCAAGTGTCACCAGCCACAGAAATTGGCTGAGAAAGAGTGGACCCACAATGTTCACGCCGACAAGTTGAGCTGCGCCGCCTGCCACAAGCTGCACCCGTTGGACGATCCAATGAAGCAAGCAACTGGCACACAGCACAGCAAGCTGTGCCGTGACTGTCATACGGTCAACTAAGGGGTAAGAGTAATGGAAAATTCCAGAAGACGTTTTTTAAAAGGGGGCTGTGCCCTGATGGCCGGTGCCTCTCTCTATCCATTGAGTGGCAATGAGGCGGTTGCCAGCGCCGATCATGACTCTGGCATCAACTATGCCTTGCTCCATGATGAAACCAAGTGTATTGGCTGTAACGCCTGTAGTGATGCCTGCCGGGAAGTGAACCAGGTACCTGAAGGGGTCTCGCGGTTGGAGATTATTCGCACTGGCCCATATGGTGAATACCCGAACCAGTTTTACCATTTTAGCCGTAAGTCTTGTCAGCACTGTGAAGACGCGCCTTGTGTCAACGTTTGTCCAACTGGTGCGGCGTTCAAGGACAAGAAAACCGGCATTGTGACCGTCGACGCCTGGAAGTGTGTTGGTTGCCAATACTGTATTGCCGCTTGCCCCTATCAGGTGCGCTTTATTAACCCTGTTACCAAAGCGGCCGACAAATGTGATTTCTGCCGTGAGACTCAACTCAAGCAGGGCAAACAGCCGGCCTGTGTAGAAGCCTGCCCAACCAAGGCTTTGGTATTCGGTAACCTGAAAGATCCGAGTTCAGAAGTGGTGCAGATGATTCGGGCCAACCCAACCCAGAGATCCAAGGTTGATCTCGGCACCCGGCCCAAGCTGTTCAAGATAGTGGCCAAACAGGGGGAGATTAAGCTATGAGTCCTTTTCATTTTGATACTTTGGTTTGGCACTGGCCCATTGCGTTTTATCTGTTCTTCGCCGGGGTTTCGGCGGGCGCCATGTTCTTTGCCGTATTGTTGAAACACCGTTGCCTGCAACAGGATGCCTGGCGCTCCGGCTTTGTCCAGGCTGCTTGTTTGGTCGCCCCACTCACTGTGATGGCAGGTTTGGGGATCTTGGTCATCGACCTGACCAAGCCGTTCCATTTCTGGAAGATTTTGGTGTTCTATAACCCCACTTCGGTGATGTCCATCGGGGTGATGATCCTCATGGTCTATATGGTGTTTATGTTCGCCTGGATTGCCATGGTGTTCCGTCAACCGATAGATGACTGGTGTGAGCAACGCTTCCCCGTGGTGCTCAAAGTGACCGGATTTTTGGCCAAACATGAACCCAGCTTAACAGGTTTATTGGTGATCTTGTCTCTGGCGTTGGGGGCTTATACCGGCTTCCTGCTGTCGGCTCTGCCCGGTTACCCCATGCTGAAGAATCCGGTACTGCCGTTGCTGTTCCTGATCTCCGGTCTCTCTTCCGGTGCGGCGGCGTCTCTACTTGGTGGTGTGCTGCTCAAGGGCAACCCCGACGGCAAAGAAGTGCACTTTATTCACAAGATAGAGATCCCTCTTATCCTGGTGGAAATTGCGGTGATCTTCACTTTCTTTGTCGGGCTGGTGCTCACCGGTGGCCAAAGCAAAGTTGCGGCCTTCAATGCCATCGGGGAAGGTTTCTGGGGTTGGGTGTTCTGGCTCGGTATCCTGGGTTGTGGTCTCTCTATCCCACTGGCAATGAATCTGTTTATGACCGCCACGGCCAAGCGTAAATGGTCTTATGTGGCAGCGACAGCAACCCTGAGTCTGTTGGGGGTCATTTTGCTGCGCCACTTCATCCTGTACACAGGACAAATGACGATTGCTTAACCCCCATAAAAAGGAAAATGTGATGTTGAAAAAAATGCTTTTGATGATGGCTCTGGGTTTCTCCGGTTCACTGCTGGCAGCCCCAATAGCTGATTCTCACACGGAAATGTCCGGCTGCGAAGCCTGCCATAAAGATGGTTCGCCTTCTGCCGATTATGCCTTTGAAAACGAGCAATGTGCTTCCTGTCACGGTGATATGAATTCGCTCGAAGGTGAGGCACACAAGAAACATGATGGCGTGCTCAGCTGTACTGACTGTCACACAGCTCACGAAGAAAAAGACCCGGCAGCGGGTTGTAAAGACTGCCACTGATAAGAGGTTAAGGAATGCGGCGGCTTTGCAGTCAAGAACAAGCACCGCCGCATCCTGAAGCAACGTTATTACGTTGCTGACAAGGAAGTGATTGGGCAGGAAGCCACTTTGTTATTGCGCCTTTGACGCATTTCCCGATCCTCCACGGGACTCGCCACCTAATGAGCACGCGGGTGGCTTTTCTTGGTTTTAATTCACTGGTTATTAATCCACTCGCTCATTACCACATGGGTTTTAATCTTCACTATCTCGGTATGAGTGTCTATATATTCGCGGATCTCGTGCAATCGCCGCATCGAGGGAGTCTTGACGAATACCAGCAGGTCCATGTCACCGGAGATCCCGTGACAGGTGACGACCTCCGGAATCGCATGAAACACATGTACTACATCGCTGCAGCGGGGGCATTTGTGTTGAATTTCAAAGTAGGCACTGACGGCTTCTTTTTGGGATTCACTGAGCAGCAATTGGTAACCACGGATCACACCGTTTTGCTCGAGCTTCTTGATCCTGTCTGAGACGGCACTGCGGGACAGCGACACTTCGGCTGCCACATCTGAAATGCTTCGACGGGCGTTTTTTTTAAGCGCATTAATGATTGCTTTATCGAACTTATCCATGCTACCTGACGTTTTGTGTGTTTTTTGCCGATTTGCCGTCATTTCGTCGGCTTAAAAGCCGTATTTGACGGAAACGAATGACAGAAATTCTGCCGGAGAACGACTATACTGGCGCCATTCAAGATACTGATAATTTAGCAGATGAATCAAGTTACAGGAACAATCGGACGCTGGCAGGGTGCCGGCTTAATGGCCACCACATTGTTGGGTACCGGGGTGTTTATTTTGCCGCAGATGACAGTCGATAAGGCCGGTAGTGGCGCCTTACTGGCTTGGGCTCTGTTGACCCTGGCCATTATTCCGGTGACCTTGGTGTTTGCCCGTCTGGCCAGCCGTTTCCCTCACGCTGCCGGCCCCGCCTATTTTGTCGAACGAGCCTTTGGCCGTACCTTGGGTCGCACCATAGGCCTGAGTTTTTTGATGGCTGTGCCTATCGGTGCGCCCGCCGCCATTTTGATGACTTTCCAATTCGTTAACGCCCTGATCCCCGTATCCGGTTGGGTGCAGGTGGGCTGCGAACTCTTGGTTCTGCTCGGGCTCTGGCTGCTCAATCTCAGGGGAATTCAGGTTTCTGCCAAGGCGCAATTTGCCCTGACACTGGGGATTGTGGCCGTGGTGGTGGTGATGTTCGGCGCCGGTGGTGCCAAGGCCGGTGAGTTGCTGTCTTTGACCGCTCATTCCACTCCCGACTATGACGGTGTGATGCTGGCAATAGGCATCGCCTTCTGGAGCTTCCTCGGTGTGGAGGCCATGACCCACTTGGCCAATGATTTCCAGCGCCCGGATCGAGACTTGATCCCCGCCATGGTGATAGGGGTGATTTTGGTCGGCGCGGTTTATCTGGTTTGTACCTTGTTGTTATTGCTGGTGGAGGTGGATACCAAGGTCGCTATGATAGGGGCATTTGATACCCTGCTTGGCGGATACGGCGCTCAGGTGATAGGTGTGCTGGGTATTGCCAGTGGTCTGGCGGCAGTGAACGTCTATGCCGCCAGTGTATCGCGGCTGCTTTGGAGCTTCAGTACCGAGGGAATATTGCCGGCCTGGTTCCGTGAGCGTAACAGTTATCAGGTGCCGGTCAGGGCTTTGTCGGCTGTGCTTGGTGTGATGGGGCTGGTGATAGTGCTGACCTATATTTCAGGCCAACAGCTTGAGCAGTTGATTGCCTGGAGCAACGGGGTATTTGTGGTGATTTATCTTTTGTCCATGCTGGCAGCCATTCGCTTGCTGAGCAAACGCTACCTGCCTTTGGTACTGCTAAGCTGCGCGCTTTGTGTATTACTGGCGTTTGCACTCGGCAGCGCCATGGCTTACGCCCTGGGTTTGCTGTGTGTGTTGGCTGTGTTGTTGACACTGCAGCGGCAGTGGCAGAAACGCCAATTGCCGCCGGTGATTCCTATGCAATAAAGGGCTGGTTCAGTCTGAGTTGCCAGTCATGGCCTGGTTGCGCAGCTGGATAAGCTCAGAGTGTTTGAGATACAGCAGGTCGGCACAGCGGCGAATGATCTGGTCTTCGTAGCGGCACAATTCG
This sequence comes from Shewanella sp. MSW, assembly GCF_007636515.1. Taxonomy (NCBI): domain Bacteria; kingdom Pseudomonadati; phylum Pseudomonadota; class Gammaproteobacteria; order Alteromonadales; family Shewanellaceae; genus Shewanella; species Shewanella sp. MSW. The sequence continues at coordinate 156,901 of NZ_LVDR01000009.1, forward strand.
CCGTCTGCATAGGCCACACGCCACATCGCCAGGATCAGCTGCTGCTTCTGCTCAAGCGTAAAGCTATCATTGATGGCCGAGGTGAATTCAAACAGTGAGGTGGCATCGTGACGGGTCTGCTTCGCCTCAATTATCAGCTCGGCCGCTGCTTCGGCAGCTAAACCCAGTGTTTGTTCCAGGAGTTCGGGCAACAGCTGCGATTCGGTGCCGGACATCTCCTCATCGGCATAAACCACTTCCAACAACATGCTGGCAGCTGCCAGTTCCAGTTGTTTCTGTTGTTCCTGCGGGGACTGACTCTGTTGATGGGCATTCAAAAACTGCTTGAGCTTGGCGATCATAGGCTTCTCTGTCAGTTGGTTCAGTATAGGCTCTAAACATGTCGGCCACGCGGCTTGCGGCTTGGCGCCGGGTAAATCCGGCCTTGCCGATGCGCGCTTTAACCGGGCGGCCACATTTTTTAGACGTCATCAGTGGCTGCAGGTTCCCACTGATAGTGCGGGCCGCTTTACAGCAGTGAGCCCAGCCCTTTAGTCAAGAGATCGGCTGTGCCTTCACCGCCGCTGCTTTGCAGGTAGTTTTTGACTATATCTATCATGGGCGCGGCCAGCTCTTTGGAAATCCCCAGCTTGGCGAAGGCATCATAGACCATGGCGCTGCCCTGCAAGGAGTTACCCAGGTCGCCGGCTTTGGACAATAGGCCTGTCATCCCTGAGTTACCATCCAGTTTGGGCGCTGCGGCCAGCAAGCCGTCAATACCGGGAATGCTGTCGGCAATGGGAGAGAAAGATTCTTGTCCCAATGACGTCTTGGCTAGTCCGAGCAGGCTGCCAAGGCCACCTTCGGCCTGGGTTTGAGTCAGGCCCAGCTGTGACATCACAGTGCCGACCAGCTCACTGTTTTGAGTGGCGGTCTGGCTATTGGTGGCCGTATCGGCTTGTGTTTGGGGGTTGCTGGTGAGTTTGTCGAACCACCCGGCCTGCGCTGGGGCCGCCATCAGTGAGCCCATGATTACGGCTGCTGTGATATAAGCTTTCATTTCTGCTTTCCTATGCATATAAAAGGTGTTCTGGGGCCATATTCTAGTCTTATCTCAGGCGCCGATGCACGGCTTTTGCGTGACAGGCGGTCGTTTTGCTGTATTTCATTTGTGCATTGGCGTGGGAATTTGGGTATCCTTGGCGTCTATCTTGATCCTTTAATTACAACCTTTTTGGGAAAGCTGCATGTCTCTGTCTGCCATCCTGACCGAAGCTTATAACTTCTTCCGTAATCATATCGTTCAGCTGGCAATGCTGACCGTTCCCTTGCTGCTATTGCAGGTGGGTATTCAAATGTGGCTCGGTACCGAGTTGCAAAGTGCCGATCCTGAAAATCCACAATTCGGTACCCCTCATATGCTGGCGGTGATCGCCTTGATGGTGATCTTCTCTGTGCTTATCGCGGCCTTGACTCTGTTTATGGAACTGCGTACCGAGGGGATGCAGCCCAGCACGGGCCAGGTGTTAAAGTCCAGTCTGGCGTTTGTGCCGGGTTTGATGTTGGCCGGGGTGTTCTCCGGCATGGCGATTGCTGCACCGACTATGATCCTGGCGGCCATAGGGCCAGTATGGATCCTGGGGATGGGGATCAGCCTGTATCTGTTTGCCCGCCTGGCTTTTGTTAACTTTATGGTGGTGGTCGAGCGTCTGACCCCGCTGCAGGCCATCAAGGCCAGTTTTGAGTTCAGTAACGGACTCACCGGCAAGACAATCTTGGTGCTGCTGAGCTACTTTCCGCTACTGATCATGGGGAGTGTGCTGTCGCAACTTGGGCAGGCTGGTGGTATGCCACTGCAGTTGCTGGTGGATACCTTGGTGGCTTTCATTGGTTTGTTCGTCAATGTGGCCTTATTCCGCCTTTATCGGGTTGCCCGTAAGGGTTAATGATCAACTCTCTACTGGCCGCTCCTGCGGCCTTGTGAGGTCAGACTGTGCTGGATGATGTTGCTTTTATTGCCAGTGTGTCGGAAGACTTGGCCCGGGAGTACCGGACTGCCAAGCGCTACGTGCAGGATGTGCCAACCCAGGCACTGCTGCATGTTCGCAGCTTTGCCCACAGATTGACTGAGCTGTTGGCTGCACCGGCCAAACTCAGTTTTGACAGTCCCAACCTTTATGATCGTATCGAACAGCTCAATCGCCAGCGGCTGATCGATGTGCGCATCACCCGGGCGCTGCATAGGCTGAGGGCCGATGGCAACCGCGGCGCCCATCCGGAAAAGTTCCACCTCACCGAAACACAACTGCTGCAACTGGCCAAAAAGGCCATCGGCGATCTGCTGAAACTGATGGAACTGGCCTACCCCAGGCTGAAGGGCCGGGAAGCGCCAGAATACCACTTCGATGACTTTGATCTGCAGGCCGGACGCGAGCTCTGCTATCGGGCCGTGATGGAGGATGATGCCGAGGCGCAATATCTGCTGGGGATGGCGCTCAAGAATCGGGCCCTGATTGCCCGTGGCCAGGAGCAGGCCCTGCAAGATAAGGCCGACGAACCGCTCACGGGTGACTCGGCGCGAATGCTGGCCAAGGCGGCACACTGGTTTGCCGAGGCGGCGCCAACTGAACCCAAGGCGTTGTTTGAACACGGAGTGGCCCTTATTCATGGCTACAGAGGTGATGTTGATCTTGCTACCGGGCAGCAGGCTATTCGCCAAGCCGCTGAGGCCGGCGTGACCGATGCCATGGCGCTCTTGGGTTACTTCTATCTGGTGGGCAGTGGTGAGCTGGCTAAAGATGAAATCGAGGCAGAACGTTTCCTCAGTGCTGCTGCCGCCAACGAACAATCTGAGGCCATGGCCAATCTCGGGGTGCTCTGTTATCAACGCGGCGAGCTGCAACAAGCCTTTGAACACATAACCCGGGCGGCCAGAGCCGGCGATCCCCACGCTCAATACCACCTAGCCCTGATGTTGGCCCGTGGCGAAGGCTGTGAAGCAGACCTAGGTGCCAGTGAACAATGGTTGGCCGAAGCGGCAGAGCAGGGACAACTGGATGCCATGTTGGCACGGGCGCAGCATATGCTCAACGATGACACCGCATTTGGCTCGGATCTGTCTCAGGCCGAAAGTTATTTAAGACAGGTTATCCGCTATGGCCACAGTGTGACCGCCATGATTGAATTGGCGATAGCCCTGACCGATGGTTGCCTTGGACGCATAGACGTAGTGGAGGCTGTTGCTTGGTTGCGCCTGGCACGAGAGCGCGCCGATGAGCGTGAACTGGAGGTGATAGGCCCCTTGTGGCAGTCACTGCAACAACAGGTTGAGAATGTATTGCAACTGAGCCAATCGGCAGATGAGCGGCGTGCCCTGAAACGGGCACAGGAACTGCTCGCCGATTAGTCCGGTTCGTGCTCTATGATACGGCCCCTTGGGCTCAAGCCTGAATCCCGGCACAGGTTGGGATCCAGGTCGTAGAGATCTCTTTGTCTGCCTCTTTGGCGGCATTGGTGAATGCTGGCCAACTGGCGTTTCAAATAGCTGCGGCCAAACAGGCTCAAACACAGGAGTGTAGTTGCCGCCAGGATCAACACCAGGGGCATAAGCAAGAGTGCCAGGCTAAAGGCACTGAGACTCAGCAATGCTCCCGCCAAGGTTCTGGGATTGAGTGGCTGACTCTGCGCAAATTGTCGGTACATCTTTCTTCCTCCGGTCTTTGCTTGGGTCCAAGTGTGACCCCATCCCTGGCTCAGGTCACGTTAAATCTGCTTCATTATTCATCATGTTTAATACGACTTTATTAAGAAAGCGTTAAGAGGCAGGAGTTCCCCGAATAAATAATTATTCATCAACTGTGGTTTAAAACCCAAAAGCCAGAGTTTTTGTTGCAATTTTGACCTGTTTTTCAACTAATTGTGAACTATCACTCAGTCAAATCAGCAGAATATGCGATCATTTCGACAAAGCTGTAGGTCGCTACTCCGATGGTTGTCGGCCTTTTCTCAAATATCGGACCCCGCTGAAGATGAAACTCCGCTCATTGAAACACAAGTTGCTGGTGTGTGTGGTACTGGCATTGACTCTGGTTGTGGCTCTGCTTTCCTGGCAAAGCTACAGCACTCAAAAAACACAACTGTTGCAAGCCAGCCAGCAAGAGTTAAAGCGTATTGGTGATATGCAGGCACAGCGTGTCACCGAGTGGTTGGCGATTCGCACCAACGTGGTTTCATCCTTGCAGGAATATATAAGTGATGACTTTGTGCCTGCACTGCAGCAGGCCAGGGCGGCCGGCAAGCTGGAGTCTGTCTACTTCGGTGGCAGTGACGGCAAAATGCAGGATGCCGATCCCAGCGTGGACAACAGTCATTACGATCCCCGCAGCCGTCCCTGGTACCAGGATGCCATGGCCAAAGGCCGGGCCATTATCACCAAACCCTATATCGACAGTGGCTATGGTATTCAGGTGGTCTCTTTGGCGCAGCCAACCGCCAAAGGGGTGATAGGTGGCGACTTGGCAATTGATACTCTGGTAGCCGAGGTCAACAGCATGGCGATCCCGGCTGCGGGTTTTGCCGTCATGATGCATAACGACGGTACCGTAATCGCTTATAAGGATGGCAGCAAGGCGATGCGTCCGGTTGCCGAAATTGATGATGATCTCGGTGCGGGCATTCTGGCCAACATTCAAAAAACGGCGCAGTTGCAATCCCTGTATTTTGATGCCGATGGTCGGGACAAACTTGTTTGGGCAACGGCTATTCCGGATACCGACTGGCAGCTCTTGCTGCTGCTGGATAAGGCAACGCTTGAAGCACCACTCGGCAAATTGCTTTGGACCCAGGTTGGCTTGGCGGCGCTTGTGCTGCTGGTGAGCACGGCGGCTATCTCTTGGTTTCTCGGACTCTTGTTGGCCCCGCTTGGGCGGGTATCCCAGGCGCTGGCACGGATTGCCGACGGCAATGGCGATCTGACCCAAAGGATCACTGTCGACAGCAATGATGAAGTGGCCGAGCTGGCGGACAACTTCAACCGCTTTGTCTCGGCCCAGCATCAGCTGATAAGCCATATACGTCAGTTGGCGGCCGAACTGGATCTGGATGCCGAGCGGGGGTTGAATACCACCCAGAGCTCGGTTGTTGAGCTGCAAAGGCAGCAGCAGGAAGTAACCATGGTGGCTACCGCAGTTACCGAGATGGCCAGTGCCACCCAGGAGATTGCTGCCAACGCCGAGTTGACCGCTACTGCAGCGCAGCAATCTTCCTGCAGCTCGCAGCAGGGTAAGAGTCTGGTACTGCAGACCCGAAACTCAATACATTCATTGGCCGAGGAAGTAGGCCAAACCACCGAAGTGATCAATGAGCTCAATCGTCATGCCCAGGCTATCAGCGGTATTCTCACCGCAATTCAAGGGGTGGCCGAACAGACCAATCTGTTGGCGTTGAACGCCGCCATCGAGGCTGCCCGTGCCGGTGAACAAGGGCGCGGTTTTGCCGTGGTGGCCGATGAAGTGAGGGTTCTGTCTCAGCGTACTCAGGATTCGGCTTCCGAAATCCACGACACCATAGAGGCATTGCAGCAAACCACTGCCAGGGCGGTAGCCTCCATGGAAAACAGCCGCCAGATGGCAGGCCGCAGTGTCGGCGATGCCGAAGAGGCCAGTAAGGCGCTGGAAGAGATAGCCGTTGCTGTGGCGCAGATATCCGATATGGCCGGGCAGATAGCCACGGCGGCGGAAGAGCAGACTCAGGTAACGGGGGAGATTACCCAAAACACCACGGCCATCAAGGACGTTACCGATGAGATCACCTCCACCGCCATGGACGACCTTGAGCACGCCAAGGCACTCAAGGTGCGTGCGACCGATCTCAATGCCAAGGTCGCGACCTTCGTGCTCTAATCACGTTTAACTCAAGACCGCCGTTCAGGCGGTCTTTTTACTGCTCATGCTGTCACCTATCAGCTGCCGCATCCAGCGGTGGCCGGGGTCGTCGTTATTGCGCTCATGCCAGAGCAACACATAAGCCATGGGCATAAAGTCTATCGGCAGTGGCAATTGCTGCAGCGAGTAAAGCTTGCAGGCGTGCAGTGCAAAACTGGAGGGCAGGGTAAATACCAAGTCACTGTGAGCGCAAATACTGGCAGCACCGTAGAAGTCCGGCACTGTAGCACTGAGGCGGCGGTGATGACCGAGATCCGCCAGAAAGTAGTCCAGCGCCCACCAATCATTACCCTCACAACGCACCTGTACATGGGGCAGCGCCAGGTAGGCAGCCAGATCCCAGACCTTGTTCTTTTGAGCTTGCAGCGCCGGGTGCCCTTCGCGCACCAGACACACTTGATGATCCTGAAACAGAGTTTGATACAGGATCCCTTCCGGCAACTGGCTGAAGTGAAAGCTGGAGCTGGGCTGCAGATCCCTTCCCGAAATTCCCAAATCTATCTGCCCCTGCTGCAGTGCCTGCATGGATTTTTCGGTCCAGACATAGGAGTCGAGCCTGACATTAGGGGCGTTGCTGAGCAAGCGACCGATAAAACTGGGCAGCAGGGTTTCATAGGCGCTTTCTACCATGGTGAGCGAAAACTGCCGGTTGCTGCTGGCCGGGGTAAACACGGGAGGTTGGGTCAGTTGATGCAGACTCTGTAAGGCGATAGGCAGATGTTGCGCTAACTGTTCGGCGTGAGCCGTCGGCTTGAGGCCGTGGGCGGTGCGCTGAAACAAAGGATCGCCCAACATGTCGCGCAGGCGGTTGAGGCTCTTGCTCAATGCAGATTGACTCAGGTGCAGCCGATTGGCGGCGCGGGTCACGCTGCGCTCTTCCAGCAGCACCTGCAACATGACCAAGAGGTTGAGGTCGATACGGGCCAGGTTATCCAGATTCACCCTGATATTCCTCAGAGGAAATTATGTTGTGAGATTATATCATTTCTTTTCATACCTCCAGTTCATTAGAATGTGCCCCATCTCAGTTTTCACTCAGGATTGAACGACAACCTATGGCAAAAAACCTCCTGCCTATGCTGATGGCCATGGTGCTGTTAAGCCCACTGGCTATCGATATCTACTTGCCCTCTTTGCCGACTATGGCGATTGAATATGGCGTCAGTGCCGGCGAAGTCCAGTCGACTCTGGTGCTTTTTCTGTTCGCTATGGGGGTAGGGCAGATCCTCATAGGCCCCTTGGCAGACAGATTTGGCCGCAGGCCTGTGGCATTGGGGGGGATTGCTCTCTATGTGCTTAGTGCACTGTTGGCTGTGGTTGCCATGGAGTTCGAATGGTTACAGATTGCCAGGGTATTGCAGGGGTTGGCGGCCTGCTCCACCTCTATTGTGGTGTTTAGCGCGGTGCGTGACTGTTATACACCGGCTGAAAGTTCCCGTATCTACAGCTATCTCAACGGTGCGATTTGCGTCATCCCCGCACTGGCGCCAACGCTTGGCGGCGTGATGGCGATGCAATTCGGTTGGCGCTCTACCTTTGGGCTTATGGCTGTTTACGGCTTGGTGATCCTGCTGCTGGTGAGTATGCGTTTTCCAGAAACCCGGCCGCAGAATACCGTCAGCAGTGGGCCGCTGTACCGCTGGGGCCGCTATCAGCCTGTATTGGCCGAACGCCACTTCCTGTTCTATGCCTTCTGCTGCATGGCGGGTATGGCCTCAATATTGAGCTATGTGTCCTACGCACCTGTGTGGCTGATTGATCATTTGGGTATGTCAGAACTGGCATTCAGTGGCCTGTTTGGCCTCAACGCCTTGGTGAATATTGTTGCCTGTTTTGCCGCGCCAGTGCTCACCAGACGCCTTGGAAATCGCGCGACCGTTGTGTTTTCGCTCTGGTTGTTGTTGGCTTCTGCCGCGATACAACCTGTGCTGCAGATCTATGGTCCTCAGCAAGGTATGGCTGCCGCCATGAGCTTTATGTTGCCCATGATGTTGCTGTGTGTCGGTTTCGCCTTCCTGCTGGGTCCTGCAACCAGTATGGCGTTGGCGGCCTTCGGCGAGCGAGCCGGTACTGCGGCAGCCTTGCTCGGTTGTATTCAGATGAGCGGCGCTTCTTTGCTGGCCGGTCTGGTGCAGCAAACTGACCTCAGTGCGCCATTTGCAGTGACTTTGGTGATGGGCAGCCTGTCTATGGTGCTGCTGCTGGTCATGGCCCAGAGCCGTTTTAATGCCTGGCATCATGAGCAACAGTGTGCGCATCACTGAGCTTTAGTTTCAAGTAAGGTTTCACCCTTGGCCCGTTGCAGTTGACCGCTGCCGCGGGCATTTTTTATTTTCATACCAATGTCTTATTAGAGTCACAAGCTTGTCATGTGATGGGCTTAGTCTCGATTGCGAGTCTTCTTTATGGCGCGGTGATTCACTCGCTGATTCCCCACTGATTTGCTGGTGCCCCGTTTCTTAACGGGGCTTTTTTTATCTGTTTAGGTAACCAGATATCGAAGCTTGGGCCACCGTCTTGGTTGTCGCTGATGGCAATGTCTCCACCGTGCTGGCGAATGATCTGGGCGCTGATGGTCAGTCCCAAGCCGTGACCGCCGCTGCCGCGATCCCGTGATTTGTCGATGCGAACAAAGGGATCAAAAATGCGCTGCTTGTCTTCATCCCGGATCCCTGGGCCATCGTTGGCAATATGCAGCCAGATCCTATCTGTGTCGCCGCTAATTCTTATGCTGACTTTTTGGTGGGCATAACGGTAGCCGTTGCGGATGATATTACTGACGGCCCTGTGCCAGAGGCGCAGGTCTATCATGGCCGTTAGTGGTTCTGCCGTGGTGAGTTCAAGGGCGATGTCGGTTTCAAACTGCAGGTGGGCGATCAACTCCTGCAGTGCGGTATCCAATGATTGGTAGCTCAATTGTAATGGCGCCTGGCGTCGCTCCATCTTGGCGTAATGCAACAATTCGTCCACCATGGTGCCGAGTTCATCCAGATCCTGATGTATGCCTTCCAGATAGGGCATTTGCTCCGGGCGAACGCCTGAATCGTCCAGCATATCCAGATTGCAACGGATCCTGAATATAGGTGTACGCACTTCGTGGGCTACGGCATTGGTGAGTTGTTTGTTGCTATCGATGAGTTTGGCTATCTTGTCAGCCATTTGATTGAAGGATTGGTTCAGGTGTCCCACTTTGTGCCACACACCTGTTTTGGCTCTAACTTTGAAATCACCATTGGCAAAGGCGCTGTGGACCCGCTCCAAGCGGCGCAGGCGCCGGGCCAATAGATAGAGCAGCACAAAGTTGATAAAAGCCAGTACCGGAAACATCACCCAGAAAGCAATGGATTCTTTGAAGTAGTATTCCTGCCAGAAGGGCGCGGACTCATCGCGGCTGATGGCATACACCTTGTCTGAGCCCTGGAACATGATGTAGGAGATATCCTCTTCCACATCTTTGATATAACGCTGGTTTTCTCTCAGGCGCTGTTTCTCGTCAGCCGACAGCTCATCCGAGTCCAGCGAGATGACCCTCAGCTGTTTGTGCAGGTTGCCGAGCACTTGCTCAAGCGAGGCCTCGGCACTGGCAACGCCCTCGGCCGTCGAGATATCCGATAACAACTGGATCAGAGACATATAGGAGCGATCCTGATAGTCGGCTTCCCACTCATCGGAGGAAAAGAAGTCCAGTTGAAAGACAAAAATGAAGCAGGTGAAAAACAGAAACACCAGCACCAGGTAGGAGAAGATAAACAGCCGTTTCATTACCACCTATCCGGTACAAATAGATAACCCTTGCCTCTTACCGTGATTATCTTGCGCGGCAAGCTGGGGTTGTCACCTAATTTCTTCCTTAAAATCACTACCTTGTTATCTATGCTGCGGTCTATTCCGTCGTACTCTATGCCGCGGGTTTCCTTGACCAGATACTCCCGCGACAGTATTTCATCCGGATGTGAGCTCAGCAGCCATAGCAGGTCAAATTCGGCAGTGGTGAGGTTGACTTCTACCTGACTGATGGCGCAAAACTTGCGGGCATTATCCAGGTAGAGTTCTCCGAACTGGCGTTCGCGATTGCTTTCCGTTGGCACATTTTCCTGACGTCTTAGCAACATGCGGATCCTGGCCAGGAGTACCCTGGGTTGGATTGGTTTACTGACAAAATCATCGGCGCCCATCTCCAGTGCGGCCACTTGATCCATGTCGTCCTCACTGGCGGTCAGGATCAGTATCTTGCCTTGGTATTGGGCGCGGATTTCACGGCAGATACTCAGACCATCACTCCCCGGCAACATAAGATCCAGGATCACCAGTTCAGGTTGACGTTCGAGGATAAGTTGTCCTGCGCGACTGCCGTCATCTATTCGTTCAACATCGAAATGTTGGTTCCTGAGATAATCTGTCAGAAGGTCACTGATCTTATTATCGTCTTCTACGAGTGTTATGCGAGTGTTTGCCATTTCCTGCCGGTAAGCATGCGGGTTTAGATAAAGCAAAATTATCACTCCGGTTACATAAGTGACAGCTCAATTGACATAAAGGGGGACTTGGTCACCCCTTTACCCACAAACATTCAGTAATGCGGTTGACAGTATTGAAAATATAGCCAGCCCAAAATCCAAGTTATAGGTCGCTATAAATTAACCTTTGCAGTACTGGGAGTAGCGGTGTTTCTGACAGAGTGCCGCCATTATATATTTGTCGTTATGGTTGTTAACGTAGTTATTCCACCAAGTATTTGAGTCCACCTGAGTTCTCGTAAAGTCTTTGTCGAGATCCCAGGAAAATTTCTGGGTGTCATAATGGGTCGCACAGCCACTGACTACTATGGCTAAGCCTATGGTAAAAAAAGGTTTTTAAGCGATTTCATCCAATGATCTCAAACTCAAAAGTAATAAGTCAGTGCCAGGTTGGCGTTCCACTGCTGTTTGCCATCGACAATCGGCGAGTCGGCAATGGCGGAATCCAGGTAGCTGTAGTTGCTGCTTTGGCTGAGTTCGAGATGTTCGCCCAGAGGCACAATCAGCTTGTAACCTGCGTTGTAGGTGAAGGCTTTGCCCGGTTGGTAGTACTTATGCTGCTTATTGGCTTCAGCCTTGCTGACTCCGAAGTAGTACTGGGTAAAGTCACGGCTCAAGTAGCTGACGCCGGCGTAGGGAACGACAGTGCCCCAGCCCAGATTCAGTGGTACGGCGTAACGGACCTGGCCGATAAAGCCGCTGTATCTGTTGGTTACGTCATGTTGTACCGAGGTGGATAGAGTACCGAATCCCAGTTGGGTATCCAGGTTGATACCCAGATCGCCACTCAGTTTACGTTCATGGATACCGCCAAGCGCTGCTGCGTCTGAGTCTTTCAAGGCAATACCCGGACTACCCAGAAACACACTCAGGTTGAACAGATCTTTATCATTACCGAAAAAACGGTAGTTGATATTGGCCAGTGAGGCGTTGAAGTCCTTGCCGTTATAACCCAGGTTACCGAATGGACGCAGCTTGGAATCGACGCCTTGATAGAGTTCGCTGCCCTGATAGGCACCGGCAGAGACAAAGAAACTGTTTTCATGGCTGTAAATCTGGCCATTACGGATATAAACGTCAGTGTTGTCCGCCAAGGCGGCACTGCTTACTGCAGCCCCAACGAGGGCCAGGGCGCTGAATCTGAATGCTTTCATATTACTTCTCCTGAATACATAAGAAATCCCGGGCATTGTCCTCGGCGCTGCGGCCATACAATAGCGCCGCTTTGTATGGAAATGTCCGTGATCTGTCCAGTAGGCTTGGAGTATGATTTGGCTTTGGCACTCGAAGGGAGACGTAACGTGACCAAGTGTTTGATTGAAAAGATTTCTGGGCTGTATGCCGGTGATAAACTGACATTCAGGGACAAGCTGGCAAGTGGGATAGATAACAAGTCTCGGATGGAGACGCTGGAGGTCTTTGGCGACAGGGTTGCGGGTGATGCCCAGGCGGATCCCAAACATCATGGTGGCCCGGATAGGGTGCTGCATCATTTTCCTCGCGAGCACTATGGCTATTACCGGCGCATGGGGCTGATAACCGCGGGGCAGGATGCACCAGCCATGGGAGAAAACATCAGCAGTGTTGGCCTGACCGAGGCGGATATTCATATCGGCGATATCCTCAGCTTTGGCGAAGTCGAGTTGCAGGTCACCCAACCGCGTTCCCCCTGTTTTAAGCTCAATCACCAATATAGTCAGCGGGACTTTGCCCTTGCCATGCAGCAAACGGGTATGTCAGGCTGGTTCTATCGAGTGCTTAAGCCTGGCATCATAAGCTGTCAGGATGCTCTGATACTGAAACAAAGGCGTACCGATATCAGTGTTGCCGAGGCGATGAAGCTGTATTTTCGCCCCGAATTTGATGCGGCCGCCTATGATAGGCTGCTCAGTTGTGAAGGTTTGGCGGCCAGCTGGGTAGGCAGCTTGCAGCGCCGACTGGAGCGGGGCAGCATAGAAGACTGGCAGATGCGCCTCTATGGCCCGGATAGTTTGGCTTTGAACTGAAAAAAGTTAGGAAACAACATGGAAAAGCAGGAAAGAGACATGGGAATGTTGGTGCACCTGGCGAGTTTTGCCGGTTACCTGATCCCTTTGGGCACTATCTTGGGGCCGTTGATCGTTTGGTTGATGAAACGGGAAGAGTTTGAATTTGTCGATGTTTGCGGCCGTAATTGCCTGAACTTCAAAATTAGTATGATCATTTACACCATCATCAGCCTGATCCTGATCTTTGTTGGCATAGGTTTGGTGCTGGTGGCTGTACTGGCGATTTTCGATGTGGTGGTGACCATAGTCGCAGCGGTCAAGGCCAGTGAGGGGGTGGAATACAAGTACCCCTTGGCAATCAAATTCCTGTGAACCCGGGCCATCCATTGGATGGCCTTGTTGCCGACAGCGGAGGAGCAATGCGAGCCTTTTTATCCGGTATCAATAACTTTTGGGTCGGTCTGGTGTTCGGGTTGTCACTGCCGCTGTTGTTAGTTGTGCTGACGCTGAGCGTGACGCTTTATCAACTCACTGATTTTGCCAATGAGGTTGCCATAACTCCTCTGTATCAGCGTGGGGAGCAGACTTTGGCGCGGGTCGACCAACTGCTGGTGACTTTGGATCAACGACTCAGTGTTGACGACCCAGGCTTATTGGCACCACTGAAGCAAATAGAGTTGTTGCCTGAGCTTAAGTTGTTGGCTCTCAGCGTTGCCAAGTTACAGGTTGAAGAGAACCAACCGGCCCTCTCAGCTGTGAAGGCGGAGCTGGCGACTCAACTCGATGCATCCCTCAAGCAAAGGTTTGCGGCAGCCGAGGCTGAAGCTTTGAGCCAGCATTTGCAGCAAATTCTGGAAATATTGGCCAAGGGTAAAGAGGCGCCTTTGCCACCTTAATCTTGAGTGTTTGCCGAGGTTTCTGCAGCCAGTTTACTCAGCGCTCGCTGGCGGTAATCCAGCAAGGCAAACACCCCGAATAGAAAGGCGTTGAGATAGTCTTTAGCCTTGAGCGGCAACAACTGACAAAATATCGTGTGGAATATCAGCACCTGCAGCCCATGCATCATGGCGGTTACCCCGAGAAGTATGGTGAGTATCACGCCGATATTGCCTTCAAACGGGCTGAATAGATTGAAAAACATCAACACCCAGGCCAATAGGGTCGCCAGTTTTCCCAACACTAATACGGCTTTCATGACTCGGCTCCTCCCTGGACGCGATACAGGCGGTAGCTGACCTGGCCAGCCTGTTTCTCTTTCAATGCCTCCCAGTCAGCCGGTATCGGTAACTGCTGCAATTCAGATTCCACTTCGAGATAGATGAGGGCGCCTGGGTTGAGCCATTGATGCCGGGCCAGCAGGGTTAGGGTTTGCTCGGCCAGCCCCTTGCGAAAAGGGGGATCGATAAACACGATATCGAAACGGCGATCGGCAGGGCGCGCCAACCCGGCCAATACATCGCCGTTGATGACCTCGGCACTGTCGCATTTTAGGGTTTGCAGATTCTGCTGCAGTTGCTGAGCCGCAGTTTTTTGCAGCTCATAGACTCTGGCAAAAGCGGCATAGCGGGACAGGGCTTCCAATGCCAGAGCGCCACTGCCACCGAAACAGTCCAACACCGAGCTGCCACTGAGTTCACCTGCCAGCCAGTTAAAAAGGGTTTCCCGTACCCTGTCTGTGGTTGGCCTCAGGCCTTCCAGATCCTGGATGGGTAATTTTCTCGAGCGCCATTGGCCTGCGATAATACGAACCTGACCGCTGCCCGGTCTATTTTTGGCCATCTTGCCCCCGTGATTTTGCCTGAAGAAAGAAAGTGGTAGACTATGCCACCTTAAAAGCGTCGCTATTTTATAACAAACTCAGCCGAAAAGGTGAGATGAAGCTAAAGCCCTTTATCGCTCGGGAATGCCAGTAACAGGCCCCGCTGCTCCAGGGAAATAGTTGCGACCTCAAGCGGGAGCCCGGCTCCTGAAGATCCCCCACGATGTTGAGCACTGGTAGCACTGATGGCAAAGAAAGGTTTTTTTTCCTGGTTTCGTAAAGACAAACACAACGACGAAGCCGAACAGGCGGCCAAACTCGCCGAACAACAGGCTGCAGAAGCCGCGGCAGAGGCCGAACGTTTAGCTGCTGAAAAGGCCCAGGCCGAGCAGGCAGAAGCTGAACGTCTGGCCGCTGAAAAGGCGCAGGCAGAACAGGCAGAAGCCGAGCGTATTGCCGCTGAAAAGGCCCAGGCTGAACAAGCTGAAGCCGAGCGTATTGCCGCTGAAAAGGCCCAGGCCGAGCAGGCCGAAGCTGAGCGTCTGGCTGCTGAAAAGGCCCAGGCCGAGCAGGCAGAAGCTGAACGTCTGGCCGCTGAAAAGGCCCAGGCAGAACAGGCAGAAGCCGAACGTCTGGTCGCTGAAAAGGCCCAGGCCGAGCAGGCCGAAGCCGAGCGTATAGCCGCTGAAAAGGCCCAGGCCGAGCAGGCCGAAGCTGAACGTTTGGCCGCTGAAAAGGCCCAGGCCGAACAAGCCGAAGCCGAGCGTATTGCTGCTGAAAAGGCGCAGGCAGAGCAAGCCGAAGCCGAACGTCTGGCCGCTGAAAAGGCCCAGGCAGAACAGGCAGAAGTCGAGCGTATTGCCGCTGAAAAGGCCCAGGCCGAGCAAGCCGAAGCTGAACGTTTGGCCGCTGAAAAAGCACAAGCTGAACAGGTTGCCGAGGAACAAGCTCAACCTGAGCCACAGGCAAAACCTGCTAAAGAGGGCTTCTTTGCCCGCCTCAAGCGGGGGCTGATGCGCACCAGCGAAAATATCGGTAGCGGTTTTATCGGCCTGTTTCGTGGTAAAAAGATTGATGATGACCTGTTTGAAGAGCTGGAAGAGCAACTGCTTATTGCCGACGTTGGGGTAGAAACCACCAGTCGGTTGATCTCCAGCCTGACAGATCATGCTTCACGCAAGCAGCTCAAGGATGCCGAAGCCTTATATGAATTGCTGCAGCAGGAGATGCTGGCGACGCTGGAGCCTGTGAGTGCGCCTCTGGTGCCGGACAATGCTGCCGGGCCTTTCGTTATTTTAATGGTGGGTGTCAACGGCGTTGGCAAGACCACTACGATAGGCAAGTTGGCCAAACAGTATCAGCGCGAAGGCAAGTCTGTCATGCTGGCTGCCGGTGATACTTTCCGCGCCGCTGCAGTTGAGCAGTTGCAGGTTTGGGGCCAGCGCAATGATATTCCTGTGATTGCCCAGCATACAGGTGCTGATAGCGCTTCTGTGTTGTTTGATGCCCTGCAGGCTGCCAAGGCCAGAAATGTTGATGTGTTGATTGCCGATACCGCAGGTCGCTTGCAGAACAAGAGCCATCTGATGGACGAGCTGAAGAAAGTGGTTCGGGTGATGAAGAAACTGGATCCGGACGCTCCCCATGAAGTGATGCTGACCTTGGATGCCTGTACGGGCCAGAATGCCATCAGTCAGGCGCAACTGTTCCAGGAAGCGGTCGGGGTTACCGGTATCAGTATCAGTAAGCTGGATGGCACAGCCAAAGGCGGAGTTATCTTTGCCATTGCCGATAAATTTGGTATTCCTATTCGTTACATAGGCGTGGGAGAGCAGATAGACGATCTGCGTACCTTCAATGCCAAAGACTTTATCGAAGCCCTGTTCAGTCAGGAGAAGGCGGATAACTGATATATGATTCGATTTGAGCAGGTCAGCAAAATTTACGCCGGGGGCCAAAAGGCATTGTCTGATGTGAGTTTTCATCTTCAGCGGGGCGAAATGGCCTTTCTTACCGGGCATTCCGGGGCCGGTAAGAGTACCTTGCTCAAATTGATCACAGTTATCGAGCGCGCCAGTGCCGGCCGGGTATGGATCAACGGCCATGATATCGCCGGTATCAAGCGCGGCCATGTGCCTTACCTGCGCCGCGATATCGGGATGATCTTCCAAAGCCACCATCTATTGATGGACCGCAGCGTGTTTGACAATGTGGCGCTGCCCTTGGTTATCGAAGGTTTTACCCTGGGGGAGATCCGCAAGCGGGTCGCCGGTGCTCTGGATATGGTGGGGCTCTATGGTAAAGAGCGCCATAACCCCATTATGCTTTCGGGCGGTGAGCAGCAGCGGGTAGGTATTGCCAGGGCGATAGTCAACAAACCCCCTCTATTGCTGGCCGATGAGCCGACCGGTAACCTGGACCCCAAGCTGTCCATGGATATTCTCAGGCTGTTTGAAACCTTCAATGATGCGGGCACCAGCGTGTTGATTGCCACCCATGATCTCGGTCTTATCGCCAGAATGAAGTACCGCACCCTGACCCTGAAGCAGGGGCGGATGATAGGTGGTGAAGAACTGGGGACCAGCCCCATGAGCGCTAAGGAATAAGCTATGTCTGCCCAGCCTTCATTGACCCGCAGTAAACTCCCGCTTTCCGGCCGGATAGTGATGTTTTTTATCCGCCATATACAGCATGCCATGGCCAGCATGGGTGAGTTGTGGCGCAACCCTATCTCATCGCTGATGACCATGGCTGTGCTGGGGGTCAGTCTGAGTTTGCCGGCCGCCTTGCAGGTGCTGGTAAAAAATGCCGAAACCATTACCCAATCCTGGAACAGTGCGGCACAGATCTCCTTGTTTATTGAGGGGAACCGCTCAGAGCAGAGTATTCAGAGCCTGCTGGCGCGGATTAAGGTTTACCCGGAAATCGACACGGTCGACTATATCAATCGTGACGAGGCACTGGCGGAGTTCCAACAGCTGTCTGGTTTCGGCGAGGCGCTCTCCTATCTGGAAAGCAACCCTTTGCCGGCGGTGATCAGCGTGATCCCCACTGAAAAGTATTCCAGCCCCGCAGGCGCCAGAGAGCTTTTGACCAAGCTGGAGCGTGAGCCTGAGGTGAGCTTTGGCCGTCTGGATATCGAGTGGCTGGAGCGCTTACAGGCGCTGGTGCGCTTGCTGGAACGTACCGTGCTGGCGTTGGCGGCACTGCTGATCCTGGCTGTGGTGCTGGTCATAGGCAACACTATTCGCCTGGCTATCATGAATCGGCGCAGTGAAATTGAGGTCATGAAGCTGGTCGGGGCCACGGAAGCCTTTATTCAGCGGCCCTTTCTCTACACCGGCATCTGGTATGGTGTTATCGGCGGTATACTCGCCTGGGTGATAATCAACCTCTTGGTCTGGTACCTGGATGGGGCGTTGGCCTCGCTTTTGGGCCTGTATGGCAGCCAACTTGAGATGCAGTCCCTGACCTTTGTTGAGCTGCTGCAGATGATGGCACTGGCGTCATTTTTGGGTTGGTTGGGGTCTTTCCTGTCGGTACGCCAACACCTGCGAGCCATAGAGCCTCATTGAGGTAAAAATGAACTTATCTTCACTTGCATTGTCCTATTTTCGGGGTGAAAATAATCCCGGATGTTGGATACGGCGTTGACAATATATGTCAATTGACCGATAGTGCATCGGCTCATCAGCGTTTTTTTCGACCCGAAATGAGCATCAAAGCAGTAAGAAACAGGAGCGTGAATGACTGATCAAACGCAATCAATGGCACTGATGGTTCCCCAGGGGAGCAGCAGTCTCGAGGCCTATATCCATTCGGTAAACAGCATGACAATGCTGGACGCCGAGCAGGAGTATGAGCTGGCGAAGCGTTTGCAGGAAACAGGTGATCTGCAGGCGGCTAAGCAACTGATTATGTCGCACTTACGTTTTGTGGTGCATATTGCCCGCGGTTATGCGGGTTATGGTCTGCCACAGGCAGACCTGATCCAGGAAGGCAACATAGGCCTGATGAAGGCGGTCAAGCGTTTCGACCCTGATGTGGGTGTACGTTTGGTATCTTTCGCCGTGCACTGGATCAAGGCAGAAATTCATGAATATGTGTTGAAGAACTGGCGCATAGTCAAAGTCGCCACCACCAAGGCACAACGTAAGTTGTTCTTCAACCTGCGTAAGGCCAAGAAACGTCTGGGTTGGTTCAGCGATGAAGAGGTCACTATGGTGGCCGAAAACCTTGGCGTATCCAAACAGGATGTGACCGAGATGGAGTCGCGGATGGCGGCGCAGGATCCGGCCTTCGACCTGACCAATGATCACGATGATGATCATGACTTTGCCCCGGCGCTTTATCTGGAAGACCATTCTTCCGATCTGGCCGCCCAGGTAGAAAATGACAACTGGGAATCCAACGCCCAGAACAAGCTGTTGTCTGCCATCAAGACCTTGGATGAGCGCAGCCAGCATATTCTGCGGGCCCGTTGGTTGGATGATGAAAAGACCACACTGCAGGAATTGGCCGATACCTATCAGGTGTCTGCCGAGCGGATCCGCCAGTTGGAGAAAAACGCCATGAACAAGCTTAAGGCTTGTATGGACGTATAACATAACTTATTTAGTGTGTTGTTTTGATTGCTAATGAATGCCGTTCACCCCAAGTGAACGGCATTCTGCTTTTTTGGCGGGCGTTTAAAGTATTATCCAGACGTTTTGTACCTGGATAACCTCGGTATTTCTCGCACCTTTTGCTGATTTTTGATTTAGCTGAGTGGGTTAATTCACTGACTCAAAGTTCAGTCTTATCGGTCGGTCGAATTACCAGGCAAGCTCAAGGATTTCACGGCTGCTGTCCAGACCAAGATCGCCGGTTTCAGACAAGGCGGTCATGCCGTGAGCTTCCAGTGCGGCAACAACATCGGCGATACGCTCTTGCGGTACATCATAGTCGCGCAGACGAGTCTTGAGGCCAACCTGTTCAAAGAAGGCCTGAGTGGCTGCAATGGCTTGCTCGATACGGCTGTCTTCATCACCCGAAGTGATATCCCAAACCCGCTCGGCATATTGCAGCAGTTTGGCGCGTTTCTGTTCCTTGCGCACCCGCCATACAGAGGGCAGGACTACGGCCAGCGTTTGCGCATGATCTATGCCGAACATGGCAGTCAGCTCGTGGCCTATCATATGAGTGGTCCAGTCTGCCGGTACGCCGCTGCCTATCATGCCGTTGAGCGCCGAGGTGGCACTCCACACCAGGTTGGCGCGGGCATTATAGTTCTCCGGCTCGGCCACTGTGACAGGGCCCACTTCAATCAGGGTCTTCAGTATGCCCTCGGCCATTCTGTCCTGAACTCTGGCATCCACGGGGAAGGTGACGTATTGCTCGACCACGTGCACGAAAGAGTCGACTACGCCGTTGGCGACCTGGATCTTCGGCAAACTGAAGGTCAGGCTGGGATCCAGCACGGAGAATACCGGGAAACTCTGCGGATGAGTCACGGGAAACTTGCCACCCTGATGGCTGACCACTGCAAAAGCATTCATTTCTGAGCCTGTAGCCGGCAGTGTCGCCACTGTAGCGACAGGCAGTACCTCTGTGACAGGAACCGGGTTGAAACCGTGATGCAGCAAGCTGCTGCTGTCGCCATCGAATTTTGCCGCCAGGGCAATAAACTTGGTGCCGTCCATCACTGAACCGCCACCAACGGCCAACAGAAAGTCGATGGATTCGCGCCGCGCCAGTTCGGCAGCCCTGGCCAGGGTGTCATATTTGGGGTTGGCTTCAATGCCACCGAATTCAAACACAACGCGGTCGCCCAGCGCGGTTATGACCTTGTCCAGGGTGCCGAAGCGTTTGACACTGCCACCGCCGTAAGTCACCAGCACTCTGGCATTGGCCGGTACCAGTTGATCCAATTCTGCTAGTCTGTCTTTACCAAATACTATGTGGGTAGGGTTGCGATAGTCGAAATTGAGCATGATATTTCTCTCTTTTACAGCCGAAAAACTATGGTTGCCATCTTAGTCCTCTCAGCTTGGATTGAAATACACATTGCTGGAGCATTTATGCCTATTCCTGCCTAATTTGGTGAATAGGGGCTTGAATATGGCTATTTTGATGCTTTTTTCTGTGATGCTGCTAGTATCCAAACCCTGATGATTGGAGAGTGTTATGAGTGATATTGCAGCCTTAATGGCGGCCCTGGCGGTGGATGAAGGGGTCAACAGCACCAGCCTGCCAGGGGTGCATCTGTTTCGCAGTTCGGCCTATGGCAGCCGTGGCCCCATGTGTTATTCCCAAGGGATCATGATAGTCGGCCAGGGGCGTAAACGTGTCTATCTCGAAGATAAGATCTATGACTATGATCCGCAGAACACCTTGGTGATGACAGTACCTATGCCGGTGGAGTGTGAAACCTTTGCTTCCGAGGAAGAACCGGTATTGGTACTCATGGTGGATATAGATCTGCAGCAACTGAACCAGTTGATCCGCATGATGGATCAACACCATAAGGTGCCCAAGGATCTCGATGATGCTCGTCAGAGCGGCTTCTTTGTTGCCGCCAACAGTGAAGACATGCTCTGCTGTGTCGAGCGTTTGCTGCTGGCTCTGCAGTCGCCGTTGGAAGCCGAGGTCTTGGGTAAGGCCATGGTGCAAGAGTTGCTGTTTCGGGTATTGGCTTCCGACAATGCGGCGCCTTTATATGCGCTGGCGCTCAGTCATACCCGTTTATCCCGGGTAGAGAAGGCGCTCAAATATCTGCATCAGAACTATCGTGAAAGTGTGGAGGTAGAGCAGTTAGCCGAGTTGGTTAACATGAGTCCCTCGGCATTTCATCGCTGTTTCAAGGAGGTCACGGCCTCATCGCCCATTCAGTACTTGAAGAAGATCCGCCTTAATAAGGCCAAAGAGCTACTGCAAAGACAGCGCCTCAAGGTGAAGGAAGCGGCACTGGAAGTGGGCTATGAGAGCCCGGCTCAATTCAGCCGGGAGTTCAAGCGTTACTTCGATCAGAGTCCGGGGGAAACAGCCAGGCTTTAAGGCTGACTCCAAAAGGTTTTGTGAACCGAGACCTCACCAGTATCCGGCAGATATTCCATGATCAGTGTCTCTTCATTTTGCTGGATAAAATACACTGAGCGGTAGATACAGGTATTGGGCGTTTGTTTATAGGTATAGGCCACGTCGACAGTGGTTGTAGGCAGATTGGCATCTTCTACATAGGCTATGCTGAGGTCGGTATCTGTGAGGCCATGCCACAACTGTTCGCAGGCGTCGAAAATATGGGTGTCTTTGCCTGCGGTGGCATAGGGCCAGCCGTTGGAACTGGAATCAACACTGCCATCACCAAAGCTGGCCAGATTGTCGATGGCGCCCTGTTCTCCCTTGGCCAGATAGCCACTGTGATAGAGTTTCACCGCAGATTCAAAGGCGGCATACTGGCCCCTGAGCACTTGCTCTGTGGCGTCGTCGCGCAGATTGATAAACTTGGGCGCGGCCACTACTGCCAGGATCCCGAGGATAATAATCACCACTACAAGTTCAATTAGGGTAAAGCCCTGATACTGCTTTGCTTTCATTACATCGCCCGGTTTATAGAATAGAGATATTGCCAACAATCGTCGCCGATGCGGCAGTCTAGCCAAGCCTCTGAGGTCTGGCAAGTCGCGGATGATAAGAATAACAGCGAACTCACTTAATGAAGTGGCTCGCCGTTCGATCTTTTGCTTTACTCGTAGAAGGTGATTGTTTGCAGTAAGGCTTCACTATGCAGGAATATATCGTCTACTGAGTCTAACGGATGACGGGTTTCATTCTTCTCATGGTCCATTAATCCGAGATATTTCTGTTTGGTATTAAAGTGCAGTCTGCAAATAGGCTTGCGATTATTGTTGTCCAGTAGAACTCCGAAATAGCTTTGCGTATCTCGTCCGGTGATTCTACTAACATCGACTTTTTGTCTAAGAATCGCCTTGATGACATTGTAGCCGTCAACCTCTTCTTCGGTCGTAATTATCCTTGGCTTATTTTCGATTTCGCCATCTGAGCCTGAGACTTCCTCAACGTCATCGGTCGCTCTATCTCCCATTGCAGACTTAAGTCTTTCATTAATACCGTCTTTCATAAACTGTTTGAGAGCTTTGGCCGTGATCTCAGTAAACTGTTGTTTTACCTTTGGAGTTAACATGCCGTCATAAACCCTGCTGGCAAAAAAGCGTACAAACTCTTCTTCAGGATTTTTGAACTGATCACTGATAATTCTCTTTATGTCACTTAGATATTTAAGTTCTCCAGCGGCATTGACGATAGACTCCATGTCAAATGTTGATTTTGTCAACTTTTTAACTTCCGGCACTATGTGTTCATCAATATTCTCCAGATCTAATACCAAAAAAGGCTTTTCATCCATCTTGTTGGGAGCGTCCAGATCAGTAAAAAAGAGGTACTGAACACCGTTGGTCAATATGGCAATTCTTGCTTTGGTGACTGAAAAATAGCGGAATAATTGGCTAGCATGTTTTATTGATAGTTTTTCGTTATATTTCTTGCACTCAATCAACATCAACACCTCTCCGTCTTTCATCAGCGCATAGTCGACTTTTTCTCCTTTTTTCGTTGGAGTATCGGCAGTGTACTCAGGGAGTACTTCATCTGGGTTGAATACGTCGTACCCTAATACAGAGCTTAGGAAAGGCATTATTAGTGCGTTCTTAGTTGCTTCTTCGGTTTGAAGGCTGGCGGATATTTGGGGGACGCGCTTTGATAGAGCTTGAATTCGTTCAATAAAATCCATTTCATTCACCTGTCATTTATTTAGAAAATGGGCGCTCCTAAGTACCACCATATAAATAGAAGCAGTTTTTAAAGTTTTCGGCATTGACCGATAGTTCTCGTTAGCTGATTTAGGGTTTAGCTTAAAGTTTGCACAATTTCCAGGTTAAGGTATTGTTTTGTATCAAACTATAGCTTTGTTCACACTCCGGCGACCTAAAGCAGACCAATCTTCTACTAGGCTGGTTGAGCCTGTGGCGGGATGGCGGGCTAATATTGATACTGAAACTATCAGGGAGGAAAGCAGATGAAATGGATTGGGATCTTGTGTGGCTTGCTGGTGTCACTGCCGGTAGCTGCTGCCGGAGGGGAATACTTCTCTGAGGAGATAGTTCAGCAAGGCACTTTAGCTAATGAAACCCTGCTTAAGGATGCTATGCCGGGCGTGGCCGCCGAAGTGGCTCGCCGCGGCTGCGAGGTGCCGGAGCAGTTTTTTGCCTTTGTGCTGGCGATGCCCAAAGGCGAAGTCGGTGAGCGCTACTGGCATGAACGCTGGATAGTAGAAGGTTGTGAGCGTGAGTACCCGGTGGATATTGAATTTCGTGAAGATGGTGTCAACGCGGCCTACTGGACCATCAAGAATAAAGGTTGAACCTTTGGGTTAGCGATTTTGCCAATCTTCTCAGAAACAACAGACCCAAGCCTTGGCCTGGGTCTGTATCTTCAAGGTTTAACATATAAACAGGCTTTAAGCGGCCGCGGGGTTGTTTTGCGGCAGTTGCGCCCGAATCTCTTCGAGACGCTGCTCATACCAGGCAGTTTCGGCCTCGGTAAAGCTTTGCAGCAGTTCCTGTTGCTGCAGCACTAGATTCCCCTGAAAACCAAACTGGTTATGTTCTGCCAGTTCCAGATACAGCCATACGGCGGCATCTACCCGTTTATCCAGCTTGAGGCAGGTTTCATACAGCTCTTCATAGGCTAGAGTTTCTCCGCCGAAGGCGGCCTTTTCCAGCCAGTGCAGCGCTTGTTGCAGCTCCTGGTATTCTTGCTCATCCGCATACAGTAGAGCTTGGCCCTTGAGTAGGTCCAATCTGGCCTGGGCCAGGTTGTCTATGGGGTGCAGGGTCAAATATTCCTGTTTGAGAGCTTGGGCTTGCTGCTTTTCCGATTGGCTCAGACGTGCTGCCAGAGTCTCTTTGGCGGCGATATACTCGGCTTCTTCAGCCATGGCGGCAAACTCGAAATGCATCAGTGCCAGCGGCAGTTGGCGATTGATGCCCAGCCCTTGTTGATAGAGTTTGCCGAGCTGAAAGTGGGCACCCAGATCCCAGGCTTGCGCCAGGGGTTCAAGTATTGCCTTGGCACGCAGATGATCCTGACTGTCGTGGGAGTGTTCGAGTAGGAAGCCGGCCCAAATAGTGGCAGCCACGCTGTTTTCTTCGTCGGCTGCGGCCTTTTCCAACCACTCTCTGGCCTTGTGCAGATCTTGGGGTAATTGGTCACCGCTCAGGTAGCGCTGTCCTAATGTCAGTTGCGAGTAACTGCTGTCTTTTGCCTGCTCAATCAAGAGTCGTTCGGCCTGGCGTTTATCCACCGGGCCACCTTGGCCTTGCAACATCATTTCCGCCAGATGACCGCCGCTGGCAGTTTCACCGAGCTGGTGCCCCTTGGTGAGCCAGAATCTCGCTTGCTGCATATCGGCTTCACCTTGTCTGGGTTCCTGCAGTAATTTTCCCAGATGAAAGCAGGCCTCGGGATCATCTTTGGCAGCGGCCAACTCGAGCCATTTTATCGCCTTGCTGCCATCTTTATCGAGTATCGGGTTACGGGCATAGACCCGTCCCAGTTGGCTTTGGCTCTCAATATCACCGGCTTCGGCTCTGGGGAGTAAGTTTTGCTCCAGCAGCTGAATATTGTCACCAAAAGCAGGGTGTTGGTTCAGCTCCAGCATCAGGTCATGGAGCTTGGCAAATTCATTGTCCAATGACGAGGCCTTAGCGGCCCAGTGCATCGCCTTGTCGGCATCATTGGGGACCATCTCCAGCTCGGGACGGGTATAGAACTCATAGAGCATTTGGGCGGCGGCGGGATGATCTTTATTGGCGGCCTGTTCCAGCAGCGCTATGCCTTCATCGACGCTATTTCTGCCAATCAGTCTCAAGCCTTCATTGGCCATGGCATCCGGGTCGCCACTTTTTACCGCCTGGGCTCGTTGCCACTTTTTCAGGGCAATAAAGAAGGCCACAAACGCGATAATAATCAGTATCAGTTTCATTGTTTTCCTTAACCTTGGGAAGTTGGCGTGGACACAGTAAACGCTGTCATGATGTTTTTGCAACAGCTAATAAAAGACCGCGGCAGCGCGCGGTCTTTGGAGTGAGAGAGTTGAATGGCGCCAGTCTATCCCAGAACTGTTCCGGCTTATAAAAACGGCATAAGATTTCCTTCGTTAGAAACTCCAGGTCATTCCCATCCAATAGCGACGGCCGTCTTCGATATAGCCGTATTCTTCCTGGGTAATCTCTTTGTCCAGTAGATTATAGATACCGGCGCTGAGTTTGAGGTTTTCCATCAGTTGCAGGTTGGCACCTATATCCAGCAGTGTGTAAGAGGGGGCTACCAGAGTTGATGAAGAGGGGCCCGTAGTGGGCTGGCTTTCTTCACCTCGGTAGTGCACCCTGGCCCAACTGCCCCAACTGTCGTTGATTTGCCAGTTAAGGGAGGTTTGCAGCAAGTGCTTGGGCAGTTTATTCAGGGGGCTGCCCTGATAGCGACCCGTTTTTTGCTCTGAGTCTGTGTAGGTGTAGTTGGCCGAAAGTTGGATGTCATCATTGATGTCATAGCTGAAATCCAACTCGAACCCTTGGGTTACCGCCTCATCCACATTCACATAAGTGGTGGGATCCGAGCCAAACCGGTTCGGACCATCGGTACACTGACTCTCGGGGCAGGGTACTCGGGTAATTTTGTCTTCAAACTCGTTATAGAAGACTGTCATGGCCGTGGTGATATTATCGCCGAAGCCGGTGTGCAGCCCCAGCTCGTAGTTGATTGAGGTCTCGGGTTTTAGATCCGGGTTACCGTACATATTGCCACCGCGGCTGACCTGGCCCCAATCCGGCACTGTTTGTCTCAGGCTTGGCGCCCTGAAGCCGGTGGAAACACCACCTTTGAGCGTTGTGCTGTCAGTCAGGTTCCAGACTCCATAGACACGGGGGCTGAAGTGCTCGCTAAAGTTTTCGTCATCATCCATGCGTAAACCGGCCGTCAAGGCAAAGGTGTCGCTCATGCGCCATTCGTTTTCGGCAAATACCGACCATTGGCGTCTGCTGATGTCGCTACGGTCACCTACCTGATTACCTGTTTTATCACTGAGATCCTGGTAATTGAAGGCGGCTCCAAAGGTGGTAGTATGACTATCTCCAAAGCCGGTGATCAGACTGGTCTGGGCATCAGTGTTTTTGATGGTCATTGCCCGGCTTTTGTTTTCAAACTCTTCATATTTGACCCAGGTGTTACTCGTGCCTATTTCCCAGCGGCCCGTGTGTGCCAAGGAATACTTGCGGCTTTCATATTCTGTTGTGGAGGACGCCGGGCAGCCAAAACGGCCACAAGGTTTGCCGGGAGCGAGGGGGGCGACTGTTTTGCCAAGAGTGCTGTCCAATTCCTGAGTGGCACTGCTGACCTCCAAAATGATGTCGTGGTCGTCACTCGGAGTCAGCGAGAAACGGGCGCTGAGATTGTTGGCATCTCGGCCGCGGTAACCGCCGGTGATCTGGTCTTCTTCTCGCTTGGTGTATTGTCCATAGAGTTGTAGACCCAGCCAGTCCGGGATCAGGGCCCCGCTGACAAAGAAGTTACCCTGATAGATATTGCCGGATTCGCTGCGTTCCTGAACTGTGCTGTCCAACCTGAGTTCGCCTTGCCAGTTTTCCGGAACCTTGCGGGTGATGATATTGATCACCCCGCCTATGGCATCAGAACCATACAGGGATGACATAGGGCCGCGTACTACTTCGATTCTGTCTATTGCCGACAATGGCGGTGTCCAGGCGCCTTCGACTCCCGGGCCATCGCTGTTGGTACGAGTCTCCCGGGATGACTGGCGCATGCCATCCACCAGGATCAGTGTGTATTGGCTTCCCATGCCCCTCAGGCTAATGTCACGGCGATCGCTGCCGCCGGTAACCACGACGCCGGGAACATCCAGCATGGCATCGGTAATATCGCGATAGAAACGGCTATCCAGCTGTTCTCGGGTAAGCACGCTGATAGAGGCGGGAGCATCCTTGAGTTGTTGCTCGTAGCCGGAGGCTGTGACCACTATGACTTCCATGTCTTGGGGCGCTTCATCGGCCTGAGCCGCAGGTATGAGTAAGAGTGCGGCAATGGCGCTGGCCAGTGGGCTGATTCGACATAAAGGCATAGGTTTTGGACTCCTGAATGATAAATGCAAACTATGTAAATGAGAATGATTTTCAATGGCGAGAATTTACGCCGATGATACAATCCTCTCAAGCGCATTTTTCTGGAAACACAGTTAAGGATTGCTTTATAGCGACTGCCGAAACTGAGAGTTTTTGCTGTTTTAATGGGGCTGAAAGATGAATAGGCAGATGGTCAAGGCGATGCTGGTATTTGCCACTACAGTTGAGAAGGGCACCATGAATGCCGCCGCCAGGCAGTTATGCATGAGTACATCTGCCGTTAGCCAGCAGATATTCAAGCTGGAGCAGCAGCTTGGGCTTGGGCTACTTAACCGCAGCACCAGGGCGTTGACGCCTACCGAGGCTGGCAAACTCTTTTACCAGAGCTGCGTGCAGATGATTGCTCTTGCCGATGAGACAGAGCTACAGCTGAGTCGTTTGAAGGACGGTCCGGCCGGTGAGTTGCGGATAGCCGCCCCTGTGGGCTTTGGTGGAGGGCTTCTCAGTGAGCCGCTAAGGCGTCTGTTGGAAGCGCATCCCGGCATTCAATTGTCGTTGCAGCTGCAGGATGAGGCAGTGGATCTGGTGGGGAGTGGCATAGATCTGGCCATTTGTATCGGACCTTTGGCCGATTCGGCGCTGGTGGCGCATCATCTGGCCGATTGGCAGATGCTCTTGTGCGTGGCACCGGACTTTCTGCGTCGGCGAGGGAACTCAATGCCAAGCTATCCTGGTGAACTGCAGGACTGGGAGCGTCTGTGTCATAAGGGGAGTATGGTGCAAGACAGTATGTTGAGTCATACCGTCAGTGGTGAGCAGCTGTCTCTGGCGCCAGGGCGCCTGGCCGTCAACAATATGCAGAGTCTGATCCGTTTTACCCTGGATGGTTTGGGTTATGCGGCCTTGCCGGAGCCTGAAGTGCGGCAGTTTTTGCAGCAGGGTTTACTGTTAACTTTGTTGCCTGACTGGCAACTGCCGCGGTACAGCGTCTATGCCTTGACCGCTGGGCGTGAGGGGCAAGCTCCTAAAATTCGTGAGGCGATAGCGACCCTGGGCGCATGTTTCACCGCACATGGACCTCGGCCAGATTTTTAAACCTTGAGATATCGTGTGTTTGGTCACCAAATCCGCTCACAGATGAAACTTTTTGTATCAGTAATACCAAGTTGTGCTTGTCACTTAAGTGTTGATGCTTAGACCTGGGCTGGATTTTGATGTGACGATGAGCTTTCCAGCATGATAGCCTTGGCCGATAAAGCGCTCTATCAAGGCAAGAAACATGGCCGCAACTGTTGGCAGTTGTCTGGTCGTGAGTGAGCTATAGCCGCTGCTTGAGAAATAGCGTGACTCACCAGCGGCTGTCGTTTTCACAGGGACGGCCATCATTGTCGCCGTCCATTTTGGTGTTGGGGCAGTAACGGTTGAAGTATTCGGCTTCGGCCCTGGAGGTCATCTGGCTGCAATATCGGCGCCCATCGCAGTGGAAACCTGTGTCCATCTCCACAGGCTTACTGGCATAGCGCGGCGAGGTTTGAGCCGCTTCGCGGATACTGTTGCTTAGGGTGTCTTGGTGAATTTTGGTCAGCTGTTGCGGTTCATTACCACTGAGCTTTACCCAACTCAGATAACAGGCATAACCAAAAATAAAATAAAAACAAAGCGTTTCATCTTTTTACCTTAAGAATTTTGGCATCCTTGGCCAAATTGAAGTTGGCTTTGCGTCTTTGAGTGGCGAAATCACCCAAGGTGAAATTTTACGTTGTTGTTGCAGCTTGTTCCGGGGAATGTTTTAACTTAAATTTGACTTGTGTCACCCTATTGCCGGGTGCTGTGCAGTTTACTCTTCCGCCAAGGCCTGGAGCCTGTTAACTTCGTCTTGCACTTGCTGCACATATTTGTCCCAGTAGCCCAACTGTCGAAATTCTTCCAGGCAACAGCGATAGAGTTTGAGTTTGTGCTTGTTGGCCAACTGCGGTAGTAAGCAGATTTCCCCTTGATTGTTAGCATCCATTCTTTTAACTCCTGTCCGCCAATACAGCATGGCTTCCTGCCACGGTAGATAAATTACTTTTTAATCAGTTGCCTGATAATGCCGGTTCGCCTGATATCCGCAATGTTGTGATTTGTCCAAATATAGCCAAACCCGGTGCCACCCAGGTTTACCAAGGATAAGCTGGTCATCAACTAGAATATTTTTGGCGGATTTCTTAATAAAAAATCAGTATAAGCTTAAGTAGTTCAGGGCAATTTTCTTACTGCTAAAGTACAGGTTTTGTAAGAGTGGCTTTCCCTGTGGGTCATGCTTGGCTATGCTGCGCTATTGGCTGTATTGGGGGAAATCATCATGGTCATAGCGTTTAGGCAACAGCAAGGCACGGCTTTGGTGCTGGAGGGCGGTGGCTTGCGCGCCATTTATACCGCCGGGGTGCTGGATGCTTTTCTGGAAGCCGGAGTTATGTTTGATTATCAGGTGGGTGTTTCCGCTGGCGCCATCTACCCGGCTTCGTATCTGTCCAGGCAGAAGGGGCGTAATCTGTTAATTCAGCAGCGTTATCTTGAAGATAAACGCTACATGGGCATGAGACATCTGTTGAAGACGGGCAATTACGTCAACACTGACTTCACCTACAGACGCATGGCTCATGAGTTGTTGCCGTTCGATTTTGAGACTTTCCTGTCTTCGGGAGCCGAATTCAAAATAGGCGCCTTCAACTGCCTTTCCGGTGAAACCGACTTCTTTGGTATGAGTGACTTTGACGGCCACGAGCAGCTGTTGCAGATACTGATCGCCTCCAGCAGTCTGCCTTTTATCTCCAAACCCGTTGCCATTAATGGCGTGCCTTATCTTGATGGTGGCATCGCGGCTCCTATCCCGCTAGAGCAAGCCAGAGCCGACGGCTATCAAAAACAACTGGTTATCCTGACTCAGGCTGCAGATTACAGTAAGTCAGCCTTTAAATTTAAATGGTTGGCACAAAAAGCTTATCGGCGTTATCCCAAGGTTGCCGAGGCTTTGTTGAGGCGTCATCAGGTGTATAACCAGGCACAACAGCAATTACAACAGGCGGTGGCAGCAGGGAGTGCTATGGTGATCCAGCCTAACATGGCACTGGACTTGTCGAGGCTGGAGCGCGACATCAACAAGGTAGAGGCTGTGTATCATTTAGGGTTGGCCGATGGCCGTGAGGTGCTGCCTGCTGTGCTGGAGTTCTGTTGTTATGATGACAAGCCAAGCGGCGTCCATAGAGCGTAAATGACTCAGAAGTTCTGAGGGGCATGCCAAGTTAGTGTCAGCCTGAATGGCTGACACTCACTTCGGGGATTGGGATCATGGGCGCAGTGCCGGCATCCGGCCGCGGGTTGGCCGTACACTGGATATCAGCATATAGATGCAGGTTGTGGTCAGACACAAGCCCAGATACATGAGCAGACCCTGTTGTTGCTGGAAGCCATTGGCCACCAGAGGCCCGATAACCGAGCCCACAGAGTAACTGAGCAGCATAAGTTCGGTTGCCGCCACTATCTTGCTGCTATCGAGGCTGTCACAGGCCAGCGTAATAGCGATAGGGTAAAGGGCGAAGGCGGCAGCCCCCAGCAGCAACAGGTTGAAGCCCATCACCAAAGTGCTGTGACTCAGCAAAATACCCATAACCCCGGCGGCGCCCAACAAACAGAAAAACGCCATCAAGAGAGTCTTGCTGAATCTTGGAGACAACCAACTGACCAGGGGTTGCACCAACATGGCTCCCAGGATCACTATGGCCATCAGTTTGCCCGTCAGCTGGTGGTCACCTGTTTGCTCGCTGAGAAATACAGGCATCAAGCCATAGATGGGGCCCAATACCAAACCTGCAACCAGACAGCCCATGATGGCAGGGCGACTCACATGCCTGACTTCTTTGAAGCTAATCTTCTGATGCTGTATTTTTTGTGGCTGGCAGCGCTTGGCCAGCAGTGGCGGCAATACGGCCAACACCAGTACTATCGCCACCAAAATATGCGGCATGGCACCATCAACACCCAATTGTCCCACACCCAGTTGTCCCAGGGCGTTCCCACCATAGAGTGAGCCTGTGTAGAAGCCCAAACGCTTGGCTCTTTGCTTGGCTGTGTCGGCTATCAACAACCAGGACTCCACCACTACGAAGATGCCGGCCACGGCAATCCCGGCAATAAAGCGCGCCGCCAGCCAAAACTGACCATTAACCACCAAGGGCATGCCAGCCACTGTCGCCGCCAGCAGTAATAGAAATAGGATGAAGGCGCCTCTGTGTCCCAGGCGTGCCACTACAGGTGAAATACAAGTTGCCCCGAGCAACAGGCCGAAATAGAAAATACTCGCCAGCCAAGCCGCCAGATCTGTCGCTAAGCCAAAACCGTCCAATGCCAGCGGCAGCAGACTCATATGATAGCCGGAAGCCAGAGCAAACAAGGTCAAACCCGCAACAGGTACCCAGGCACTGTTGTTGTGAGCGGTGGCATGAGGTTGAGACAACTCAGACTCCAAATAGAAAAATGACCTTTTAAACGAAGATCAGTTTAAAAAGGTCTTAATGGTGAAATTTTCCGCGAATATAGGAGTCTGTAGCGCTTGGGTAAAGTGAGTTTATTTTGTTGTCTTGGAAAGAAAATTTTACCAAAGTCTGGATGTTTAATAGTCTGTTTTAACTTTGAATAAATGTAAATAAAAACTTGCTTAAACGGCATTTTTTGCTGAGTTAAACGGTGTTTTTAGCCGTTTGGCAATATCACCTATTAGGGCCTTTGTTGTTGGCTGCGCTGCATTTAGTGTTTGCCCTGGGGTAAGATGGGTCATTCGTTTCTATGGACTATTTCTATGGCCAATATTTTGCTTGTTGCCAATCTTAACTGTGACCGAATCTTATTGCTGGATAAACCCCTGCGCACCGGAGGTCGATTCCATTATCAGGATGGTGGCCAACGCTTGGGGGGCGGTGGCGCCAACACAGGCATAGGACTGGAGTGGGCCGGCCATAATGTGGCTCTGGTCAGCCAGGTTGGACGGGATGAGATGGGCGATTGGTTGCTGGCCGAAGCCAGTACCCAAGGGCTGGATTGTCGCAGGGTGCAGCGGCGAGCAGGCAATACCTGTGAAATGTTGTTGGTGATGACCCCGGATGGCGAGCGCACCATTATTCGGCCGCAGCGGCCGATATTTGAATTGCCGGCGCCGCCCAAGTGGTCGCAGTGGGATGCGCTATATATCAACTCCTCTGCCGAAGGAGCGGTCAGTTGGGCGCGAACCGCGCTGGAACACACTCTGGTGGTGGCACAATTGGCCAAAGATGACAGGCCAAGACCCTGCCATGTATTGCTGTCTTCGGTAACAGATATGCAAGGGCGCAGTGAGCTTAGCCCCTGGCAGTTTGGGCGTCAGATAGCCGGTGATGCACTTAAATACTTTATTGTGACTCAAGGTGAGCAGGGCGCAGTGTTATACCAGGAGAATGGTGAGACGTTGATAGCGGCGGTGCCGGCGACAGTGGTGGATACCACGGGTGCCGGTGATGCCTTTGCCGCCGGGCTTATCCATGGTTTGGTATCGGGAATGGCAGTGGAACAGGCCATGAAGGAAGCCGCTCAGTGGGCGGCTTTGGCGGTTGCCTCTGAAACCTCGATTCCGGGAGATGCATTACGTCAGTACCTGCAAGCACAGCAGGATTGAGCTTGTCATAAAAATCCCGCCTCAGTGTCATGCCGCTGTCATCAAGTGGGCTTAATCTTGCTGGCGATCTTTGGCTAGAGCTTAAGAGCTCTGCGGGTTTCTCCCTTCTTATTTATATGCTAACTGGCTTGCCCTGCTCTTTGAGCGGGGCTTTTTTATATCTTTTACCATTGTTTTTGAGGTCGGATTTTCGACAAGAGCTGTTAGTCATAACTGGAAGCAAAGGCGATGAGGACAGAGTTGTTCTATTTATAAAGCATTGTTGTCATACAGGGAACTCTCATTAACCGTTTCATTTTGGCATTGGACTCAGAGCCGAATTTAACCTGGGGCATGTGTTAATATTGGTATTACTGAGTTGCCGTCTTGGCAGATGATCGACTATTAGCCTGACGATAAATGGCAAGATGGCGTTGAAGAGAGCAAGTGCTGATTAAGGAAAGTTATTAGGTATGTCGCGCTGTTACTGTGAACAATGTGGGTACCCAGAAACGGCCTGTGTTTGTGCTGCAGTGTCTGCTATATACCCTAGTAGCCAGTTACTGGTGCTGCAACATCCTTCAGAGGTCGAGCACGCAAAAAATAGTGTGCGTTTGTTGCAGTTGGCCGTGCCGGACGTCCGGGTGATAGTGGGAGAAACCGAGGCGGATTTTGCCGAGTTGAGAGCCGAACTGGCAAGAGATAACATGCCGACTTTCTTGCTCTATCCCTCAGAGAACAGTCAGCTGTTGCAGACAGATGACTCATCAGAAGCTGTAAGGCTTATCCTGCTGGACGGCACCTGGCGCAAAACCTTGAAAATGTATCGGCTTAATCCTTGGTTACAGGCGTTGCCCCAAAGGTATTTACCACTGATGGCACCGACAGCGTATCGCATCCGCAAGGCTAATCGCAGTGATAGCTTATCGACACTTGAGGCTGCAGCTGTGGCCCTTTCTCAGTTGGAGCCTGGGCTGGATGTGGCGCCTATGCATGTATTACTGGCTGAGCTGGTGGAGCAGAGGTTACGGCGGATGCCGGTCAAAGTGCGGGAGCGGTATTGAGTAAGCGGTCGCGAAAATTCCGTGTGGATCACGACATTTATAAGTGAATCCGGTTTTAATGAGCCTGCATCATCTCTGATGATGGAGTGGGACTGTCGGCTTACCGCTTTTGCAGGGGAGTGGTAGCGGAGTAACTCTGTTGCCGACAGTCCTGTTCACCCTCTTTGGTATTGAGCTCTTATAGATCAAAATGCGCCAAGGTAAACTGTTCCGGATGCAAGGGGTAACCGAAAAAGAACCCCTGGGCCAGTCCATCCCCCATCTGTCGTACCATATCATTTTGATATTCAGTTTCTATTCCTTCAGCAACAAATTTGAGTTCAAGCGCCTGTGACAGCTGCACTATGGCCTGACACAAACGTTTGCCTTTCTGATGTTCCAATTGCTCGGCAAATTCACCGGCAATTTTTAGTCCATCCAGTGGCAGATTGCCTAAACGACTCAATGATGATAGTCCGGTACCGAAATCATCAAGGACAATTTTGACGCCCAGTGCCCTGAGCTGTTTGAGCGTTTGTTTGGCCTGACGTGGGTGACCCAGCAATGCCGATTCGGTGATCTCCAAAATCAAGGCTTCTGCGGGAAGCTGATGATGTTGCAGCGTCGATTTTACTTGTTGGTAAAAGTCCAGGTGCTCCAGTTGCAGCGGTGATACATTGACTGAAATAATAAAGTCGTTGTCCTGTTGCCGCCAAACTGCCAGTTGTCGGCAGGCTTGCTCTACGACCCAGTTGCCAACAGTGACTATTAGACCGGTTTCTTCAAGCAAGGGTACGAAATCGGCCGCTTCCAGCAGTTCATGAGGACTCTTGTGCCAGCGCAACAGCGCTTCGGCACCGGCCATATGGTTATCTTTGAGCCTGACTATGGGTTGATAAAACAGGCTCAGTTGTCCCAGCCCCAAGGCGTGACGCAGATCGCCGAGCAGTTTAAGTTTATGTTCGGCGGCTTCACTCATAGAGCTGTCATAGAAATTGATATGACTGGCGCTGCGTTTGGCACTGTACATGGCGGTGTCGGCTTGGCTCAGCAGTTCGGAAGGGTCTATCTCTCGGTTGCCAAAAAGACTGATACCTATACTGGTACCCAGGTAAAACTTTTGTCCTTCCAACTCAAACGGCGTCTCGAATAGAGCCAATATCTGTTGTGCAAAACGGTAGATATCTTCCCTGTCGCGGCAATCTTGCAACACCAGAGTAAATTCATCGCCGCCCATACGGGCGATATCGGCTCTCTCTATACAGCCGGCTTCCAGCCTGGCGGCGACCAGTTGCAGTATTCTGTCCCCCATGGAATGACCGAAACTGTCGTTGACATGTTTAAAGCCGTTGAGGTCGAGAAACATCAAGGCTCCAGTGGTTGGCTTTCCTTGGTTGATGGCCTCTAGACTGGCACTGAGAACCTGGCGCAGCTTGCGCTTCATATGACGGCGATTGGGAAGCCCTGTCAGCATGTCAAACATGGCTTGTTCTGTCAGGCGTGATTCCAGCTGTTTACGTTCGCTGATATCGCTGAAGATGGTGACCAGATAACAACCGGATTCAGTCTGCAATCTGCGACTGCTCTGCCAGGCGGGGAAGTGACTGCCATCGGCCCGGGTATGGCTGACCTCTCCCTGCCAGAAGTCCCGCTGTGCCAGCGCAGCACGGCATTCTCTCTGCTTGGGATCGTTTGCGGTTTCGAGGATCTGCAACTGCTGACCTATTAACTGCGCCTGACTAAAGCCGCAAAGACGACAGAGGGCCCGATTGACCGCAAGGATTTTGCCCGAGGTATCACTGATGACAACGGCTTCGGCACTTTCTTCGAGAATACCGGCCAATACACTGCGGGGCAGCAGGCCGAATACATCCTGAGCTTCACCTCTGGGACTGAGGCGACGATCCAAGGCTTCGAACCGCACCAAGATCATCTTATTACTGTCTATTCTGACTGGTTCCAGGTAGAGGCGGGTTGGCAGCTCTTTACCGTGGCGATTGAGGTGTAACCACTCCTGTACTTGAGAGCTGGCCGCTGCGGCTTGCATGAGTTTTTTTGCCAACTCTATGCTGCTCTGACCGCCTAATTGCAGTCT
Source organism: Shewanella sp. MSW (assembly GCF_007636515.1). Taxonomy (NCBI): domain Bacteria; kingdom Pseudomonadati; phylum Pseudomonadota; class Gammaproteobacteria; order Alteromonadales; family Shewanellaceae; genus Shewanella; species Shewanella sp. MSW. The sequence goes on from NZ_LVDR01000009.1 coordinate 193,082, forward strand.
GGGAGCAAAGTCATAGAGAGTGGCATCGAGAATTTCCTGGTGAACACAGGCGAAGTAATCCAATGCTGCCTGATTGGCGGCAAAAATTTTACACCCCATGAATAAGGCCAGAGGTGTCGAGTGAGGCTCGCTGCGCCAGAGTTGCAACTGGGGCCCGAGTTTTGTGTCGGCCACCAGGCTCTGTAACAGTTGTGTCCATCGGATCATCCAGGATACTCCCTTGTCGTTCTCCGTTGAGAACCACTTCCCTTTGTTATGGTTACACTACTCCGCATATTTGGCTCTTCAACCTACAGGAAGGAAGCCATTACTCCCGACTATGTGGTGACTTGCCTTGCACCCTATAGCTTACGGGTTGGGCAAACGGTTATGTGGAACAGCATTTCAATCCGTTAGTTTAAAGCTAAACAGATCTACTCTTTGGCTCAATCAAAATTTCGTTTTGTTGCTAAAAACCTTCATTATCGGTCAAACTGGTGAAAAAATGTGTGATAGTCCTTGGAAGATGGATTTTTGTTCTCTTTAAGCAGGAGCGAATGATGGCGAGATTAATACTGTTATTGAGCTGGCTGCTGGCCTTTAGCGTGAGTGCGGCTGATTTGACTCAGCTGGGTGAACAGGCCAGTGAAGATGCCCGGCGTCTGGAGCAGGAACAGCTGGAAAAGGCCAGAGCCGCCGCCAAGGAAACCGCCGAGCGGGAACAGAAAGTGCTCAAACGCCAGCAATCCGGAGATTGGCAGGAGGAGCAAAGGTTAAAAGCCAGTAAACAGTTTGATGAGAGGGCGCAGCGGGAACAGAAATACCTGCAGCAAGCCAAAGAGGCTGCGGCCAAAGAGCGTAAAATCGACGAGCCCAAGATGAAGAAGCTGAAACAGAAGAAAATAGAGCCTTAAGCTGGATCTGTACTTCAGCCTCCAAGTTAAAGTGCTTGTTGTTTAATTAGACTTTCAATAGTGGCTGACGCTCAATTTACTATCAAAACCTCTAGTCGGGTCGGGCCAATATTAAACAACACTGAGCAAGGCCGCCAAAATGATAGCGTAAGCCAACGGCACTGAAGCGAAAACGGAGATAGCCCAGGATTATCCTGTGTCGGTGAACAGTCCTGAATTGGTGACCGAAGTCAGGCCTTTGCTGGAGCAAGTGGCGGGCAAGGGGAGGCTGGTTGAACCCGGGCTTATCACAGGGGCTGAGAACTTTGCTTTCTACGCGCAAGAAACCCCGGGGGGGTTCTTCTTTCTTGGGGTAACTCTTGAGGAGACTGACCCGGCAACGGCGGCCAGCAATCACTCCCCCTATTTCTATACTGATGAAGCAGCGTTCAAGACGGGGTAGAGGCGTTGGCCACACTGGCCTCGCCAGCTTAAGCGGCAAATAAACCGTACGGGATAAAGCATTTTGCTTACAAAATCTGACAATTCCGTATCACTTGTTACTTGATTTGCAGTGCTTTTTTACCCGATATTGGATCTTTTGAAATCAGCAATCAGCCAAGGAGCGACCCAATGAAGCGTACGCTGACCGCCCTGCTGATGTCAGCCAGCCTTCTTGGGGCGGCGACAACACAGGCGACCACGGCCGAAGATATTCAGAGTTTTACCCTGAATAACGGCATGAAAATCATGGTATTGGAAGACTCATCCATTCCCAATGCCAACATGTATCTGTTTTGGAAGGTGGGCTCACGCAACGAGGTGCCCGGGATCACAGGGATCTCCCACTTCTTCGAGCATATGATGTTCAATGGCTCCAAGAAATACGGCCCCAAGATGTTTGACCGCACCATGGAAGCGGCCGGTGGCGCCAACAACGCCTACACTACTGAAAACGTGACCGTTTATACCGACTGGTTCCCTTCCAATGCTCTGGAAACCATTTTTGATCTGGAAGCCGATCGGATTGCGGCGCTGGATATCAATGCCGAGATGGTAGAGAGTGAGCGCGGCGTAGTTGCCTCCGAGCGTACCACGGGGCTGGAAAACTCCAACTGGCGAACCCTGCAGGAAGAGGTAAAAGGTGTGGCCTTCAGGGCGCATCCCTATAGCTGGTCAGTGATTGGCCATGAATCTGATATTGCGGCCTGGACCTTGGAAGATCTGGTGCAGTATCACAAGACCTACTATGCCCCCAACAATGCGGTGGTGGTGATTGCCGGTGACGTTAAGCTGGCCGAGGTCAAGCGTCTGGCCCAGCGTTACTTTGGCCCTATCCCGGCGCAAGAGCCACCCAAGGCGGTGAAGACAGTCGAGCCGCTGCAAAAAGGGGAACGACGGGTCTTCGTCAAGAAAGAGTCAGTCAGCACGCCCAATATCATGCTGGCCTACCACGTACCGGCCACCACCAATAAAGACTATTACGCGCTGGATCTGCTGACCTCGATTCTGAGTGAAGGCAACAGCTCGCGCCTCTACAAGGCTTTGGTGGACAAGCAGTTGGCGATTGCCGCCGAGACTTATATGCCTATGTCTTTTGACCCCAACCTGTTGTATATCCTTGGGGTGGCGGCCCCAGGTGTCAGCGCCACCACTCTGGAGCAGGCATTGATCGAAGAGGTCAACCGTATTGCCCGTGACGGCATTAAGGTTGAAGAGTTGGAAAAAGCAAAAAATATCAAGCTGATGGATTTCTATCGCAGTATGGAAACCATCAATGGCAAGGCCAATACCCTGGGCACCTACGAACTTTATTTCGGTAGTTTCGACAAGCTGTTCCAGGCGCCGGATGCCTATAACCAGGTCACAGTGGCCGACATTCAAAGGGTGGCAGAAACATACCTGCGCCGTGCCAACCGCACTGTGGGGGTACTGGCTGCACAAGAGGAGGCGGATCAATGAGCAAGGTTTTTTCTCTCAAGGCCTCTCTGGGCGCTGTGGCCATTGCCGCAGCCTTGATGGTTTCAGGTTGTCAGTCTACCCAGGTGAAGGTGAGCCAGGATACCGGCCACTTTGTATTGCCAACATATGAAAGAGTCACTCTGGATAACGGCCTGACGCTGATGCTGATGCCGCAGAAAGAGGTGCCGCTGATCACCCTGAACGCCGTGGTGAAAGTCGGCAGCGTCAATGACACCACAGCCGGTGTGGCAGCGGTGACGGCTCAGGGCTTGTTGCTCGGCGCCGCCGGTCGCACCAAGGCCAGCATAGAGCAGGAGGTGGACTTTCTCGGTGCCAGTCTGAATGCTGATGCCGGCCGTGAGGGCAGTTACCTCAGTGCCGATTTTATGGCCAAAGATGTCGATACCATGCTGGGATTGTTTGCCGATGTGCTGACCCGTCCCGACTTTGAGACCAGCGAGTTTGATAAACTCAAGAGTCGCAGAGTCGCCGAGCTGGCGCAGGAGAAAGAGAGTCCCAAGTCCGTGATTGGGCGCTACTTCAACAAGTTGGTCTTCGGTCAGCATCCTTATGGCAATGCCAGTTCGGGAACCAGTGAGTCTGTGTCCCAGTTGACGGTCAACCAGTTGAGAGCCTTCCACAAGGGCTACTATCAACCGGCCAATACCGCTATCAGCGTGGTGGGTGATTTCGACCCGGCGCAGATGAAGGCCAAGCTGCAGGCGGCATTCGGTCAATGGAGCAACAGCGAATCGCTGCGTGCCGTCGACCTCAAGCAGGGGCTGCCGACTCTGTCTGCCAGCCGAGTCTTGCTGGTGGATAAGTCGGACGCGATAGAGACCACCTTCACCATAGGTGGCCTGGGTGTGACTCAGGATAACCCTGATTATGTGGGCCTGACTGTGGTCAACACCATACTCGGTGGCCGTTTTACCTCCTGGCTCAATGATGAGCTGAGGGTGAATGCCGGTTTAACCTATGGCGCGCGCTCGGGTTTCGTCCCCTATCGTGACTCAGGGGTGTTTATGATCAGTACTTTCACCAAGTCGGCTACGACAGAGGAAGCCATTGACTTGGCACTCAAGACCTACAGTCGCCTGTGGCAGAAAGGGATAGATCAGCAGACTCTGGATTCGGCCAAGGCCTACGTCAAAGGCCAGTTCCCACCCAAGTTTGAAACCAGTGGCCAGTTGGCAGGTCTGCTGTCAGACATGTACCTGTACGGTTTTGATGAGTCCTATATCAATCAATTCCAGCAACGGGTGGATGGACTGACTCTGGCGCAGACCAAGCAGTTGGTCGACAACTACTTCCCCAAGGATAAGTTGCAGATGGTGCTGATTGGCAGCGGTGACAAGATAGCCCCGATAGCAGCCAAGTATGGCGAAGTGACCCGGGTCGATATCAAGGATGTCGGTTTCGGGGGTTAACCCTTTCATGGCAGTCAAACAACGCTCTCTTGTTGTTTGACTGTCTTGCTTGGAGCATAGTGATTCAGACACATTCCCGGTAAAGCTAATCTGCAATTGCCTGCCATAATACCGGAAGCTTTTTACCACTATGGTCGCTACATCATAGTCCCCCTAATGAATTTCCTGTTGAACGCTAAAGTGCGATATCAGTCCTATTGGGTAGACGATTGACTTGTTTGAGTATGTTTAACCGCTGAAGGCTGAAATAGTCGGTTAATCCCGTTACAATGCTGCTTTTATTTGCAGTGAAAGCTTTAGATGCCAGCCCTAGTCCACTCCCTTAAATCCTTGAACACTTTTGGAATCAATTGTTATTGCCGGGAACTCATCAGAGTGAGCTCTACCGTTGAGCTTGTCCGGGCTTGTATGCAGCACAAGGATGATGATGTCCCAATGCTGATCCTCGGTGGCGGCAGTAATCTATTATTGCTTGAGGATTATCAAGGGACAGTGATTCAAATCGCTACCAAGGGAATCGAGGTCAGTGAGGACCAAACACATTTCTATTTAAAGGTTGCCGCCGGTGAAAACTGGCACGATTTGGTTTGTGAAACGCTTAAACTGGGGATGCCGGGACTTGAGAATATGGCTCTGATCCCGGGCACGGTTGGCGCAGCGCCTATTCAAAACATAGGTGCCTATGGGGTTGAACTGTGCCAGGTATGTGACTGGGTTGAGTATCTGGATCTGCAAACCGGTGCGCTAACTCGCCTCGAGGCCGCTGATTGTGGTTTTGGCTATCGAGAGTCAATTTTCAAAAGTGAACTCAAGGGCAGGGCTGTGATCACCTCTGTCGGTTTGAAACTGCCTAAAGATTGGCAGCCCAAACTGAGTTATGGGCCGTTGCAATCACTTGCTGAAGAGACAGAGGTGACCGCGCCTATGATTTTTGAGCAGGTATGTCAGGTTCGTCAGGAAAAACTGCCGGATCCTGCAGTGCTTGGCAATGCCGGTAGCTTTTTCAAGAATCCTGTGGTTACTGCTGCCGACTATCTTAAGTTGGCCGAACGCTTTCCTGATCTGGTGGGTTATGCTCAGCAAGATGGAAGGGTTAAGCTGGCCGCAGGCTGGCTTATCGATAAGGCAGGTTTGAAAGGTTTCCAGATGGGAGCAGCCGCAGTTCATGATAAGCAAGCCTTGGTTCTGGTGAATAAAGGCGGCGCCAGCGGTGAAGATGTGGCCAATTTGGCGCGGGAAATTATCCGGCAAGTGCAAGCGCTTTTCGGTGTTGAATTACTACCCGAGCCGCGAATTTTTGCGGCAACAGGAGAGAGGAGTCTCTGACGATGAGCGAACAGTGGAAGCGCAAGCGGGAAATATTACAGCTGTTGCAGCAGGGTGAGTTTGTCTCCGGCGAGATACTGGCCGAACAGCTCGGTATCAGCCGTACCGCCGTCAGCAAGCATATCAGCGCCTTGGCCGCCTTTGGGATCGATATCTTCAGCGTGAAAGGTAAAGGTTATAAGTTAGCTAGAAGTTTGCATCTTATCGACAAGCCGCGCTTACTCTCCGCTATAGATAACCGCTGTTTTTACTTTGATGAGTTGGCTGGTACCAACACCTTTCTGCTCAACCATGTCGATGAATTGAGTAATGGCGATCTCTGTATTGCCGAGTATCAATCGGCTGGACGAGGACGTAGAGGACGCCAGTGGTTGTCGCCCTACGGCAGTCACCTCTATTTCTCTATGTACTGGCAGTTCTCTCAAGGTCTTTCCCAGGCGATGGGCTTAAGTCTGGTGGTTGCCTGTTCACTGGTTAGTGTGTTGGAGTCTTTCGGTATTGCCGGTTTGGGAGTGAAGTGGCCCAACGATATCTATCTCGATGGGCGTAAACTTGCCGGTGTACTGATTGAAATGACCGGGACTGCCGACAGTGAATGCGATCTGGTGATCGGGATAGGCTTGAATATGGCTATGCCTGCTGAACTGGGTGAACAACTGGATCAACCCTGGAGCGATCTCAGTGGGCTTGAATCTATGCCGAACAAGACTGAGTTGGCTATCAAGCTTCACCAACAGTTATTGAAAGATCTCAAGCTGTTTGAAACTCAAGGATTGGCAGCATTCAGCAGCAGGTGGCAGAGTGCCGATATCTTTGCCGGTCAACAGGTCAAACTGCTACTGGGTGAGCAACAGATTAACGGCCACTACCTTGGAGTGGATGAGCAAGGCGGTGTTATCCTGCAGACAGATACAGGCACACAGCATTTTGTTGGTGGGGAAATCAGTTTACGCGGCGCTTGATTATTTTCGCAGCAGCACTTGATCCATCAAGTGGTCCTGACCCTTTTTCAGAATAAGATGTGCCCGCTCGCGGGTGGGCTCAATATTCAGATTCAGGTTCGGGCCGTTGATGGTGTCCCAGATATTGGCGGCTATATGTTCAGCTTCGGCATCGCTCAGCTTGGCGTAGTGGTGAAAATAGGAGCGCTCATTGGCAAACGCCGTATGCCGGAACTGCAGGAACCTATCTATATACCAATGTTTCAGCAGTGATTCATCGGCATCTACATAGATAGAGAAGTCTACGAAATCAGAGACAAAAGGCCGCTTGATACTCACAGGAGAATCCAGCTCTGTCTGCAGTACATTCAAGCCTTCCAAGATCAAAATATCTGGCTGTCTGACCTGTTGCACTTCGGGAAGCCTGTCGTAACTGATGTGGGAATATAGCGGAGCCTCGACCAATTCGGCGCCTGACTTGATGGCGGCGATAAACTCCACCAAGAGTTTCATGTCATAGCTTTCCGGAAATCCCTTACGCTGTAATAATCCTTTTTGTTTCAGCTCTGCCAAGGGGTAGAGAAACCCATCAGTGGTGATCAGATCGACCTTGGGATGTTCGGGCCAATGGCTCAACAGTGCCTGCAATATACGAGCTGTGGTGCTTTTCCCTACGGCGACACTGCCGGCAATACTGATAATATATGGGCTCTTGGCCGGAGTTTGCCCCAAAAATTCATTTAACACCAAACCTCTTTGCTGCTTGGCGCCAACAATCAAATTAAGCAGACGGCTGAGGGGCAGATAGATGTCGGTGACTTCTGTGAGGGAAACCTTTTCGTTAATCCCTCGCAGCTTCTTCAATTCGGTTTCGCTCAAGGTCAAAGGCACAGACTCACGAAGTTCGGCCCATTGCTGGCGGTGAAAAGGCATATACAATGCCTGTTGAATTGAGTTGGCTGTTGTCATCTGATTTCCTCTGCTCAGGCAAGGCACAGTACACCATGAATTATTCATGAACAATAAAAAATCCCTATGCCGGACCGAATTGTTTATCCCGTGTACAGAGGGCTAAGGGGAAGTCTAATCGCTACGCATTGTCAGGGTAAAAAAACGCCACTCAGGGGTTTTTTGCGAAAAAAAACCAATTTCCTATTGCACTCGCCCCAACATTTACCTAATATCCGCTACCGAAATGAAGTGCCGGCATAGCTCAGTTGGTAGAGCAACTGACTTGTAATCAGTAGGTCCCGAGTTCGACTCTTGGTGCCGGCACCAATTTTATCGGAGGGGTTCCCGAGTGGCCAAAGGGATCAGACTGTAAATCTGACGGCTCCGCCTTCGAAGGTTCGAATCCTTCTCCCTCCACCATTTTCAAGGTAAGTAGGTAGCCTTAAGTAGGTTGCGCGGGCATCGTATAATGGTATTACTCCAGCCTTCCAAGCTGATAACGCGGGTTCGATTCCCGCTGCCCGCTCCAAATTTGCATGCTGATATGGCTCAGGTGGTAGAGCGCATCCTTGGTAAGGATGAGGTCGGCAGTTCGAATCTGCCTATCAGCACCAGCCTCTCTTAAATTCTACTTTTACCTTTATAATCTGTTCGATGACATTCATTTGCATCGGACTTTTTCACTATATATGGTTTCACCACCAGAAAATCTTAGATTGAGGCAATACCATGTCTAAAGCTAAATTTGAACGTAGTAAGCCCCACGTTAACGTGGGCACCATTGGTCACGTTGACCATGGTAAAACCACTCTGACTGCTGCTATCTCAACTGTACTGTCTAAGACTTACGGTGGTGAGGCGCGTGACTTCGCAGCGATCGATAACGCTCCAGAAGAGCGTGAGCGCGGTATTACCATCAATACCTCTCACATCGAGTATGACACTCCAACTCGTCACTACGCTCACGTAGACTGCCCAGGTCACGCTGACTATGTTAAAAACATGATCACCGGTGCTGCCCAGATGGACGGCGCAATCCTGGTAGTAGCTTCTACTGACGGCCCAATGCCACAGACTCGTGAGCACATCCTGCTGTCTCGTCAGGTAGGCG